>DATDHT010000432.1:0-8777 GCA_036521435.1 Roseiarcus sp.
GACCAGCGCGACCGGGCACCCGGCGGCGCGCGCGAAGCCCATATTGGCGATGTCGCCCTCGCGCAGGTTGATCTCGGCTGCGCTGCCCGCGCCCTCGACGAGCACCAGATCGGCCTCCGCCTTCACGCGGGCGTAGCTGTCAAGCACGGCGCTCATCAGTTTGGGTTTGAGGGCCTGATATTCGCGCGCTGGCGCGTTGCCGATCACCTTGCCCTGGACGACGACCTGCGCGCCGACCTCGCTTTGGGGTTTGAGCAAAACCGGATTCATGTGCACGCTGGGCGCGACCCCGCATGCGCGCGCCTGCAGCGCCTGCGCGCGCCCGATCTCGCCGCCGTCGTCCGTCACCGCAGCATTGTTCGACATGTTCTGCGGCTTGAAAGGGCGGACACGAAGTCCGCGCCGGGTGAAAGCGCGGCAGAGGCCCGCGACGATCAGCGACTTGCCGACGTCCGATCCTGTCCCCTGGAACATCAGCGCTCGTGCGGTCAAAACTCGATCGCCTCCTGCGCGCGCACGCCGGCGGCG
The DNA here is from genome assembly GCA_036521435.1 of Roseiarcus sp. Classification (GTDB taxonomy): domain Bacteria; phylum Pseudomonadota; class Alphaproteobacteria; order Rhizobiales; family Beijerinckiaceae; genus Roseiarcus. The sequence continues at coordinate 529 of DATDHT010000432.1, forward strand.
AAGTGATGCTTGACGAGTGCGAACTCGGTGACGCAATCGGCCGCCTCAATCAGTTCCGGCTTGGCGTTGCGGCCGGTCACGACGACATGCAAACCGGGGCGCCGCTGAACGAGCGCCGCGACGACTTCGGCGAGCGGCAGATAGTCGTAGCGGAGCGCGATGTTCAGCTCATCAAGCACGAGGAGACGGATGGAGGGATCGGCCATCATGCGCCTGGCTTCCGCCCACGCGGCGCTCGCCGCGGCAACGTCGCGCGCGCGGTCCTGCGTCTCCCAGGTGAAGCCTTCGCCCATCGTGCGCCACTCGGCCTGGGCGCCGAAGCGCTCGATCGCCATACGCTCGCCCGTTGACCACGCGCCCTTGATGAACTGCACGACGCCAACCCGATAGCCGCGCCCGAGCGTGCGCAACGCGAGTCCGAAGGCTGCCGTCGACTTGCCTTTGCCCGGACCGGTATGGACGATCAGGAGACCTTTTTCGAGAATTGGCTTCGCCGCGACTTCGGCGTCCTGCGCGGCCTTGCGCTTGACCATTTTTGCTTTGTGGCGATCGTCTTCGGGGCGGTTCATGGAACGCTTTCGGCACGGGCGAGGGTGGCGCGCTACGAGGCGCGCTGCGCTCGGATCAAATCGGACTCAGCATAAAGCCTTCGCCGGTCTATTGCGATGCGACGAGTGGCGGCTTCGTCGCGTCGGTGCAGCGCTCGAGCACAATCGGCGAGGTCTCCGGTTTGGAGCGTCTCGCGACCCGGAGCAACCCATTGTTGAGGTCGGTCAGGCTGTGAAGGGCGATTGGAGCCCCTTGAAAGACCCGGAAGCGGACGCTGACGACACGCGGATTGCAAGGCGACAAGGGGATGGTGTGCAGCATGATCAGGCGGCCGTAGGCAAGGACCTCGCCGAATTCGTAGACGCGCTCTATTCCGAGTCCACGGGCGTTGCGATCCCGGTTCGGAGGGTTGACCGAATAAAACCCCGTCACCATCGAGGGATCAAAGGCGTAGACGCGCCGGATGCGGTGATCAGAATAGGCTGCAAGCTGAGCCAGACCGCCGCCGAGTGAGTGGCCGACGGCGATGATCTCCGTCGTACCTTTACGATAGCAACTGTCGCGTTCGATGCGGCCGATGAAGTCGCTGATGTGGTCGCGGACCTGCTCGTATTGATCGTAGACGGGAAAAGCGCGCAAGATCCAGTGGAAGTTGGACTCCCAATCGCCCTTGTCGCCGCCGACTGTGCCGCGAAAGGCGATGATCGCTTCCGAACATGGGACGCCCTTGCGCGCCCAGATTTGGACCCCCAAGCCTCCGGCTGGCTCGGTCTGGCCGGGCGTCCGCACCCCACACGCGTCCGGTCCGTCGCAGCTCCAGACGTAGCGCCATTCGTTGAGCCAGCGGACAACGCGTTGGTCGTCGGCGCGCGCGTCGCAATCCTCAGGGTTGTCGAGGCCGCACGCGCTGGCGCGCACAGCGATCCTGTGAGCCGTGTAGACTGTGTGATCGTAGGATTGCTCCGCGAGCAACCCGTAGGGCAGCACGCGCGCGGCGACCGGCCCGGCCTTCTGTCTCTCTGCGTAGTTGTCCTCGCCCTCGGTCCGCTGGATGACCTGGCCAGGCTCCTGGTCGAGGTGGAGGCCTGCGCAACCCGAAAGGAGAGGCAGCGCAATCGCCGCGGCGATCGCCTTGACGGTCCGAGCGCATGCGATCGCTTCCATGCAAGCCCCAATCCCCAAGCCCAAGCCCCAAGCGAGATTTGCGCCTCAAGGGATGCTCGGCGCTGAAGGCGCCACCCGTCAAGGCGTCAGCGCGCCGCCGCCGTCCTGCGCTCCGGATCGAACCACGCAAACCAGGGCACGCGCGCCGTCAAAGCGAAACCGCAGGTTGTGCGACGATCATGACTGCCGTTCCGAACTCTCCCGACGCGGTTCCCCAGTTTCGCTGCGCACGAAGGCGGCTTGCGCTTTATTTGACAACCCCTCCCGAAGCTGGAACATGACCAGCGCACGGTCCCTCGTTTGAACCCGAGGGTGAAAAGGGAACACGGTAGGCATTTTGTCGATCCGTGGCCGCCCCCGCGACTGTGAGCGGCGTGCTGACGCTTTTTCTCGCCACTGGACTTTTGCAGGGTCTGGGAAGGCGGCGTCGGCGATACGTTGCGAGCCAGGAGACCTGCCGTGCGCCGATGGATTCCGCGATGCCGCCGGTGGGGCGGCTAAGGAGCGTTCATGACCGCCCGACACACTTCCGATTTTGCGACGAGCCCGTTGCTTAGCCACTGGGATTGACGGGGCCCATGAACGCCCACAGCGGCCCTGCCGCCGCCGCGACGCTGCTTGTCTGCGTTACCTGCAAATCCGAGGCGGGCCTAATGGGCCCCGGCCTGTTCGAAGCGCTTGGCGAGCGCCTTGCGGGTGAGCCCGATATTGCGCTCAAGGCCGTCGAATGCCTCTCCGTTTGCAAGCGCCCGTGCACGATCGCGCTCGCTCAGCCTGGCAAATGGACCTATGTCGTCGGCGATCTTGATCGCGCCTCGCATCTCGAGGACATCGTCGTTGCGGCGCGCCGCTATGCCGCCTCCCCCGAGGGCATCGTTCCGTGGCGCGAGCGGCCTCTCTCATTTCGCAAGGGGGTCGTGTCGCGCACGCCGCCGCTCGCGTTCTCTGGCATTGCGCCGGCTTAAGGGTCCGTTCCGCATGCTCGCCAAAACACCCGTCACCATCGTCACCGGCTTTCTCGGCGCGGGCAAGACGACGCTCATTCGCCATCTCATGGCCAACGCCGGCGGTCGACGGCTCGCATTCATCATCAATGAATTCGGCGATGTCGGCGTCGACGGCGATCTCGTCAGGAATTGTTCGGACGCGGCCTGCCCGGAAGACGCGATCATCGAGCTTGCCAACGGTTGCATCTGCTGCACGGTGGCCGATGATTTCGTTCCCGCGATCACCGCGCTGCTCGCTCGCGAGCCGAAGCCGGATCATATCATCGTCGAAACCTCAGGCCTCGCGTTGCCGAAGCCGCTTGTCAAAGCCTTTGACTGGCCGGACCTGTGCTCGAGGCTCACGGTCGACGGCGTCGTCGCGGTGGTCGACGCCGCCGCGGTTGCCGAGGGTCGCTTCGCCGACGATCCCGCGCGCGTCGCCGAACAGCGACTGGCCGACCCGTCGCTTGATCACGACAATCCGCTCGAGGAGGTCTATGAGGATCAGCTTATGAGCGCCGATCTCATCGTGCTTAACAAGGCCGACCTGGTTGACAAAAGCCAGCTCGAAGCCCTCAAGGCGCAGATCGCGGCAGCCGTGCCGCGCGCAGTCAAGATCGCGCCCGCGCGCGAAGGCGCGATTGACCCTGAGGTGCTTATCGGCATGAACGCCGCAGCCGAGGACGACCTCAACGCGCGTCCTTCGCATCATGACGCCGAAGGCGAGCACGATCACGACGATTTTGATACGTTCGTCGTGACAATTCCAACAGTCGACGATCCCGACACGCTCATCGACCGACTGGTCGCGGCGACGCGTACGCACGACATCTTGCGTGTCAAAGGCTTTATCGAAGTGGCCGGCAAGCCGTTGCGGATGCTGGTGCAAGGCGTGGGGCAACGCTTCCGTCGCGACTTCGACCGGCCCTGGGGTGTGGGGGAGCCGCGGCTGAGCCGTCTCGTCGTGATCGCTGAGCGCGGTGTCGACCGCGAGGCCGTCGCCTCGGCGCTCGGGGCCTGACGAGCTTCTCCGGCGATGCACGTCCCCCGGATCGAAGTCAGAACGCTCGACGAGACGGTCGAAGCGCTTGATCTGGGTCAGACGCCGGCGGACATCGTGTTCCTCTCTTTCTCTGACAGCGACCTCAATGCGCTGGCGCACGCGTATCACGCCTTTCCCGAGCCGAAGTCGACGCTCAGGATCGCTTCGCTCGCCGCCTTGCGCCACCCGTTCTCGGTCGACCTCTATCTGGAAAGGGTGTGCGCGCTCGCCAAGCTGGTCGCGGTGCGCGTGCTTGGCGGGGCGGACTATTGGCGCTACGGCGTCGACGAACTCAAGGCGTTGGCGGGGCGAAGCGACGTCAAGTTGGCGCTGCTGCCTGGAGATCGGCGCCGCGACGCGCGCCTGGACGAGGCCTCGACACTCGATCCCGACGCAGTCCTGCGGATTTGGCGCTATTTTGACGAAGGCGGCCCCGACAATATGGCGGCGTGCCTCGCCTTTCTCGCCTCCGAGATCGGCGCCACGACTCCTGCTCCTCCGCCGGTTGCGGTGCGGGCCTTTGGCCGCTTCGACGCTGCGTGTTTCGAGGCGGGGCCGGGCGCGGCGGCCGCTCTCATCGTCTTCTATCGCTCCATCTATCTCGCCAACGATCTCGAACCTATCGAAGCGCTGGCCCGGGCGCTTCGCGACAAGGGCTTTGCGGTCACAAGCGTTTTCGTGACCAGCCTCAAAGACGAGGCGGCGCTCGCGCCCTTACGCGCCTTCCTCGCCGAGCGACGATTTGATGTCGTGCTGAACGCCACGGCCTTTTCCGCGCGGATGGACGCGGAAGAGGGAACGGCGCTCGACGTGCTCGATGCGCCGATCATGCAGGTCGTGCTGGCTGGAGCGAGCCTCGACGCCTGGCGCGCTTCTCAGCGTGGGCTCGGACCTTCTGACCTCGCGATGCATGTCGCGCTGCCGGAACTCGACGGGCGAATTCTCAGCCGCGCCATTTCCTTCAAGCAGGCGAGCCCACGCGACACGCGGACCGAATTTGGCGCGGTCGCGCATCGGCGGCTCGCCGACCGCGTCGAGTTCACCGCCGAGCTTGCTCGCCGCTGGGCGCGCCTCCGACGCAAAGCGCCGTCGGACAAACGCCTCGCTTGTGTGCTGCCGGATTATCCGGCGCGCGGCGGACGAACCGGCTACGCGGTCGGCCTTGATACGCCAGCGAGCGCAATCGCTATTTGCGAGACTCTACGCGCCGCGGGCTATGATGTGACGAGCGGTCTGGACGCGCCGTTACTCATCGCGGCTCTCGAGCAAGGGCCGCTCGAGGCGGCGCTGACGCTCACCGAATACGAGGCCGAGCTCGCTGCGACCCCATCGGACTTCCGGCAATCCTTGTTCGCCGTGTGGGGTGATCCTGCCGATGACCGCGACGCCATCGCGGGGGCGTTCCAATTTCGCCTTGTGCGGTTTGGCAAGCTCATCGTCGCGGTTCAGCCTGACCGGGGCGACGCCTCCTCGCGGAGGGGTGACTATCACAATCTCAACCTGGCGCCGCGCCACGCTTATGTCGCGTTCTACTTTTGGCTCACCCGCAAGGAAAACGTCGACGCGATCATTCAGCTCGGCGCGCACGGCACGCTCGAATGGTTGCCGGGCAAGGCTGTCGCGCTCAGCGAGAATTGTGCGCCGGAAGTTCTCCTCGGTCCGACGCCGGTCATCTATCCGTTCATCGTCAACAATCCCGGCGAAGCGGCGCAGGCCAAGCGCCGGATCAGCGCTGTCACGATCGGCCACCTGACGCCGCCACTGATCGCCGCCGGGTCGCATGGACACGCGCTCGAGCTTGAGGGGTTGTTTGACGAATTCGCCGAGGCCCAAGCGCTCGATCCGCGCCGCGCGCGCGCGATTGCGACCCTCATTCTCGAGAGGGGCCAGGAGAGTGGGCTCCTCAAGGAATGCGCCGCTGACGACAAGCCGCCAGAGGAAGCGCTCGTCACCCTCGACGCCTGGCTCTGCGACATGAAGGAGATGCGCGTCGGCGACGGCCTGCATGTGTTCGGACGGTCGCCAGAGGGCGCCGACGGCTTCGCTGGGGGGCTCGATCTTGATGCGGCGGCGAGAGACACGCTGAGCGAGCGCGTGGCCGCCTGCGGCGCCTTCGAATCGCTTGGCCTGTTGCGCGCGCTTGGGGGTCGGTTCGTGTCGCCCGGGCCTGCCGGCGCGCCGGCGCGCGGGCGCCTCGACGTTTTGCCGACTGGCCGCAACCTCTATGCGATTGATCCCCGATCGGCGCCAACCCGCAACGCTTGGGAGATTGGGCGCCGAGCCGCCGAGGAGATCGTCAAGCGCTACGCGCAGGATCACGGCGAATGGCCGAAGCGCATCGTGCTTGACCTGTGGGGCTCTGCGACCATGCGCACCGGCGGCGACGATCTCGCCCAGGCCTTCGCCCTCATCGGTTGCCGGCCGACCTGGGATTCTGCGTCGACGCGCGTGAGCGGATTCGAAGTTTTGCCGCTGGCCATGCTGGGCAGGTCCCGGGTCGATGTAACGCTGCGAATTTCTGGCCTGTTCCGCGACGTGTTTCCGAGTCAGATCGCGCTCTTTGCCGCTGCCGTCCGCGCAGTCGCCGCGCTTGAAGAGAGCGCCGAGGACAATCCGCTCGCCGGTCTTCAGGGCGCGGCGCGCATATTCGGCGCCGCGCCCGGCGCTTACGGTGTCGGACTCGGCGCGCGTATCGCCCGGGGCGAGTGGGGGGATCGGTCCGAGCTGGCGGAGACTTATCTTGCCGCAACCAGCCACGCCTATGATGGCGAGGGCGAAGCGCGCGAAGCGGCGGCGGAATTTCGAACGAGGGTCGCCGGCGCCGAGGCTTTTGTTCATGTGCAGGACTTGCCGGGCCAGGACACGCTCGACGCGGACGCCTTCGCCGAGCATGAGGGTGGGTTCGCCGCGGCTGCGGCGGAAACGGGGGCCAATCCGGCCCTCTATCATCTCGACTCGACCATCCCCGGTATGACCAAGATTCGGACCCTGGCGCAGGAGGTCGCGCGCGCTCTTCGTGGACGCGCCGCCAATCCGCGCTGGCTTCAAGGGCAGATGCGCCATGGCCATCGCGGCGCGGCGGAAATCGCCCAATCGCTCGATAACCTCTATTGCTTCGCCGCGCTGACGGATGCGGTTAACAGCGCGCAATTCGATCTCATGTTCGACGCGACGCTCGGCGACGACGCTGTGCGCGCGTTTCTGGTTGGCGCCAATCGCCGCGCCGCGTCCCATATGGCGGGCGTGTTCGAGGAGGCGGCGAGGCGCGGATTCTGGCTCTCTCGGCGCAATTCGAGCGCGCGCATTCTTGCCTCCGTTCTGAGGCAAGCGGCATGAGCGCGATTGCATTGCGCCGACCACACACGCCTTATCGGAAGGGCTGGTGTCCAGGGGCCTTGCGGCCGATGGAGACCGGCGATGGGCTGCTCGCGCGCGTGCGGGCGCCGAGAGGGCGTTTGTCGCTCGAACAGGCTGCTGCGTTGGCGGACGCTGCGCTCTCTTGCGGCAACGGAATCATCGGTCTTTCGGCCCGTGCAAACCTGCATCTGCGGGGGCTAAGCGAGCGCACGCTGCCCGACCTGCATGCCCGCCTCAAGGTGATCGATCTTATCGACGCGGACCCTGAAGTCGAGCGCCTGCGCAACATCGTCTCAAGTCCGCTCGATGACCTCGATCCTGAGGCATTGCTTGACCTCGGACCGAGCCTCGCCGCGCTGGAGACGCGACTCAACGAGGACGAGAACCTGCCCAAGCTGCCGGCGAAGTTCAGCTTCGTCCTCGACGCGCAGGGGCGCCTCCCACTTGGCGACGTCGATGCGGACATCCGCTTTGAAGCGTCACGCGATGGCGCGTTTGCGGTATATCTAGCGGGCGACGATGCACTCGCTTCGCAATGCGCGACGGCCCAGGCAGGCGATTTGGCGGCTCGGCTTGGCCTTGCGTTTCTCGCCCTTGCGGGCGCTGGCGAATCGGCGCCGCGCCGGATGCGGGCGCTGGTCGAGCGGATCGGCGCACGAGCGGTCTTCGCGGAGGCCGGATGCATTACGAGGCCCTGCGCGCGTTCGAGACGGGCCCCAGCGTTGCGCGACGTTGTGGGCGCGCACGCCAACGGTGCAGGATCTGTGGCTGGCGCGGCAGCGCCTTTTGGCGAAATCGACGCGGTTCGCTTCAAAGCCTTGATCGAACGTGCGCACAGTCTGAATGCGAGCAGCCTCAGGCTCACGCCCTGGCGGGCCTTCCTGATCGTTGGCCTCGACCCGCGCAGCGCGGAATCGCTGGTTCATTCGATGGCCGAACTCGGATTTATCGTCGACGCGGATGATCCGCGGCTGCGCATCGCCGCTTGCCCGGGCGCTCCGGCCTGCATGCACGGCAACCGAAGCGTGCGCGACGATGCGACACGCTGGGCGGCGAAACTGCCAAAGGGGGACGGCGTCATTCTTCACGTCAGCGGCTGCGCCAAAGGATGCGCCAGGCCCACGGCGACGGCGGCGACTTTCACCGCGACC
>DATDHT010000433.1:0-8644 GCA_036521435.1 Roseiarcus sp.
GTGTCTCCTGGAGCTGTTGATGGCTGACTTGTCCAATGTGCGCGTCGACGGGACAAGGCTGTGGGAGTCGCTCATGGAAATGGCGAAAATCGGGGCGACGCCCAAGGGCGGCGTCAAGCGCCTGACGCTGACCGATCTCGACCGTCAGTCGCGCCAATTGTTCCGCAAATGGTGCGAGGCCGCCGGCTGCTCGGTCACGGTCGACGAGATGGGCAACATGTTCGCGCGCCGCCCGGGAGAGGACAATACGCTCGCTCCCGTCATGGTCGGCAGCCACCTCGACACCCAACCGACCGGCGGCAAGTACGATGGCGCGCTCGGCGTGCTTGGCGCGCTCGAGATCGTGCGTTCGCTCAACGACCTCAATATCAGGACCCGGCGGCCGATCGAAGTCGCCAACTGGACCAACGAGGAAGGCTCGCGCTATGCGCCTGCGATGATTGCGTCGGGCGTGTTCGCCGGAGTCTATGACAAGGAATTCGCCTATGCGTGCAAGGACGGCGAAGGCAAGGCGCTGGGCGACGAGCTTCAGCGCATCGGCTTCAAGGGCGAGGAGCCCGTCGGCGCGCATCCCGTGCATGCCTTCTTCGAGCTGCACATCGAGCAGGGACCGATCCTGGAGGACGAGTCGATCGACGTTGGCGTCGTCACCCATGGACAGGGGCAGCGCTGGTATGAAATTCGCTTGACCGGGTTCGAGAGCCACGCCGGCTCGACGCCGATGCCGCGCAGGAAGGACGCGCTGCTCGGCGCCGCGCGGATTGTGGAGCTCGTGAATGCGATCGGCCTCTCGAAGGCGCCCCTCGCGGTGTCGACGGTCGGCATGCTCAATCCCTATCCGAACTCCCGCAATGTCATCCCGGGCGAAGTGTTCATGACCTGCGAGTTCCGGCATCCGGACGATTCCACGTTGAGCGAAATGGACGCCGCTTTGCGCGAAGGGGTCGAGCCGATCGCCAAGACAATCGGCCTGACATACGACTTGAAGCAGATCTTCTATTACGCCCCGGTCCCGTTCGATCCAAGCTGCGTCGAAGCGGTGCGGCGCGCGGCCGATCATTTCGGCTATTCGCATCGCGACATCGTGTCGGGCGCCGGCCATGACGCCTGCTATCTTGCGCGGGTCGCGCCGACATCGATGGTGTTCACGCCCTGCGTCGACGGGATCAGCCATAATGAAAGCGAGGACATCAAGCCGGATTGGGCGACCGCCGGCGCCAACGTGCTGATGCATGCGGTGCTGGAGAAGGCCGAAATCGTGTCGTAACGCCGAGCGGCGACACATCTGCGCAGAATAAAGGTTTGGGAGAGTAAAAATGTCGCTCGTCATCGAAGGCGGAACGATCGTCGCCGCGGACCGCACCTACAAGGCCGACGTGCTGGTCGAAGGCGAGACCATCAAGGCGATTGGCGAGGGCCTGAAGGGCGACAGCACGCTCGACGCCAAGGACTGCTTCATCATGCCGGGCGGCATCGACCCGCATACCCATCTCGACATGCCCTTCATGGGCACGAACACCGCCGACAATTACGAGAGCGGCACCAAGGCGGCGCTTTCGGGCGGCACGACGATGGTGGTCGACTTCTGCATCCCCAATCGCAATCAGCCCCTGATGGAGGCGTTCGCCGACTGGCAGAAACGCTCGAAGGACGCCGTCTCCGACTATGCCTACCACATGTGCATCACCTATTGGGACGACGCCGTCCGTGAGGACATGGCCAAAGTGGTCAAGGCTGGCGTCACGACCTTCAAACATTTCATGGCCTACAAGGGCGCGTTGATGGTCAATGACGAGGAGATGTTCGCCTCGTTCACGCGCTGCGCCGAATTGGGCGCGATGCCGCTCGTCCACGCCGAGAATGGCGAAATCGTCGCCGCGCTACAGAAGCATTACATGGCCAAGGGCGTAACCGGGCCCGAGGGCCACGCGCTGTCCCGTCCCCCGGCGGTTGAAGGAGAGGCGGCCAATCGCGCGATCATGCTGGCGGATCAGGCGGGCGTTCCGCTCTACGTTGTTCATACCTCATCTATTGAGGCGCACGAGGCGATCCGCCGCGCGCGCTCTTTGGGCAAGCGCGTTTATGGCGAGCCTTTGATCCAGCATCTCGTGCTCGACGAGAGCGAGTATTACAACGCGGATTGGAAGCACGCGGCGCGGCGTGTGATGTCGCCGCCATTCCGCGACAAGCTTCATCAGGACGACCTCTGGAATGGCTTGCGGGCCGGCTCGCTGCAGGTGGTGGCGACCGACCATTGCGCCTTCACCACCAAGCAGAAAGAGCTGGGCCTGACCGACTTCACCAAGATCCCCAATGGCACGGGCGGACTCGAAGACCGCATGCCGGTCTTGTGGACCTATGGCGTCGACACCGGACGCCTCACCATGAACGAGTTCGTCGCCGTGACCTCGACCAATATCGCGCGCATTCTCAACCTTTATCCGCGCAAAGGCGCGATCATGGCCGGCGCGGACGCTGACGTGACGGTCTGGGATCCGAAGGCCAACAAGACCATCTCCGCGAGATCCCAGGTTTCAGCCATCGACTACAACGTGTTCGAAGGAACCAAGGTCACGGGCCTGCCCCGCTACACGCTGTCGCGCGGCGAGGTGGTCTATCGCGACGGCTCGGTGCAAGCCGAGCTTGGGCGCGGCCGCTTCATCAAGCGCGAGCCGTTTCCTGCGGACGCGCGCGCGCTCAAGCGCTATAAGGAATACACTGCGGTGGCGGGCGTTGCGCGCTGAGCAGGATGATTTCAAGTTGGCTCGGACTCGTCATTGCGAGCGCAGCGAAGCAATCCAGGGGAACGTAAAGCGCCCTTCGGCCCCTGGATTGCTTCGTCGCTGCGCTCCTCGCAATGACGACGGCATGAAGGAAGTGTACTTTCGAAGGACGATACGTCAATGGACGTAGCCGCGGCTGCCAAACTCAGGCCGGACGACCGCAAGACGCCGCCAGCCGCGGACGCCGCGATCGAGATCAGCGGGCTGTCGTTGCGGTTTGATACCGCCGACGGGCCGGTGCAGGCGCTGAGCGACGTCAGCCTGAAGGTCGCTCGCGGCGAGTTCGTCTCCTTCATCGGACCGTCGGGCTGCGGCAAGACGACGCTTCTGCGCGCGGTCGCGGATCTCGAAAACCCGACCAGCGGCACAATTCGCGTCAACGGCATGAGCCCGCGCGAAGCGCGCGCCAATCGCGCCTATGGCTATGTTTTCCAGGCGCCGGCGCTCTATCCGTGGCGGAGCGTGGCGCGCAATATCGCGCTGCCGCTCGAGATCATGGGCTTCAGCAAAGCGGAGCGTGACGCCCGCATCGCCAAGGGGCTCGAGCTCGTCAATCTTTCTGGCTTCGGGGCGAAGTATCCCTGGCAATTGTCAGGCGGCATGCAGCAGCGCGCCTCGATTGCGCGAGCTTTGTCGTTCGACCCCGATCTTCTTTTGATGGACGAGCCGTTCGGCGCGCTCGACGAGATCGTGCGCGACATGCTGAACCAGCAATTGCTGCGCCTCTGGGACCTGACCGGCAAGACGGTGCTGTTCGTCACGCACTCGATTCCGGAAGCGGTGTTCCTGTCGACGCATGTCGTCGTCATGTCGCCGAGGCCGGGGCGCATCTTTGACGTGATCGAATGCAATTTTCCCCGCGACCGTGCGCTCGACATCCGCGAGACGCCTGAGTTCATGGGCGCCGCCAACCGGGTCAGGCAGGGCTTACGCGAAGGGCATTCCTATGACGGGTAGCCCTCATCCGGCGCTTCGCGCCACCTTCTCCCCGAGGGAGAAGGAAGGGGTGCCCCTTCTCCCTCGGGGAGAAGGTGGACGCGCGCAGCGCGGCCGGATGAGGGCGCGCCGATGAAGTCCATCCTCCCCCTCGCGACTGTCGTCCTCGCGATCCTCGCGGTCTGGTATCTCGGCGCGGCGCTCATGAACGCGCAGCTCCAGCGCGATCTGTTCGCCAATGCGGACCGGACGGATTACTCCACCCAGGACCTCGTTGGCGCGTCGCTCAACATGGAGCGGCCGAAACTGCCGGCGCCCCATCAGGTCGCGGGCGAACTCTACAAGCTCGTCTTCGCCACCCCGCCCACGTCCAAGCGCAGTCTTGTTTATCATGGGGCGATCACGCTTGAAGAGACGCTGATCGGCTTCGCCAGCGGCTCGGCGTTGGGCATCGGGCTTGCCGTTCTGATCGTCTCCATGCGCTGGCTCGAGCGCTCGATGATGCCGTGGATCGTGGCGTCGCAAACCGTGCCGATCATCGCGCTCGCGCCAATGATCGTCGTCATCCTCAACCAGTTCAACGTGACAGGAATCGCGCCCAAAGCTGCGATCGCCGCATATCTGTGCTTCTTCCCGGTGACGGTCGGCATGGTCAAGGGGTTCCGCTCGCCCGATCCGTTGCAGCTCGACCTCATGCGCACCTATTCGGCCACGCGCGCGCAGACGTTCCTGAAACTCAGAGCCCCGGCCAGCGCGCCGTTCTTCTTCGCCAGCATGAAGATCGGGGCCGCCGCGGCGCTCGTCGGCGCGGTGGTCGCGGAAGTGACCAAGAGCGAGGACGGGGGCCTGGGCGCGCGGCTATTGGCGGGCTCCTATTATGGACAGACGGTGCAGATCTGGGCGGCCCTGTTCGCCGCCGCGGCGCTGTCGGCGACGCTGGTCGGCGCGATCGGCCTCGCCGGGCGCTTGACCCAGCGGCGCATGGCGCTGTCATGACCTTCCGGCGCCTGGGCGAACTCTTGCCGCCGCTCGCCTTCGGCCTCGCGGTGCTGGCGATCTGGGAGGCGGGGGTCAGGCTTCTCCATGTGCCCGCGGTCATCCTGCCTCCACCCTCGGCGATCGCGGCGCGCTTCGTCACCTCGATACCCACGCTCGCGGCCGATTTCCGGCAAACGATCCGAGGCGTGCTGGCGGGTTATTTCGTCGGCTCGCTGGCCGGTTTCATGATCGCGATCCTGATCGACCGCTCGCAATTTCTGCAACGCGGGCTCATGCCGATCGGCAACCTCGTTTCCGCATTGCCGATCGTCGGCATCGCGCCGATCATGGTGATGTGGTTCGGTTTCGACTGGCAATCGAAAGCGGCGGTGGTCGTCGTGATGACCTTCTTCCCGATGCTCGTGAACACAATGGCCGGGCTCGCCGGCGCCGGCGCGATGGAGCGCGATCTGATGAAGACCTACGGCGCCAATTATTGGCAGACGTTGCTCGCGCTGCGCCTGCCCGTCGCGATGCCCTTCATCTTCAACGCGCTCAAGATCAACACGACGCTCGCCATGATCGGGGCCATCGTCGCCGAATTCTTCGGCACGCCAATCGTGGGCATGGGCTTTCGCATCTCGACCGAAGTCGGCCGGCTTCAAATCGATATGGTATGGGCGACGATCGTCGTCGCCGCGATCACGGGATCCCTGCTCTATGCGCTGGTCGCCAGCGTCGAGCGCCGGGTGACGTTCTGGCACGCCTCCTATCGTGCGAAAGAGGCTTGAGCTTTTCACCACATGCGATAGTCCTTAAGTGCGGGAGTGCGGGTTCAACTGGAGGGAGAGCAAAAATGAAGAGGATGATGTTCGCAGCCGCCGGCATGGCGGCGATGCTGGCAGCAGCGACGGCGCAGGCGGAAGACAAGGTCACGCTGCAGCTCAAATGGGTGACGGATGCGCAATTCGCCGGCTATTACGTCGCCAAGGACAAGGGCTTCTACAAGGCAGACGGCCTTGACGTGACGATCAAGCCGGGCGGCCCCGACATTGCGCCCGAGCAGGTGCTGGCGGGAGGCGGCGCCGACGTCGTCGTCGACTGGATGCCGGGGGCGCTGGCGGCGCGCGAGAAGGGCGTGCCGATGGTCAACATTGCGCAACCGTTCAAGCGCTCTGGCCTTGAGCTGACCTGCCGCGCCGACACCGGCATCAAGACGCCCGAGGACCTCAAGGGCCGCACCCTTGGGGTGTGGTTCTCCGGCAACGAATATCCGTTCCTCAACTGGATGGCCAAGCTGCACTTCAAGACCGACGGCTCGCCGGGCGGTGTCAAAGTGGTGAAGCAGAACTTCAACGTCGACCCACTCATCCAGAAACAGGCCGACTGCATCTCCACCATGACCTACAACGAATATTGGCAGGTCATCGACGCCGGCTACAAGCCCTCGCAGCTCGTCGTCTTCAACTACACCGACCAGGGCGTGTCGACGCTCGAGGACGGCCTCTATGTCATGGAGGACAAGCTCAAGAACCCGGCGTTCGTCGACACGATGGCGCGCTTCGTCAAGGCGTCGATGGAGGGCTGGGACTATGCGCGCGCGCATCCGGAGGAGGCGGTCAAGATCGTGCTCGACAACGATTCGACCGGCGCCCAGACCGAGCATCATCAGACGCAGATGATGAGCGAGATCAACAAGCTCACCGAAGGCTCCGACGGCCGCCTGGACCCCGCCGCCTATCAGCAGACGGTCAAGGCGCTTCTGAGCAGCGGCGGCTCCGACCCGGTCATCTCGAAGGAGCCGACCGGAGCCTACACGACGGCGGTCACCGACAAGGCGCTGGCTAAGTAAGGCGATAACCTCGGAATAGGGCGCTCGGAAGAACGCCCTATTGTCGGCGGGCTAGGCGACGGCCCTTGTTGCAGAGGGCGCTAGCGCGAAACCGCGCTTTCAAGCGGCTTTCGCTCCGGCGCGGACGCTGCGCTTCGCGCCGCGCCCCGCACGAGGTCATGAATGAAGCGCAGCTTCTCCACCACCGCCGGCGCGATCACGAACGGGTAAAGATCGGGCCTGCCCATGGCCCGATTGACGCTGTTCATGGCGACCACGAAAGGCGCCCAGGCCTCGACAATCCGCTCGATCGAACCCTCTGAATAGGGGTCGAAGTTGAGCTTGGCGAAGTGCGCGCCCTCCCTGTCGACCGCCGGCGCGATCCTCAGCCCGAACGCGTTCGCGGTTTCAAGCGTGTCGACGATGTGCAGATAATGCGCCCAGGTCTCGGCAAAATCCTCCCAGGGATGCGAGGTCGCGTAAGCCGAAACGAAGCGCTCCGGCCAATCTGAAGGTGCGCCCTGCCCGTAGTGGCGCCTGAGCGCGGCCTCGTAGTCCTGCGTATCGTCGCCAAATGTAGCGCGACAGGACGCGAGCTTGCCGCCGTCGCGAACGAGAATATCCCAATAATGGTGCCCGACCTCGTGCCGGAAATGGCCGAGCAGGCTGCGATAGGGCTCGGCCAATTCGGCCCTGCGCCTCTCGATCTCGGCGCTGTCGGCTTCCGCGAGCGCAATCGTCACCACGCCGTCGTCATGGCCGGTCATCACTTTGGGCCCGGAGGGGTGGGGAGGGTCGGCCAGGAATTCGAACGCCAACCCGTGGCTCGGGTCCTGGGCGCGGGTCTTCAGCGGCAGCTTCCAGCGCAGCAGGCTGTAGAACAGCCGGTGCTTGGCGAGTTCGATGTCCCGCCACGCCGTGAGGTGCGAGGCTTGAGAAATGTCGGGTATCGTATCGTTGTGCCGGCAGGCGACGCAAAGCCGATCCTGGCTTTCGGCGGTCGTCAGCCAGTTGCAGACGTCATGGTCGGCATTGGCGCAGAAGCGGCGCGGCCCGTTTTCGCCCACCAGCGGCGTCCAGGACTCGCCGCCCGCGGGCGCGAGCGCGGCCATGATTTCGAGCTCCGGGACATAGCCAAGCCGATGTCCGCACCGCCCGCAGGTTCGGTTCTCGAAATAAATGATGTTGTCGCAAACCTGGCATCGAAACAATTTCATGGAAAATCAACCTCGCCAGCATGAAGCGCCCGCAACGCGTCTAGCGTCAAATCGTTCCCATGTTTCGACCCCGAGATCAGGGCTTGGAGGTCGCGTCTTCTGCTGCGAAAAGGGGACTGTCTCATCAAGACGCCCAGGCCCTATCGGAGTTGAGCAATGCGGGTGAAGCTGTTTTCCGTGGCCGCGACCACGCCAATCCAATCGCTGGAGAACGACATCAATGCGTTCCTGGAATCGCAACAGCCGCACGTCACCTACGTCAGCGTAAGCTCGAGCGACATCGAGCGGGTCGCTTCCGTCTGGTACGAAGAGCCGCATCATCGGAGTGTTGAACAGACGATGGCGGAATTGGAGGAACTGGTGGAGGAGCCCGGCAGCGAGGGCAATCTGGCCTGAGACGCGGCGTGGCGCTTGTTGAAGCAAGCCCTCCCATTCTTGTCATGCCCGCGAAAGCGGGGATCCAGAAAGGCGTTCACCGTGCTCTAGATTCCCGCCTGCGCGGGAATGACACCATGGCCGCCTGCGATTGCATCTGAAGGCGCGTTGCTCTTTACCGGGGGGAAGCGAGCCGGTCAGTTGAGCTTCAGATCCTATGAGCGACTCGGGCTGGTTTTTGGAAATCCGACATTTTCTTGCCAGGCAACGGAAAATGTTCTATGTTTGTTCCCATGACTATGAGCGAAACCCCGAAATCCAATCCCGAAGCTTTGTCTACCGCCCACGCTCGTCGGGGCGGGTCATCCGGCATACGAAGAGCCACGCGGCGCGAAAAGGTCCAGCGCGAAGAGCGGATCGTGGGTCTCCTCAATCGCGGCGCTTCGGTGCCGGAGATCGCGGCCAGCGAGGGCATTACGCTCAAGCGAATGCGCAACGTCGTTCGCAAAATCCTCTCTGAGCGT
>DATDHT010000434.1:0-16378 GCA_036521435.1 Roseiarcus sp.
GAGCGCGGCTGGAGTTCGACGATCGTCATCATCGCCGCGCTTGGCGGCGCCAACATGCTGATGACCGGCGTGATCGGGCTCTATGTCGGGCGCATTTACGCCGAGGCGAAGGGCCGGCCGCTCTATATCGTCGAGCGCGCAATAGGCTTTGAGGACGCGCCTACGGCCGCTCGACGGCCGGCGACGCTGAGCTAGCGGCGCTCCGAAGAAACGGAGCGGGTCCTGCGCCCTCATTGCCACCGCGCGCGTTTTGCGCTTTACCCTCGCGAGGCGCGCCCGGACGGGCCGGTAGCTCAATGGTTAGAGCCGGCCGCTCATAACGGTCTGGTTGCAGGTTCGAGTCCTGCCCGGCCCACCAGCATCCGTCTAAGCGGTTGAGTTATTTACGAGATGCGGGACTTCATGTTCGCCCTGCGTACGCTTCGGCGCCGACAGCGACAGCCTCTCCCGGTTCGCGCCGCGAGTGTAAAGCGACGCGATGGCGCGATGCCCACTGGCCACGGCCGAGCGAGGGATGACAACTGTCATCGACGTCTCCATCCCAGGCTTTCCAGCAAGACGCTCAGCGCCGTCACGCCGATGATCAGCGCGCCCCAGATTGCAACCGTCAGGAAAGGACTGAAGTTGAGAAGGTTGAAGGCCGAAGATATCACCTGAAGCACAATCAGGGCCATCAGCAAACCGCCGACCTTGCCGAATCCCCCGAACGGATCGACGCCGCCAAGCACCGCCGCCAGGATTGTCACCAGCAAATAGCTCTCGCCATAAGCGGCATTGGCGGAATTGAACCGCGCCATCATCACCAGCGCCGCGACGACGGCGAGGAGGCTGGAGAGCAGATAGACGCCCAGGAGCACGCGTTTGGTGTCGACTCCAGAATAGCGCGTCGCCTTCTCATTGGACCCGATCATGTAAATCCTGTGACCGAACGGGCTCTTGTTGAGGAGCACTGCCACCGGCAGACAGAGCGCGAGGAAGATCAAAAGCGCCACGGGTACGCCCATCAGCGTCCCGTTGCCGAGAAAGACGATCGGGTCCGGAAAACCCGAGATGACGTTGCCGCGAGTGAGGCCGATCGACAGGCCCTTGCACATCGTCATCGTGCCGAGCGTGGCGAGAATTGGAGAGACGCCGAGATAGGCGATCACGAATCCATTGATCAGCCCGACGATTGTCCCGACCGCTATGCCCGCGAGCACGGCGATGACTTGCCAACCCACCCACATGACGCCTTCCGCGCCCGTCGCGTGCGTTGTCAGCACCCACGCCATCGCGAGCGCGCATAAATTGGCTGTCGCGATGATGGAGAGGTTGAGGCCACCGGAAAGCAGCGTCACCATCATGGCCAGTGACAGAATTCCCAGTTCCGGCAGTTGGAAGGCCATCGACTGCAGCGCACGGACGCTGAACAGCTGATCGCCGAGGAGGAGCCAAAAAACAATAAGGAGAGCGACGAGGACCAGCGAAAGGATCTGCGCCGCGCCGCCGCGAAAGCGGGGCATGGAGAACGCCCACCACGAAGCCCTGGCGTCGAGGCTCATCGCCGGCCCCTCATGCGATCGCCTTGGCCGATCGGCGGCGCCGGTCACGCCAAGCCGTGATCGAAACCGCGCAGAGGATTGTCAGACCGACGAACCATTGATTCCAGTATGAGGAGACACCAAGGAGAACCAGGCCGTTCTGCAGAATCGCCAACAGCGCGACGCCAAGAATTGCGCCAAACACAGTGCCGACGCCGCCAGTCAGGCTGGCCCCGCCCAAAACGACCGCCGCCAACACGTCGAGTTCCTTGCCGACCAGCACCGTCGGCGTGACCGATTGCGCGAGCTGGGCTTGCACCAGCGAGGCAATGCCGGCGATGAGGCCGAGATAGCCGTAAACCAGGAAATTGAGGCGAACGACGTGAAAGCCGAGTCGCTGTGCGGCGTCCTTGTTGCCGCCGAGAGCATAGATTTGGCGCCCGATGTTCGTCCGGTTCAAGAGCAGCCATGCCGATAGGAACGCGAGCGCCAGAACGAGGATCTGGAGGTTCAGCGCATAGGGCGTGCCGCTCGCGTCGTCATACTCGAACCACCAGACGCCGTCGCGGAAAAACTTGGGCAACGACGTGATGTATCTTCCGCCAGAGAAGAAAATCAAGAGCCCGTAGAAGATATTGAGCGTGGCGATCGAGACGATGATCGACGAGATGCGCAGCCGCGTGATGAAAAGCGCGTTGATCGCGCCGCAGGCTATTCCGATCGCGCCCGCAATCGCGAACATCGCGAACCAGCCCAGGCCGTAGCGGATCGCCAGCGTGAGCGCCACATATTGCGCGACCGAAGCGGTCGCCGTGAAAGAAATGTCGATCCCCCCGGCGATCAGCACGACGAGAAGGCCAGAGGCCATGATCCCGACAAAGGCGTTGGACGTGAGGAGGTCGAACAGATTCTGAAGCGTCAAAAAACTGTTGGTCGCAAGCGACAGAACCAGGCAAAGCGCCAGGATCACCGCCAATAGCCAAAATTCGTGACTGCGCCGGAACCGCTGAAGCACAGGAGAGAAGCTTGGACGGGACACCGCGAGAGTCACAGCGCCGCCCCCAGGGAGATCACGCAGTCGCGCACGGGATTACGCATCGACGACCGCCTGCAATTCCGCCTCCGAGGAGTCATGGGGGATGCATTGGCTTACAAGTCGACCCTGTCGCATCACGATGACGCGCTGCGCGTGGTAGTAGACCTCCGCGATCTCGTCCGAGATGAGCAAAATTGCGACGCCATTGGCGGCGAGCGCCTTGATCACCTCGTAGATCCCGTCCTTCGCGGCGATGTCGACGCCAACCGTCGGGCTGTCGAGAATCAGGAGTTTGGGCCCGGTCGCCATCCATTTGGCCAGAACGACGCGCTGCTGATTGCCCCCTGAAAGAGTCTTGACCGCGTTGTCCGGATCCGGCGTCTTGATCGCGAGATCCTGTATCCATTTTTGTGCGGCGCGTTTTCGGTTCGCTTCCGGCACCAGTCCGAGCCGGTTTGTGAGCTTGTCGAGCACAGTGACGAGAATGTTGGACGCAATCGGCTGTTCAAGCACGAGCCCGAGGGTCAATCGATCCTCTGAGACGTAGGCGATGCCCTCAGCGATCGCCTGTGCGTTGGTCTTCAACGCCAATCGTTTGCCATTCAGCCGGATTTTTCCGGACGTCGGCGGGTTCATCCCGAACAGCGAGAGCGCGAATTCGGTCCGGCCCGAACCCAGGAGCCCGGTCAGCCCAACAATCTCACCCGCGTGAATGTCGAGGCTCACGTCCTCGTATTGACCCGTTCGCGTGAGCCGCTCCACCGAGAGCACGGTCTTGGCTCTTGAGAAATCCGGCGCGGAGGTCTCATAGGCGTAGGCTTTGCCGGTCATCAACGTTGCGAGCTTCTTGTCGTTCATCTCCGTTGCCGGGAAATCTCCCACCTTGGCGCCGTCACGCAAAACAGTGACGCGCTCGGCGATCTCCATCACCTCGTCGAGACGATGCGAGACGAAGACGGTTGAGATGCCCGAATGTTTGAGGTCGGCGACGAGGCGAATGAGCGCATCGACTTCGTGCCGCGTGAGCGACGACGTCGGTTCGTCCATGATCACCAGCCGAGCGTCAGCCGCCATCGCGCGACTGATCGCCACCAATTGCCGGCTCGCGATCGAGAGATCCTCGACCCGCGCGAAAGGGTCCAGTGAGGCGCCAATTCGAGCAATCGCCGCTTCCGCGGTTGTTCGTATCGTGCGCCAATTCACCACCTGCGGGGGCCCGAGATGTCGGCCGACCGCGATGTTTTCTGCGACGGTGAGGTTGGGGAACAGCGACAGGTCCTGGTAGATCACCTGAATGCCGCAGGCTGTCGACTGCACCGGATTGAGATGCGGGTATTCGCGACCCTCAATCATGATGCGCCCTTCCGGCTCAGGCCGAAGGACACCGGCGATAATCTTGATGAGTGTGGATTTGCCGGACCCGTTTTCGCCAACGAGGCAGTGGACCTCGCCCGCCGGCAAGGACAAATCGACGTTGCGCAATGCGACGACGCCGCCAAACCGCTTGGAGATTGCGTGGAGGTCGAGGAAGTTGACCAAGTGCGGGAGCCTATGGCGACGTTGGCAAGATGAGCGCTAGCCCGCACTCAGCGTTCCGAGTGGCGCCCATTGGGCGAACGCCCGGGTGTCGCCGCACGGCTCGCGAGTGAGAAGAGCGCCTGAGACTTGCGGGCGAGGCATGCGCCTCGCCCGCAAGATCCGCCAAAACCCTTAAAGGCCGCCGGCGATGAGAGCGTCGATCGTCTCATTGTTGATACGCATGATCTTGTCGACCTTGATCAGCTTGCCGGGGACGTCGACGGATGCCTTGCCCAGGCCGGGTATTTCCATGCCATCTTTCATTTCCGTGCCATCAAGAACAAGCCGCCCGACCGCAACCATCGCATAGCCGGCGTCCGTCGGATTCCAGAGGAAGCCCTCTCGGATAATCCCGTCGGCGATCAGATCCTTGCCCTGCGACGGCAGCACCGTTCCGACGATCGCGATTTTCTTGCCGAGCCTCTTTTCGCGCACCGCGTTGCCTGCGCCAATCGGCCCATTGGAGCCGAAGCCAAGGATGCCTTTGAGGTTCGGATAAGCTTTGATCACGTCCAGCGTCGTCTTATAGGACGTGTCGATCTCGTCGGCGCCGGGAAAGCGATCCGCTACGAGCTTCATCTTGGGATAATGCTCTTTCTGATAGGCGATCGCCGCGTCCGCCCATTTGTTATGGAGCGGGGTCGTGAGCGTGCCGACGTAGACGACATAGTCGCCTTCTTCACCCATGTCCTTGGCCAGCCGCTGCATCTGGACTTCGCCAAACTGCACCGAGTCGATGAGCTCGACGTTCCAGTCGCGACCCTCCTGCTCCGGGCCTTCATGCGTGATGACCTTGATGCCAGCCTCTTGCGCACGTTTCAGCACCGGGGCGGTGACCTTCACGTCGAGCGGCACCAGGCCGATCACATTGACCTTCTTGGCGATAAGGTCCTCGAGCAGCTTGACCTGCTGTGCCGGGTCGACGTTCGCGGGTCCAACCATGGCGGCGTTGATCTTGAAGTCCGCGCCGCCTTTGGCGACACCCTTTTCCAGGGCGTTGAACCACGGAATGCCTGCGATCTTGACAACCACGACCATGGTCGGTTCGGCGGCGAATGCCAACTGACTGCTGAAGCTCGTTGCGGCGGCGACAGCCGTGCCGCCCAACAGTTTAAGCGTCTCGCGTCTGTTCATGTCAGTGTTCCCTCCCAAAGGCCAGCTTTCTGCTAATATGCGCGCCGGTTTCCCAATTCTGCGCTGGTTTCTGGTCGCAGGCAAGTAAGGGCTGGCCCGGGGCCTACGGCGCCGGGGCGGCAGGAACGTCCCTTGCGACAGCGCCTGCGGCCCTGGAAAGCGCGAAAGGTCGGCCGATTGGCCGGAAAACAAGCCTGAGACAGGCGCATTCGGGCGACAACGGAGGAAGACGATGAGGACGTTTCAGGAAGGCGCGACGATGCAGGTCGCGATGGTGGTGCGAGACTTGGACGCCGCAATGAAGCGGCACTGGGACCTCTTCAAGATCGGGCCTTGGGACATCTATACCTTCGACGCGACCAAGGTTCGGGACTACACATACCGCGGCAAGCCCGCGACCCATTCCTGCCTGATCGCCGTCGCCTGGAGCGGGGACACGCAGCTTGAGCTCATGCAGCCTCTGACCGGCTACAGCATCTACGACGAGCATCTCGAGCAGCGCGGGGAGGGCCTGCATCACATCAAGCTTTACTACAAAGACTGTAGGAAGGCCGTCGCCGATTTCACCGGCCGCGGCTATCCGGTGATCCAGAGCGGCCGGTTCGACGAGGACGAACACTATTATCTCGATACGGAAAAGGACTATGGCTACATCGTCGAGCTCGGGAACGCGGGGCGAATACCGCCTGCCGAGCGCCGCTATCCCGGGTGACATTCCCAAAGGCGGCGTCATCCGTCGAAGCCTTTGCGATGATTCTCAGCGCGGCTGAGCTTAGGTCCGACCATAACAGCTTGGGCGTCGACTGAAGCCCCGGCAGGTCCCTTGCGCCTCCTCATCGCCCATTTACGCGCCTGGCAGCGTTCCTGACCGCCTATCCGCCGGAACCGGCTCGATAGCCTCCCGGGAGGCTTCTCGACCGGGTGGGAAAGCTGGGGAGGAACGAAGCTCGGAATGGGGACGCCCCGACGCGAAGAACCGGTCGTCATGGCCAGCGAGGCCGAACGCTTGACGACACGCGGCATGGGCCGAACCTAACTCGGATGGGAACGCTCGCTCCCTAACGCGACTATGCCAGGCGTTTCGCGATCAGTTTGAGCGCAAAGACTCGGTCGCCGCATCAGCCAGCATCAATCCGATCAGCGCTGGCGACAGAGTGAGCGCAGGCGCCCGCGAACGGTCGCGCACGCACGCCAAGAAATGATCCTGCTCATTCCGCAAAGGATCATCTGCGCCGGCCGCAGGATAGCTTGTGCGACGCCCCTCCGCATAGACGTCCAAGCCTGCGCCGACAACGAGCTCGACGCTGCCGCGATCTCCGACCACTTCGACGCGGTCGGGCGGCAATTCGCCGTCCGTGAATGTCCAGGCCGTGCGCAAGTCGCAAACGACCCCGGTCGCAGTGGTTGCCGACACCGCCGTCATCGATCGGTAGCCGACGCCTTCCGATCGGCGGGCGACAATCGAATGGAAGTCTGAACCCGTGACCCACTGCGCAATGTCGATGTCGTGAATCAGAGTCATCAGTACAGGGTCAGTATCGGGGTAGCGGACGGCATGGCTGTCGTCCCGGTA
Source organism: Roseiarcus sp. (assembly GCA_036521435.1). Classification (GTDB taxonomy): domain Bacteria; phylum Pseudomonadota; class Alphaproteobacteria; order Rhizobiales; family Beijerinckiaceae; genus Roseiarcus. The sequence goes on from DATDHT010000434.1 coordinate 6,842, forward strand.
ACGACGCGAGTTCACGTAGAGGAGTTCGCCGATCCGGCCCGAGCGGACAGTTTCGACCATCCGGACGTGGTCCCGCGAAAACCGCAGCACATGGCCGGGCATGACGAAGCCCGTTGAGCTGCGCGCGGCCGCAAGGAGTGGGACGGCGGAACGCGCTGACGGCGCAACGGGCTTCTCGAGCAACACAGAGAGGTTTTTGGCGAGCGCGCGCACGCTAATCTCGACATGCGAGACGGCCGGAGTGGCGACGATGATGGCGTCAGCCTCCACCGCTTCAATCAGTCGCAGGGGGTCGGTCAGGCATTCTACGACGCCAAGGCTCGCGCGGATTGGCTCGAAGGCGGCGACGTTTGTGTCGGCCACTCCGACCACCTTCACGTCGGACCGTTCGGTCAGTCGGCTCAGATGCTCCCTGCCGAAGGCGCCCAGGCCAGCAAGCAGCAGGCGAAGAGGACGGGATGATGCCGCCGATCCGGACGCATGCGAATTCGTCATTTTGGGCGCCGCCATCTTGAGATACGAAGCTCAGAGCTCTCACCCACATGCTATTTCCGACGGCAAAAAAGAACAGACCACGAGCCGTTGAGAATGCCAGGGAGGGAGTGATGAACAGTAAAGCCATATCCTGCGTGCAGGCGATTGCGACCGCAGGAATTTTGATGCTTTCCACGACTGCATTTGCCGAAGACGCGTCCCGCGCGCCAGACAGCCGCCAGCATCGCGGTGGTCGAGCAAGAGCTCAGCCTCGTGCCGGCGCTGACGGTCCTGGAGAACACGCTGCTCGGCCGGGTCGGCGCCAATTTCCGCTCGCGCGCAGACGACCGGCGTCAGGCCCAGGGCCTGCTGACGCGATTAGGCCTCAACGATGTGCGGCCCGACGCCATTGTGGAGGATCTCTCCATGGCCGAGCGCCAGCTGGTCGAGATCGCGCGCGCTCAGCCGCAACGCGCGCATCCTGATCCTCGACGAGCCGACGCCCACTCTCGGCGACCGTGAGATCGAGCGCGTCTTCGCCGGCGTCCGGGAGCTGGCCAACGCGGGAAGCAGCGTCATCTTCGTCTCGCATCGGCTCGGCGAGGTGTTGGACCTGTGCTCTCGCGTGATCGTGCTGCGGGACGGCCGGATGATTGAGTCACAGCCCGCCGCCGAAATGAACCGACAAAGCATCGTCCAGCTCATGCTCGGCAAGACGCGCGAGCCGCATGGTGGGCGCCGAGGTGGACCACGTGCTGATCGGCGTCTTCGTCGCGTCGGCGCTGTGCTCGGCCCCGGGCGGCATTCTCCTGGCCTACAGCTTCGCCACGGTCGCCGCGCCCACGCGCCCCCGACGGCGTCGTTTCGCCAGTCCCTAATCAGCGCTGAAATAACGCCAGCTCGAGAAAGAGTTTGCTCGAACCTACGGCGGCAGCGACACCCGATTATCCAGAAAAGGCTTGGCGAGCGTTGCGTGTAACCTTAAGCCGCACGAGCGGACTATACCAGGCTCTCCCTGGATTTCGGAAGGAGCTTGGTGCGGACGGCGGGGGTCGAACCCGCACAGCCTTGCGGCCGAGGGATTTTAAGTCCCTTGCGTCTACCGATTTCGCCACGTCCGCTTCTTTTATTTTTCAATGACTTACATAGACAACGCCGGTCCGGTCAAAGTGGATGTAAGCGCTATGTAGGCACTTCGCGACTACGCCACAGGTGATAGCTCACCACGTCCCCGAAATCGACCCGATGGAACGCAACCTGCACACCGTCCGAGCACGCGCCGAAAAGCCGACGGCCGAAGCGCAAGCGCGCAGCCGCGTCTGTGGTGCGGCGGGCGGGCCGAAAAGCAACCCTTCTCGCTCGAGGCCCCAAGGGGGAATGAAGCTGATTAGGGTCGGTGGCTCGATGGTTGCACACAGATTTTTTCGAATGTTTTGAGTACTATACGCCGTGCATATGTGTGAGCTTCGGGGTGCGCAGTCCCCTAACGGCCGCTTCCCTTGACCCTATGCTGGTGAGTGCTGGCCCTGCCGCTCGATCGGCGCGCACTCGCCAGCCTCGCCAAATGCCGTAGCCTGAGCGTGCGCCTCGCGCCCGTCCCGCGTCAAGAAGGCGTAGCTGAGTCGCGTCTTGGGGCCAGGGCAGCCCTTCGAATAGCGCTATAGCGCCAGCGGTGCTGCGGGCGCGGGCGTGATTCTCTCGGATTACGCCTGAGGAGGCGTCTAGGAATTGCACTGGGTGGGGCGTCCTCATGGTTCGCCTCCGCGACGTGTCAGGGTCGCGCGCAATAGCGCTTGCGCCCGCTGGCGGTGGCTTCTGCATGATCACGAAGCCGAACAACGAGGCGCCGGACGCGGCACTCCCACGGCGCCCCAGAGGACCAAATCACCGAGAACTTAGTCCTCGCATCGTCCCCGTGATCTAGAAGGTTGGGGTGCATGTTTTTCAGGAACTCCTCGTCCGAGCGATCTGGCTTGGAGTCTTGGATCATATGCAGGGCGCAGCCGAGCTTGAATTGCGCGCCTTCGATCTGCTCACGAGGGAACCGGCCAATTTACGCGCGTCCTCCTCGGGCATATTCTCAATCTCACCAAAGATTTCGGCGATCTAGTCTGTGTTGGTTTGTGCCTGTTCCCCGTCAGAGGCAGGCGGTGTCGAGGCCGAAGCGATTTCGGCGGATTTGTGTGTTTCAGTAAACATAGTGAATCTCAGTCTTGGTTAGCCAGTTAGCGCCTCCTCGTGGCGCTTGCTGTGGATTCTCGGTGACGGTGTAGAGATTGCACACCCGTCCATCTTGCCCTATGCGCCCGAAAGAGCAGCGAGCTGTTAGGCAACTGGGGCAAGGCTTCGACGCGGGTGGGCAGGGCGCCCGGGGGCAGTCAATCGGGAGAGCCGGGTGGCGATGCCGTATCCTATCGCCGTCACGGTGGCGGCCGACCTGTGATCCGCCTGTTGCCGCTCTATCTCGTGATCTTCGCAGGCTTCTTCGGCTACAGCCTGTTGATCACCGTGTTCACGCCGATGCTGCTCCAGGATGGAGGCGGCGGCCTGCTGCCGGCCAGCGTGACGATGCCGACTCGCACGCTGACGCTTGGCATCCTGCTTTGCCTCTACCCGGCCGGGCAGTTTTTCGGCTCGCCGGTGCTGGGCGCCCTCTCCGACCGCCATGGCCGCCGGCCGATCCTGCTGCTTTCGCTCGCGGTCACCACCGCCTGCTACGCGCTGATCGCCACGGCGCTTGCCAGGCAGAGCCTCGCGTTGCTCGCCTCATCGCTGATCATTGCGGGCCTGGCCGAGGCCAATGTCGCAACGGCGCAGAGCGCGATCGCCGACGTCGTCGACCCGTCGGAGCGCAACCGCTTCTTTGGCTACGTCTATATGAGCGCCAGCCTGGCCTACATCGTCGGCCCGCTGGCGGGCGGCAGGCTCGCCGATCCGGCGCTGGTCCCCTGGTTCGGGCCGGCGACGCCATTTTGGGCAACCCTTGGGCTGCTGCTCCTCACCTTGCTCGCGACGCTCGTCTCGTTCCGCGAGACCCATCCGCCAGACCGCCGCGCCGCAGCGGGCTACGGCGCGGCCTTGGCGAACCTGGCCGCCGTGGTCACCGACCGTCGACTGCGCCGACTCTACCTAGTCAATTTCCTCGCCTATCTAGCGATCTTCGGCTTCTTCCGCTGCTACCCCATGTATCTGGTCGACGAGTTCGGCTTCGGCGTTTCCCGCGAGTCGGAGTTCGTCGCTTGGGTCGGGCTGCCGATCGTACTCGCCAATCTCTGGCTAACTGGATTTCTCGCCCGCCACTTTGCCAGCCGGACGCTGACCATGGCTTCGGCCGCGCTCATGGGGGTTTTCATGATGGTCATCGTGCTGCCCGCAGCGCCGGGGAGCCTCTGGGTGACGCTGTTCTTGACGTCGCTTGCGCTTGCCGTTTGCCTCCCGGCCTCGGCCACCATGCTGTCGCTCGCCGCCGGCGCCGACGAACAGGGGCGAGCGATGGGAAACAATCAGGCGCTCCAGGTTGGGGCGGAGGCGCTATCCGGCCTGGTCGGCGGCGCGCTGGCGATGCTCGCGGTGAAGGTGTCTCTAATCACATTCGGCGGGATCGCCATCCTGGCCGCGTTACTGCTCCTGGTGACGTGAGCACGAATTCGCGTTGGATCTTCGTGCCGCTTTTGTCGCACCAGGCCGCCAGACCGAAGAGAAAGGCATGTCAATCGGCGCCGAACTTTGACCCTCGATTGGAGTGGGCCCCTTGGGGCGGACAAGAATCAGGCGGTTGATTTGACTGTGGGCCGGGGATTGCGATCCTCGAACTGCTGCGGGTTGAGATAGCCCGACGCTGAGTGGAGACGACGAGCGTTGTAGACCTCGTCGATGAATCTCGGAAGATCATCGGCGACACAGCGAAGGTTTCGTAGGCCATCGGATAGATGGCCGGTTCAGCCCCCACATACGACATTTGCCTTGTCCGAAGCTTGACGGACGCTTCGAGCGCGCGTTTTGGCATCGATCGCCCAGCGCTCTCCTAGAGCGACTTGGCTCTTGCTATCTTGCAAGCGGCGCTGTCGCGCGCAGATTATCCTTCGCCCGGTCGGCGCGGCCTTGCCTCACGCGCACCAATTGCTGGTCGGCGAGCACCCCGATCAGAATGACCGTCCCCATCACGGCAAAATTGAGAGAGCTCGGAATGCCGAGCAGATTGACCAGGTTCTGCAGAATCTGAAGCAGAACCGCTCCGAGCACGATGCCCAGAACCGAACCCTCGCCGCCGCGCAGCGAGCAGCCGCCGAGAACTGCGGCCGCGATGCCATAAAGTTCATAGAAATTGCCGTGCGAAGCCGGCGAGATCGAACGGGTGTACATCGTAAGGAAAATGGACGAAACGCCCGCAAGCGCGCCGCAGATGATGTAGGCGGCGACGACGATCTTCTTGGTCGCGATGCCGGAAAAGCGCGCCGCCTCTTCGTTCTTGCCGATCGCGAACAGGTAGCGCCCGAATACAGAGCGATGCAGCAGCACCCCCATGATCGCCGCGACGATAAGGAAGATGACGAAGGTGTGCGGGACGCCGTAGGTGCGTCCGGTGGTGACCCATTCCAGCGCCGGAAAGCTTTGCCCGAACTCAAATCCCGCGGTGCCGTCGTTCGTGTACCAACGTGCAATCCCGCGATAGATCAGGAGGCCGCAGAGAGTTACGACAAAGGGCTGCAGGTTCATTCGCGTGACGAGAAACCCATGCACCCAGCCAAGGATCACACCGAAGCCGATGATGATGAGGACAGCGAGGACCCACGGCACGTGATAGTTCACCAGCAGGTCGACGAAGACGACGCCGAACAGGGCGAACTCCGAGCCGATCGAAAGGTCGATGCCGCCCGTGATGATGACAAAGCCTTCACCGATCGAGAACAGGCCGAAAAGCCCGACGAGATTGGCCGTATTGGCCAGATTGATCGGCGAAATGAAGCGCGGGTTGAGGAACGCCACCACCGCGCCAACGACGAGAATGAGCAGGAAAAGCCCGAGATCTTTCTTCAGCATCACGCCGCACTTTGCTCCGGTTCATGAGCGACGGCGAGCCGCATCACGTTCTCCTCGCTGAACTGGTCTCGGGTCAGCGTTCCGCTGATCGCGCCCTCCTGCATCACCACGATGCGGTCGCTGACTCCGATCACCTCCTCCATGTCGGAAGAAATCATCAAGATCGCTACGCCGGTGTCAGCCAGCGTCCGCATCAGCGAATAAATTTCGGACTTTGACCCGACGTCAATGCCACGCGTCGGTTCGTCGAAGATCATCACCTTAGGCTTCATCGACAGCCATTTGGCGAGGACCACCTTCTGCTGGTTGCCCCCTGACAGCGTGCCGACGCGCGTCTCGACATCGGCCGTCTTGATGTTGAGGGACTGGCGCTGCAGCTCCGCATTCTTGCGCTCCGCTCCAGAATCGACGAGGAAGCGCTTGGCGAAGGCCCAGATGTTCGGCAGCGAGACGTTCCCGGCGACCGAATCCTCAAGCACGAGACCGCTGCGCTTGCGATCCTCCGGCACAAGAAAGACGCCGTGAGCGATCGCATCTTTGGGCGAACGAATGGAGACGTCCTTTCCGTTCACTTGGATCTGGCCGCCAAGCGCCGCGTCGACGCCGAACACAGCTCGCGCGAGCTCGGTTCGCCCAGCCCCGATTAGCCCGGCCATCCCTAGGATTTCGCCCGCTCTCAGCGAAAGGTTGACGGCGTGCGCGGGGTGCGAAGGGGTCCGTAAGCCGGCGACTTCCAGAACGGCAGCGCCGGGTGGCGATCTGGGTGGAATATAAAGCGATTTGAGATCCCGCCCGATCATCAACCGGATCATCGTGTCATGGTTAATGCGTGCGCGATCGAGTTCGCCAACAACCGAGCCGTCACGAAGGACGACCACACGGTCGGCGCAGGTCTCGACCTCGTTCAGCCGGTGAGTGATAAAGATGATCGACACGCCATCGGCCTTGAGCTCGCCGATGACCCGCATCAGCCGATCGGTCTCCGCGGAAGTCAGGCTGGAGGTCGGCTCATCCATGATGACAATGCGGGCATCCAGAGAAAGCGCCTTGGCGATCTCCAAAAGCTGGCGCTGCGCAAGGGAGAGGTCGGAAACAAGATCGTCGACTTCGAAGTCGACATCCAGTCGCTTCAGCAACGGCGCCACGATTCGCTTCGTCGTCTTGCGGTCGACGAGTTTAAGAGGACCGGCCGATAGCGGCTCTCGTCCGATCAGCACATTCGCGCCAACGTCGAGATTGTCGAACAGGTTTAGTTCCTGATGAACGAATGCGATTCCGAAACTTAGCGATTCGGAGACGGTAAACGAGCCGTGCGGGGCGCCGTCAATCTCGATCGTTCCCTGGTCGGGTTTCACCACCCCGCCGAGAATCTTCATCATCGTCGACTTGCCCGCGCCATTCTCGCCGATCAACGCGAGAACCTCCCCCCGGTTCACGGTCAGGCTGACGCTGGAAAGGGCGCGGACGCCGGGATAGCTCTTGCTGATGTCGATCAGCCGGAGAAGAGGATCGGCCAAGGTCGGTCCTTGAGGAAAAGAAGGCGCCGCGCTTAAGCGCGACGCCTCAAACCAGAAGTCAAGCGAACGCCGTTACAGCGACCGTTCGTCCCGCGTTATTTCTTGCCCTGGCGCTCCTTCAGCTCCGCCCAGAACGCGTCGACATTGTCCTTGTTGATGATCTTGGTCGGGATGATCATCAGGCCGCCGGCGGGAATGACCGACTTGTCCCCGTCGATATACTTCGCCATCGTCATCATGCCCTTATAGCCCCACTCGTAGGGCTGCTGGACGACGGTGGAGGCGATTGTGCCTTCCTTGACGCCGCCGAGCGTGATCGGATCCTCGTCGAAGCCGACGATCGTGATCTTGCCGAGCTTGCCAGCTTCCTTCAGCGCCTCATAGATGCGCGGCGTGTTGTAGGAATAATAGCCGACCATGCAGTCGATCTCGGGATGGGCGGTCAGCGTATCTTCGACATTGCGCTTGGCGCGGGTCTGGTCGATGTCGTCGGCGCGAACGTCGACTTGTACGATCTTCGACCCCTTGATCGTCTCGTTGAAGCCCTCGATGCGCTCGCGCGCGTTGTCCGCGCCGGGCAGGCCGACGAAGCCCATGCACTTGCCGCCGTTCGGCATGGCCTTCAGCGCGATCTCGCCAGCCTGCTTGCCCGCGTCGACATTGCTGGAGCCGATATAGGCGACGCGGCTGCTCTTGGGCGCGTCGCTGTCGGTGGTGAACAGCGCCACCTGCTTGCCGATACGGTCGAGCGCGTCACCCATCGTCTTCGGATCGACGGCGCTGACCATGATGCCCGAGACGCCGGCCGCGACCAGGTCATCCATCAAGCGGGTCTGGATCGCCGCAGACGACTGTTCGGGATATTTGAAGTCGAGCTTGTAATTCGGCAGTTCGCCTTGCGCCTTCTTGACGCCGGCCTCGGCCGCCTTCCAGAAGTCGGACGCGCCGTTCACCACGAAGACCAGTGTCTTCTTGTCGGCGGCTTGCGCGCCGCCCCCGAAAGCCAGGATCGCCGCCGCGGCGACGCCAGACAGTATTGCCTTCCTCATATCCGTTTCCTCCACCGGAATAGGCGGGCGCTGTTATCACGTTCCCGCACGACCAAATCATGATGATAATAATTTGCTAAATTTGTCAACGCAGGGCTTACTGAGACCGCGAGGAAGCCTTTTTGGCGGCTTCGTCTTGAAGCGCAAAAGTCGCTCTTGCGAAAGTCGGCGTCAAAAAGGGGAAGGAGCGGTCAAAGTTGAGAAAGCGCGGCTCGCGACGGGTTGGCTCGGCGGGGGAGACGACGTTCGCGCGACGGGCGACAATGGTGGATGTCGCGAACGAAGCGCAAGTTTCACAGACCAGCGTTTCGCTTGTTCTTAATTTCTCCGAAGGCGCTCGACTGTCGCCGCAGACGCGGCAACGGGTGATCAATGCGGCGCGGAAACTTGGCTACCAGCCGGTGCGACGCGGGAAGACGGCGCCTGGGTATTCGGCCATCGCTTTTTTCTGCGACGAGATTTCGACGGACCCCTGGGCGGCGGTCGCGCTCAACGGGGTCAGTGAAAAAGCCTGGGAGTATGGTCTTTCGGTGACGGCGATCGTGACTCACGGCGACCCCGAAATCGAAGCGGCCGCCTTTGCGCAACTTGCCGCTCGGCCGCACGCCGGTCTTATCTACGCGACCATCAATACGAGGCTCATCAGGGCCAATCCCGCGCTCTTCAATCAGCCAACGATCCTTCTCAACTGCCGTTGCGCCAAGTCGCCCTTTAGCTCCGTCGTTCCTGACGAGGCGGAAGGCGGATACGCGGCGACGAACGTGCTCATTCGCGCGGGTCATAGACGGATCGGTTATATCGGCGGGGAAGTTGGCATGGAGGCTTCCCGTTTAAGACTCCATGGCTATAAACGTGCGCTTGCAGCTGCGGAGCTGCCCTTTGACACGGATCTCCTGCACCACGGCGATTGGCAGCCGCCTTCCGGATACCTGGGAGCGCGCGCCCTTATGGCGTTGCCCATGCCCCCAACCGCCGTCTTCTGCGCCAACGACATGATGGCCGTCGGTTGTTACGATGCGCTTCGTGAATTGGGCCTTCGAATTCCGCAAGACGTCGCCGTCATGGGTTACGATGACCGCGAAATTGCCCAGCACATGCATCCGCCCCTCTCGACGGTCGTCCTTCCTCACTACGCCATGGGGACAGCCGCGACGGAACTTCTGTTTGAGCTTGTCGAACATTCGACCATGCGGCCGAGACACGTGAAGGTGAATTGTCCGGTCGTCAGTCGAGGGTCGGTTTGATCAGACGGCGCTTCCCGGCGAAAACCTCGTCCTGGCGGGATTGCCGGCGAATCATTCGGCCAATTCGACGCCCACGCCGCCCGCGCTCAGCGGACGCCCCGCCGCCTTGGCCTCTTCGGCGCGGTCGAGTCTCAAGAGCGCGAGCGCTTCGCGTCCCGAGGAGGAGCCGAGCGCGCCCACCGCGAGCTCGCGGTCCATGACAGGCGTTCCCGG
>DATDHT010000435.1:0-7150 GCA_036521435.1 Roseiarcus sp.
GGAACGATGCCTGAGCTGAAGCTGGTGAGGATGGTTGGCGAGGTCGCGTAGGTATTGCCCGTCTTCTGGATTTCAAACACCGTTCCGGCGTTATTGGCACCACCAGACAAAGTCGTTCCAAACAGATTGCCGTTAGCGTCGACGAGTAGCCTCCCACCCGGGTGGGAGCCGCCAGCGCCGCCGGAGAAGGTTGTCGGCAAAGGGGCCGAGCCGCCAGCCTTGGGAAATTCAACGACCGCGCCAAGGGAGTTCGCGCTGCCGGTGAGCTCCAGGCCGAAAAGGTCGCCACCCGCGTCGGCGCTCAGATTCGGGACGCCAACACGCGTGTTCAGGCTACCGGGTATGTCGGCCAGAAAAGTCGGCGTGGTGGCGTAGCCGCCCGCAATCTTGGCGATTTCGTACGTCGTCCCGATGCCGTTTGCCCCGCCATGAACGGTTGCGCCGATAAGATCGCCATTGGAATCCATGAACAGCGCGCCGTCGGGGTCTGTGCCGCCGGTGTTCGGGAATGAGGCAATGGTGGTCTTCACGGCAGGCATGGGTGTTTCCCTCAAGGGAGCTTTCACGGAAAAATTTAGGCTAAATTACAGCCGCACCCGCGGAAATGCAACTATCCTAGAGTTGCATTCCCCTCGCTTGCTTGAGCCCTGCCGTCAATCGTTGGCGAAGTCTGCCAGCAATCGTCGTTTAATCGCTGCTTGCCGGGCTGGCGGGGTGATCTTCTGCCCGGTCAAATCGGTGATGTAGAAGGAGTCCACCGCCTTTTCGCCGAAGGTCACGATATGGGCGGAGCCGATGTTGAGATTGAGGCTGGACAACGAGGCGGTCAGATCCCGGAGGAGGCCAGGCCGGTCGAGACCGGAAATCTCGACAACCGTGTAGCGGCGAGACAGGTTGTTATCGACCGTCACCTCGGGCTCGATCGCGAATGCGTCATGACGGTCGTCGCGCGTGTGTCTCGACGGCGTCATTTCGGCCAGCCGGACTTCGCCTCGCAGCGTCTTCTCAATGTTGGACGCGATGCGCCGTCCCCGCCGCAATTCGTCCTCGTCGCGCTCGAAAGCGCGCGAAACGAAAATGGTGTCCAGCGCAAGGCCGTCGGTCGTGGTGAAGATCTGGGCGTCGACGATGTTGCCTCCCGCAGCGGCGCAGGCGCCGGCGATGCCTGTCAGGAGCCTCGGATGGTCGGGCGCGACCACGGTGACCGCAGTCACGCCATGAAAGGCGTCAGTTGTGACCTCAGTCGCCAGCGAATGCGTATCGGCCGCCATCGCGTGGAGCAATTTGGCGTGAGCCGCCTGCCGCGCAGGCTCCACTTTCAGCCAATAAGCCGGATAATGCCGTTGGGCATAAGCGTCGAACTCCGGATCTGACCAGCCCGGGAGCAACTTGCGGACGGCCTCCTGAGCCGCTTTGACGCGCCCCTCGCGGTCGATAACTGAGTGACCGCCACCCAGCGTGACTTCGGTCTCCCAGTAGAGCGTGCGCAGAAGCTGGCCCTTCCAGCCGTTCCATACGCCCGGTCCGACGGCCCGAATATCGGCCGCCGTGAGCGTGAGCAGCATCTTCAGGCGCTCTTGTGTTTGCACGATCGCCGACAGCGCCTCCGCCGTTTTTGGATCGAACAGGTCGCGGCCCTGGGCCATGTTGGACATGACCAGGTGCTGCTCGACCAGCCAGGCTACGCGTTCGGCATTCGCCGCGGTGAGCCCCAGGCGCAAACCGACCGCGCGCGCGACTTCCGCGCCGGCGCGCGAATGATCGACCCCTCGGCCTTTGGCGATGTCATGCAGAAATGTCGCGAGATAGAGCTCGGTGCGATGCGCGATCTGGGGCATGACCTTGATAGCGAGCGGAAGTTCTTCGCTGTGCCGTCCCGCTTCGATCGCGCTGAGTTCGCCGACCGCGCGAATGAGATGCTCATCGACCGTGTAATGATGGTACATCGAAAATTGCATCATGCCGACGACCCGGCCGAAATCAGGGATGAACCGGCCGAGCACCCCGGCTTCATTCATGCGGCGGAGCGCGATTTCGGGGGCGTTTCGTGACGTAAGGGTCTCGAGAAAAAGGCGGTTCGCCTCCTTGTCCTCGCGCAAGCGGGCGTCGATGCGCTTCAAGGACCGCGTGACGAGCCTGGTTGCGTCCGGATGAATTGGCAAATTCGACCGGTCAGCGATCCAGAAAAGCCGGATGAGATTCACGGGATCGCGTTCGAACGCGTCGTCGCGGATGACGTTGACGCGATCGTTGTCGACCTTGAAATCCTTGGCGTCCGCGATTGCACGGGTTCGGCGCCGCAGACGCCCGACGAGTCGGCCGAACGCGGGCGTCCGCTTCGCGTGTCGATCCTCGAGCGCCGCGCACACGATCGCGGTCAGATCACCGACGTCCTTGGCAATAAGGAAATAGTGCTTCATGAACCGCTCGACGTCGATCAGCCCCGCGCGGGTCGAGTAGCCGAGCTGGCGCGAGATCGGGCGTTGGACGTCAAAGCTCAGGCGCTCTTCCGCCCGGCCGGCAAGGAAGTGGAGCCGGCAGCGCACGCTCCAAAGAAACTCCTCGCATCGACGAAAGAGCGCGAACTCGCGTGGAGAGAACAGACCGGCGTCGACCAACTCGTGAGGGTTATGAACGCGATAGACGTATTTTGAGATCCAGAACAGCGTGTTGAGGTCGCGAAGACCGCCTTTGCCCTCCTTCACGTTGGGCTCGACGGAATAGCGCGACGCGCCCGCCTTTCTCACGCGCGTTTCGCGTTCGGCGAGCTTGGCGGCGACGAATTCGGCCGCTGTCTTGGCCACGATTTCCTTGTCGAACCGGACCCTCAGCGTCTCGAACAGCGCCTTGTCGCCGGTGATGAACCGGGCCTCGACGACCGTCGTGCGGATCGTCATGTCGGCGCGCGCCTGTTTCAGGCACTCATCGATTGTTCGCGTCGCGTGGCCGACCTTGAGCTTCAGGTCCCAGAGCACATAGAGCAACGCCTCCACAACCTTCTCCATGCCGCGAAGCGACTTGTCGGGCATGAGGAACAGGACGTCGACGTCAGAAAAGGGCGCGAGCATGCCGCGTCCGTAGCCGCCGACCGCGACAATCGTCGGCAGCGCCCCGCCTGAATGCGCCGGCGCGAGCCAGCGCGCGGAGACTTCCAGTCCGACGCGCAGCAACTCGTCGGTGTCGGCGCTCAGCTTCTCGGCGCACGCCCGGCCGGTCCCGCCCGCTTCCAGAGTTCGGCGCGCTTCGTCCCGTCCGGCGTCCAGCGCGGCCAGCAAGGTCTCGACGGCGGCGCGGCGGAAAGCCGCGGCGTCCCCCGAATGGCTTTCGTGGAGTGCGGCGAGCTTATCGAGAAGCTTAGCCCGCTCGACTCCCTTAAGCGGCGGCGCGACGCGAGAGCCGAGTTCGACCGCGGGAACCTGGGCGTCTGACATTGGAGGTATATCCTCCCTCGGCCCGGCAATCGCAAGGCCAGCCGGGTTTCGACGGAACCGTTAGGCTTTGCCCACTTTAGCCTCGATCGCGTCCCAGATCGCCACAGCGAGATCGGGTCCGCCGAACTTCCTGATCGCGCGTATTCCAGTCGGCGATGTGACATTGATCTCCGTCAGATAGCCGTCGATGACGTCGATACCGACAAACAGAAGGCCGCGTCGCGTGAGTTCAGGCCCGATCGTCGAACAAATCTGCCGTTCTTTCTCGGTCAGCTCGGTCTCTTTCGCCGCTCCGCCGCGCACCATGTTGGAACGGATGTCGTCGCCGGTGGGCACGCGATTGATGACGCCTTTGGCCTCGCCGTCGACGAGAATGATCCGTTTGTCGCCGCGCGCCACCGCCGGCAGGAACTTCTGGATCACCCACGGCTCGCGAAGGCTCGTGCTGAACAGGTCGAACAGCGAGCCAAAATTCGGATCCTGAACGGTGACCTTGAACACCGATGCGCCGCCGAAACCGTAAAGGGGCTTCATCACCACTTCGCCATGGCTAGCGCGGAACGTTTCGATCGCCGCCTTGTCGCGGGCGATGAGCGTCGGGGGCATGAGCTCCGGGAAATCCATCACGAACAGCTTTTCGGGCGAATCGCGCACGCCGCGGGGATCGTTGACGACCAGCGTTTGTGGATGGATGCGCTCAAGAATGTGCGTCGTCGCGATATAGGCGAGATCGAACGGCGGGTCCTGGCGCAGGAGCACTACATCGACAGTCGAAAGATCGACAAGCTTAGCGTCGCCCAGACGCGCGTGATCGCCCTCGACGTCCTTGACCGACAGCGGCTCGGCCATCACTTCAACGCGCGTGCCGTTGAGCCTCAGACGGTCGGGTGTGTAATGCAGGATGCTGTGGCCGCGCGCCTGGGCTTCAAGAAGAAGCGCGAATGTCGAGTCGCCCGCGATGCGGATGCGCTCGATCGGGTCCATCTGCACGGCGACGGTCAGGGGCATGGGAGTCCGGTCGAGGGCGAGAAGCGGATTCGGGGATCAGTCGATCATGAGCCTATACGCGTCCGGCTCGTGACGGGGAAGCCGCCCCCGCGCGACGAAGACGGCGTCGCCCCGCAACGTCAGGCCCGCGGCCCATGGGTTTCGCGTGAGCCAGACGCGCGCGGCGCGCGCGATCCGCCGCCGCTTCGTTGCACTGATCGCAATCGCCGCGACTTCGAGATCCGCCCGCGCTTTGACTTCGACGAAGGCGATCGAAGCGCCTCGGCGCGCGATGAGATCGATTTCGCCTCCAGACACCACGAACCGTCGCGTGAGGATCGTGTAGCCCTTGAGGCGCAGAAGCAGCGCGGCAATGGATTCGGCTTTGAGGCCGTAAAGATGCGCGTCGCGCCGGCGCTCTGTCCGCTCCTCCGCGCGGTTTCCCATGGTCAGGGGCCTTCAGCTAAAGAAGCGTGGATCGAGAACGGCAGGCGTTTCGGGCCCGACCGCAATGCGAACAGCATCAGCATGGTCGGGATTGACGACTACGTTTTCATCACGTCCAGCTGTGACGACTGATGGGACGATAAGCAAGGCGGATCGCCGACTTTCGATCCAGGCTCTCCCGAACGCTTGCGCAGTCAAAGTGTCGCGCGGGTCGTCCGATCCCGGCAGCGACGCAGGATCGAACCGCTCGCGCGAAACATCATCGGGAACCTCGGCTTCGACGAACCGCGCTCCGCTCGGCGCGGACTTCCGGTTGGCGTGAACCAGAAGCTCGATCAGACAGACCGCGAAACTGGTCCCCGCATAGATGGCTGGCAATCCGGGCGGATTCCACCGCTGCCCATAAAGGCGGGCGCCCTCGCCGGACCAAACGGGGTGAGCGCCGGTGACGATGCGCCACAGACGAAGCACTCGCCGCTAGACCGCCAAGCCGTATTCGAGCGCGTTGAGGATGCCTTCGGTCCGGCGAGCGCCGAGGTCCGTCTTGGCCGCATCGAAAGGGCTTCGGCCATCGAGCTCCGGGTGCGGCGTGATCATGAATTCGCGCGCTTCGGCCTCGGTGCCAAGCGCCCGGCGAGAGTGCACGAACAGTCGCGCGATGCGCTCCGTCCGCTCGCTTTCTTCCGTCGACAGCTTGTTCTTGCGGCGCTCGAGTGTCGTTTTCGGAACGACATCCCATTCCAGGCCCGAGATCTTTGACTTGTCGTCTCCAGCAAGCCGCTCGACAAGGCGCCGCAGCGCCACACGGGGAAAGCCAACCTCGACAGCCCGCTCAAGAAACGCGACAGAGGGAGCCAGATAGCTCTTGGCTTGGGACGGGCCGGTCTTGCCGGACCAATCGATGGCCTGCTCAACGATCACGAAGCGATCGTCGCCGCCAACGATGAAGTCCACGACCGCAGCCGGCTCCTTTGGCTTCCTCTGCAATTGAATGAAGACCAGGCCGAGCGCCTCGGCGATGGCCTTTGCGTCATAGTTCGGAAGCATCACGTTCGTCCTTCGACCAACTGGGTCATAATAGATGACCATCTGGACAAAATCAAGAAAAGAAACGGTCGTTATCAGCCTTCCTTTTGGCCGGAGACGTCACCCCTCACCGCTGGGCGCCCGCCAGCGCCAGCGCACGCGCATAGATCTGCCGTCTCGGCAGCCCATGCTTGGCGGCGACCGCCGCGGCGGCGTCCTTGACCGACAGATTCGTGAGCTGCTCGGCGATTTCGCGGTCGAGCGTGGCCTCTGAAACCGCCGGGCGCGCTTCCATAGGCCCGACGACGATGACGACCTCGCCCCTGGGCGCCCCGCCCGCGGCATATTCGGCGGCGAGCTTATCGAGCGCGCCGCGCCTCACCTCCTCATGCAGCTTGGTCAATTCGCGCGCCACCGCCGCGGCCCGAGGCCCGAGCTCGAGCGCAAGGTCGGCAAGCGTCTCGGCGAGCCGCCCCGCGGCCTCATAGAAGATCAGCGAGCCAGGCACAGCGGCGAGCGCGTTGATCCGCTGACGCCGCGCCGAGGAGCGGGGCGGCAAGAATCCCTCGAAATAGAAGCGGTCGGTCGGCAGGCCAGCGACGCAAAGCGCCGCGAGCGCCGCGGATGGGCCTGGCGCCGCGATGACGGGGAAGCCGAGCTCGATCGCTTCCGACACCAGTTTATAGCCGGGATCGGAAATGAGCGGTGTTCCGGCGTCGGAAATAAGGGCCAGCGCCTGCCCTTCGGCGATGCGCTTGAGCGCGCGCGGACGAGCCTCTGCGGCGTTGTGCTCATGATAAGCCGAGAGCGGCCTCTCAATATTGTAGCGTGCGAGCAGCGCGCGCGACACGCGGGTGTCCTCCGCCAGGATCGCATCGGCGCCGGCCAGGATCGCCAGAGCCCGAAGCGTCACGTCGCCGAGGTTGCCAATCGGCGTCGCGACAACGTAAAGACCCGGATCGAGACTCGCCGCCGGCAAGGTTGCGTCGCCGATATGAAAGGTTCGGCTCGAGGGAACAGTCTTGACGCTGTCGGACTGGGGGGCTTTCGCCGCGGTCATTTGCGCCTTAATCCGCCAATCGTGTGGCTGGCTCAGTCATCGACGCATAGCCAAGCGCAGGTGAAAATGCCACAATTTCCATTGACAGGCGGCAAATCGCGCCTGTCGCGCGCCGATGAGCGATCACGAGGGCGCAACGCTCTTGCCCGCGCCGGCGCGGCTCAAACGAGGGGTGAGCATGAGGTTTGCCGCTGAGCAG
>DATDHT010000436.1:0-4441 GCA_036521435.1 Roseiarcus sp.
TCCTTCTGATGGCGCAGATTCGCTCCCACTCCCCTCGTCCTGAGGAGCGATGCGAAGCATTGCGTCTCGAAGGACGAAACCAGCCAGTGCCACCCTCTGGATCCTCCTTCGAGACGCCGCGCTCTGCGCGGCTCCTCAGGACGAGGTCCGTGGAGCTTGACGCGCTTCGGAAGACGACCACTCTCAGGGTTGTGGCGCAGCTCCTAACCCGCCTCAAAACGTTGGCGCTGATCGCCTTCCTCGTCCTTTGCGGAAACGCGCATGCGGCGGAAGAAGACAAGGGCGTGCTGGCCAACCTGATCTCACGCGCTTTGTCTTCGCCATCGATGAGCGTCTCCATCGGCGCGGTGGACGGCGTGCTGTCCTCCGACGCGTCGATCAGCGACATCGTCATTTCCGACCGCCAGGGCCCATGGCTCAAAGTCGACAAGGCTCGGCTCGTCTGGAACAGGCTCGCTTTGTTCAGCCGGCGCCTCGAGGTCGATCAGCTCACGATCGGGCGCCTCGAGTTGCTGCGGCTCCCCCTTCCCCCGGAGACCCCGCCGCCGGACACCGGCGCGCAGCAGTCCATCCTCCCCGAATTGCCGCTCAAGGTGCTCATCAAGCAATTCGGCGTGCAGGAACTGTCGCTCGGAGAGTCGGTCGTCGGCGTCGCGGCGCGTCTCAACATTGAGGGCAAGGCGACGCTCGGGCCACCCTCCGAGGGCCTTGATCTCACGCTGAATGCGCAGCGGCTCGATGCGCCGGGCGATTTCAAAACTCAGCTCGCTTACATTCCCGCCACCGACCGGCTGACGCTCAACGTGAACTCCTCCGAGCCGGCTGGCGGTATTTTCGCCCATCTCGCCAATCTCCCCGGCCTGCCTCCGGTCAAGCTCGCCTTCAATGGCGCGGGCGCCTTGGACAATTTCACCGCGAAGCTCGACTTCAGCGCAGGCGCGGATGTGTGGGCGAACGGGCAGGTGATCGTTGCGCGACAGGGCGCCTGGCGGCGGCTTACGCTCGATCTGGATTCGCGCCTCGAGGGGCTTGCGCCAGGCGTCGTGCAGCCGGTCTTCGCGGGCCACACGACGCTTAAGGGCGACGTCCAGTTCAACGACGACTCGAGCATTGCCCTGCCCGGCGGCATGCATCTCGTGTCGGCCGCCGCGCGGCTCGACTTTGAAGGCGAAAGGTCGGCGAACGGCCTGCTTGATTTCAAGGTCCACGCGGGCGCGATCCCCGGCTCCACAACTGTCGGCAAACTCGATCTCAACGCATCGATCACTGGGCCGCTTGCGACCCCGACGATCGACGGCGCGTTCGAAGCTGGACAGATCCGTGTCGAGCAAGGGTCGGTCGATCAAGTCAAGGCGACCTTCCGCGCGAGTCCAGACGGTCCGCTGACGGAGGAGAAGACCAGAATCCTGTTCGAGAGCCAGGCCTCGGTGAAGGGCCTTGCGCTGGCCGATCCCGCCTTCGCCCAGGCGGTCGGTCGCGAGCTCACGCTCAACATGCGCGGCTCGGTTTTGAAAGGCGAGGCGACGTTCGACACGCTTGATCTTTCGGCGCCCAATTTCGACGCCCAATATTCCGGGCTTCTGTCGGCCAACAAGATTCATGGGCGCGCGCATATCGTGGTGCGCGACTTGAGCCGCTTCGCGCTTCTCGCCGGGGGAGCGCTCAAAGGCGAAGCGCGCATCGCCGCCGATCTGGACGGCGCCCCCCGCTATGGCGCGCTGAGCGCGACGATCGACGCGCATGCGACAAAACTCGCAACGAACTTTTCCATGCTGGACAGGGCGATCGGCGGAACGCTCGATTTGACCGGCGCCGCGCGGCTGCCGCCCGGTGGCGGTTTCGCCTTCACGGATCTTCTGGCGAGCGGCCAGCACGCGACCGCTCAGCTCAATGGCGAGTATGGGCGCGACAAGGTGGATCTCGGCGCGCGGATCGAGATTCCGCAGACCCAGGTCCTCGACCCGCGCGTGAGCGGCAAGGCGGAGATCGCCGGCGCGCTCAGCGGGACGCCTTCCGATCTCACCGCCGCGCTGAAAGCGAACTTGGGCGAAGGAAGGCTTCTCGACCGCAAGACATCCGGGATCGCCCTCGAAGCGCTCGCCAATCACGTGACCGGCCTCATCGACGCGACCGCGTCCTTGTCCGGAGATGTCGACGGCAATCCTCTCCAAGGCTCGGCGCATGTCGCAAGACATGACGACGGCGGGTGGGCCGTCGACAATCTTGCGCTCAGCCTCGCTTCTGCTCGGCTCGCCGGCGCCCTGGCCGTCGGCGCCGACACTCTGGCGACTGGCGATCTGACCTTCAGCGCGACCAATCTCGACGATCTGTCGCCGCTCGTGCTCACGAAGCTGACAGGCGCCGTTCAGGCGAAAGCGAGCGCCTCCGTCGCCGACGGGAAGCAGTTGCTCTCGGTTACAGCGGACAGCGACCGAATGACCATCGATGCGAACAGACTCGAAGGTCTCAAAGTCGACTTCAAGGTCGCCGATCTCTGGGGCGCAAAAATTGTTTCCGGGTTCGCGCAACTTGCGCGCGCCGAAGTCGGCGGGCAGTCGATCACCGGCGTCAAGCTGACGGCGACCGGCGCCGCCTCGGCCAGCGATCTTGACTTCAGCGGGAACGCGCGGGGCTTATCGATCAACGCGCGCGGGCGGCTTTTCGGCGGCCCGCCGACGCGTTTCGACCTTGCCAGCTTCGCCGCGCAAGGCGGCGGGCAGCGCATCACGCTCGCAGGCCCGGCGACTGTGACCTACGGAGCCAACGGCCTCGACATCAAGGATCTCGGATTCCATGTCGGCGCTGGCCGCCTGTCGCTCTCCGGACATACCGGGTCGACGCTGGCGCTGAAGGCGAGCGCCGCAGCCCTGCCGCTCATGGCGCTCGATCTGTTTTCACCCGGCCTCGGCCTGTCAGGCGTCGCCGACGGCGAGGCGACAATCGGGGGAACGCCAGCCAATCCGACCGGCGAATGGCGCGTGCATTTGCAGCGCGTGGTCGCGCCGCAGATGCGCAACGCGGGCTTGCCCGCGCTCGACGTCGCGGGCTCTGGCCGGCTCTCGGGAGGGCGGACGTCGCTCGACGTGGCACTCAAAGCCGGGACGGGCAACGCCGTCCGCCTGACCGGCTCCGCCCCGCTCTCGCCCGATCGCGCGCTGGACCTAAAGATCGACGGCGCGCTCGATGCTCGGCTCGCCAATTCCGTGCTGTCCGTGTCCGGTCGTCACGCCGCAGGTTCGCTTGGCGTCGCGCTTCAGCTGCGCGGCACGATTGCAAAACCGCAGGCGTCAGGAACGGTGCGGCTGAGCGGCGGCGAACTCAGAGACGATCAGACCGGATTCAAGCTGAGCGGAGTGACCGGGACATTCGTCGCGAACGGAAGCGCGATCCGAATTGACCATTTTGCAGGAACGACGCCGAACGCCGGGTCGATCAGCGCGACCGGCGACGTGAGGCTCGACCCCGCCGCTGGCTTTCCCGGCTCCATCCGCCTGACCGGCCAGCACGCGCAGCTCGTCGCCAACGCCATTCTCTCGGCGACCGCCGACATGGCGCTCGACATCTCGGGTCCGCTTGCGCAAAGGCCCAAAGTCGACGGTCACATCACGATTGTCGGCATGGATATTTCCGTGCCCAATCGCTTCGCCAGCGTCGCGGCCCCCATCCCCGGCACGAAGCATCTCAACCCGACAGCGACAGCACGGGCGCGGCTTGCGCTCGCGGCCAAGGCCAAGGGGTCGGGCGCGCGCGCACCAATCTTTGACGCGACGCTTGCCGTTACGATCTCTGCGATGAACCGCATTTTCGTCCGCGGCCGCGGCATCTACGCCGAACTGGGCGGGAATTTGCATGTGAGCGGGTCCGCCCGCGACCCGCAGGTCACGGGGGGCTTCGAGCTTCTGCGCGGCTCGCTCCTGCTCCTGAGCTCGCGCCTGACCTTCACCCGCGGGGACGTCCGGTTCCATGGCGATGTGATGCCCGATCTTGACCTCGTCGCCGAGACGAGCACGAGCGGCGTCACCGCCCGCATCGCCGTCACCGGCCCCGCGGTGCAGCCGGCGTTTCAGATCAGCTCCAATCCGAGCCTGCCGGAAGACGAAATCCTGTCTCGAATCCTGTTTCAGAAATCGTCGGGCAGCTTATCGGCGTTCCAGGCGCTTCAACTGGCGAACGCGGTCGCGACTCTGTCTGGCAAGGCCGACGCGTTCGAGAACGTGCGAAAATCGCTCGGCGTCGACAGCCTGGACATCAGCACGAGCGCGACCGGTGGAGCGCTCGTCAGCGCGACCCGCGCGATCAACGACCGGGTGAGCGTCGGCGTGACGACCGGAGCGCGGCCTCAGGACAACGGCGTCAACTTGAATTTCGATGTCAGCCGCCATGTCAGGCTGCAAGCGGGCGTTGACTCGAGCGGAGGATCGAGCGCCGGCATCGGGCTCGA
>DATDHT010000437.1:0-7336 GCA_036521435.1 Roseiarcus sp.
GCCGACGGAGGCCGACGCGCATCACCACGATCTCCTGGTCGCCAATGCCTTCGCGCAGGGACAGGCCCTTATGCACGGCCGTACTCCCGAGGAGGCCGAGGCGCTCACCCGCAAGCAGGGCGCGAGCGAGGCGGACGCAAAAAGACTGGCGCCGCACAAGAGCTTCTCCGGCAGCCGCCCGACGAGCACGTTCCTCTACGAGCGCCTCGATCCGCGCACGCTCGGCCGGCTCATCGCCCTCTACGAGCACAAGGTGTTCACGGAAGGCGCGGTCTGGGACATCAACTCGTTCGACCAATGGGGCGTCGAACTGGGCAAGGAGCTGGCTTCTAGTTTGGCGCCGATCGTCAGCGACGCGGCTGCAGCCATTTCAGACTTGGACTCGTCGACGGCTGGGCTGGTCACGCATTTGCGCGAGCTACGCGGCGACCCTGCGAGCGGGTGAGGCGGTCAGTGGAGACTAGGTGGCTCGGCGGGAAATAGAAAATTTCTTGACGCGCCGGCTGGGGCATGCTAATGTTTTTCAGAAATACCACACCGTACCCTCTGCGCACCACGGAGGGGCGGTGGACGTTGGGCTTCGGCTCGCGGGCCGGGCAGGTGACTCGCTAATCGCGCCGCAAGCCCTTGAAATCGCTTAAAATGGACTCGCTAATTTGCGAGCCGGCTTTCTAGAGCGGATCTGACAAAGCCACCCGCCAGCAGGCAGCTCACGAGGAAGCGGCCCGCTTGGCCGCCCCGACCCGCCGCGTCGCCTTCGTGAGCCACCGGCGCGTTGAGGCGGCGACCCGCGGCGCGAGGGTCTTGCGCACACGCGCGTGATAGGCGTCGAGCCATGCGATTTCGTCGGCGTCCATCAATTTCGGCTCGACGAGGCTGAGATCGATCGGGGCGAAGGTTAGCGTCTCGAAGCCCAACATTGGCCGCTCGCCACCGGCAATCGCTCGCTCCTCCACAACGAGCAGATTCTCGATCCGGATTCCGAACGCGCCAGCGGCGTAATAGCCGGGCTCGTTGGATATGATCATTCCGGCAGCGAGCGCGGTCGTTCCGGTCTTGGCGATGCGCTGAGGGCCTTCATGCACCGAAAGGTATGACCCGATCCCGTGTCCCGTGCCATGGTCGAAGTCGAGGCCCGCTCGCCAAAGCGCCGCGCGCGCCAGCGCGTCGATCTGAGCGCCGTTCGTTCCCGGCGGAAAGATTGCGCGGGCGACCGCGATATGACCTTTGAGCACGCGGGTGAAACGATCGCGCATGAGCGGGCTCGGACGCCCGACGGCGATCGTGCGGGTGATGTCGGTCGTGCCGTCTTCGTATTGCGCGCCGCTGTCGATGAGGAAAATGCCGCGCTCGATTTTCCGATTGGATTCTTCGCTGACCCGGTAATGAGGGATGGCTGAATTTGGACCTGCGGCAGAGATCGTTGGAAACGACAGGTCCTTGAGCGCGGGGCTGGCTCGCCGAAACGTCTCCAGCGCTTTCACCGCGTCGATTTCAGTGAGGCGGCCTCGCGGCGCCTCATTGGCGAACCAGGCGAGGAAGTTCACCATCGCCGCGCCGTCCCGCTCGTGCGCGGCGCGCGCCCCCGCGAGCTCGGCCGGATTTTTCTTCGCCTTCATGAGCGCGATCGGATCCGGGCCGACGTCGGCTTTGCCGCCCGATCGCTCGATCGCCTGGGTCAAATAGGCTGGTACGGTGGCGGCGTCGAACGCCACCCGTTCGCCGCGCCGGCCCAGTTCCTCGACGAACTCGATGAGAGCATCGGGTTCGAGCACGTCCGCATGGCGGCTGAGACTCAGGCGGCTCGCCGGCGCCAACTTTCTTCCGTCGAGAAACACGGCCGGACGGCCCTCGAGCGGCAGATAGGCCCAGCCGATCGGCAGCGGCGTGTACGAGACGTCCGAGCCGCGGATATTGAACAGCCACGCCAGATTGTGAGGATCGCTGATCAGGAGACCGTGCGCCGCCCCCAGCGCCTGACGCACGCGCGCGATTTTCTTGGGCGCGCCTTCGCCAGCGAATCGCAGCTTGTGCGGAGTGATCGCGCCGAACGGCGCGGGCGGCCGGTCAGGCCAGATCGCGTCAACTGGGTTCGAGTCGACAGGGGCCAGACTGGCGCCCGCTTTCTCGCAAGCGGCCGTATATCGCGCGACAGCGTCGGGCGTGTGAAGCCAGGGGTCATAACCAAGCTTGTCGCCCTGTTTGAGCTGCCCCGCGATCCACTCGCTCGGCGGCTCCTCCGGGACATGCCGGAATTCAAACACCGACGCGTCGGCCTCGCTCTTCACCTGCTCCGTGTATCGGCCGTCGACGAACAGCGCGGCCGTCTCCTTCAGCACCAATGCGAGCCCGGCGGAGCCGGCGAATCCGGTCAGCCATCTCAGCCGCTCGGCGTTGGCGGGCACGTATTCGTTCTGGTGCTCATCCGCGCGGGGCACGATGAATCCAGCAAGCCCCAGCTTCGCCAATTCGGCGCGCAATTGGCCCACGCGAGCGCGCCCGTGCGATGGATCGCCCAATGCAACGAAGGACTGAAAACGACTGTCAAACACGCGGCGCCGTTTCCGGAATTGCCGTTTCGACCTCGCTCGCGTCCTGCGCCGTGACGACACGGCCGATAAACGGCAATTCCCGATACGAATGAGCGACGTCCATGCCGTAGCCGACGACAAAAACATCGGGGCAGACAAAGCCGACGAAGTCGGCGCCAATTTCAACGACCCGCTTGCCGGGCTTCTCCAACATCGTGCAGACGAGAACCCGCCTGGCGCCGCGCGCCGCCAGAAGATCCTTGGCGAAGGCCAACGTCCGGCCCGATTCGAGAATATCGTCAACCAGCAGAACGTCGCGGTCGCGGACCGAGGATTCGATGTCGCGAAGGATCTTTACGGTCCCGCTCGAAACGGTCCCGCTCAAATAGCTCGACAGATGAAAGAACTCGACATGGGGCTCGAGCCCCACCCGATGCAACGCGCGCAACAGGTCAGCCGCAAACATAAACGAGCCTTTAAGGATGGCGACGACAAGCAGGTCCTTCGGCTTCGCTGCGGCGATTTCGCGCGCGAGCGCCTCCGTTCGTTCGGCGATGGTGCGCTCGTCGTAGAGGACCTTGACCTGTCTTTCGCCGCTCATGAAGCAGACTCTGTGAACCGTCCTCCTTTATCTCCCGGCGCGCTGAATTTTACCAGAACGTCGCGAACGCCGGCGGGGGGCGCCGCCAATCGGGCTCGAAACGGGACGCGCTCACGAGCGTTGAGGCTGATCTTCGGTCCCTTCGCCGTCCAGACATAAATCTCGCGCCCGTCCTCGCCGCGGAGCGCCAAGTGCAGGTCCGGCACAGACGTCTTGCCGTCACGCAAATTCTCGATCTCGCCTGTGATCAGGAGCTCGCCCGGACCTTCCGTTCGCTGCGCAACCGTCACATGAACATTGGCGATCGACAGGCCGCGAAGGTTCACCGGCAATCCCACGCCAGCATAAACGGCGGCCGTCGCCGGCGCGACCGAGACGATCGTCGCCCGGGCGGCGATCGCCGTCATGCCCATGATCACCAAGCTGATCAGGACAAAAACCGAAACCATGACTCGGTCAGCCCGCCAACACAGCCGCGGAAAACTTTGATCACAATCTGAGCCGAACTTGTGGTCTAGAGGCATCGCGTCGCACCTTGCTGTTCCGATCGAAAAGCCGATGGTGGTATTTGGGCCAAAACACGGTTAAAGGCGCGTTAAACGGCCGAACCGCGCCGTTCCGGGGATCGCGTTGATACGGTTCGAAAACGTCGGTTTGCGCTACGGCATGGGACCGGAGGTGCTCGGCGATGTTAATTTTTCCGTCGAACCGCAAAGCTTTCAGTTCCTCACCGGCCCATCCGGCGCCGGCAAGACAACCCTCATGCGGCTGATGTTGCTTTCCCTACGGCCGACCCGAGGAACGATCCGCGTCTTTGGTCAAGACTCGGCGGCGCTGACCAAGGACGACTTGACGACGCTGAGACGGCGGATCGGCGCCGTCTTTCAGGATTTTCGCCTCTTGGACCATCTCACGACTTATGAGAACGTGGCGCTGCCGTTGCGGGCGATGGGGCGCGAGGAATCGAGTTATCGGGCCGAGGTGGTCGAGCTTTTGCGTTGGGTCGGTCTCGGCGACCGGATGAACGCGTCCCCGCCTGTGCTTTCGGGAGGCGAAAAGCAGAGGGCCGCAATCGCTCGCGCATTGATCGTTCGCCCGGAATTGTTGCTGGCGGATGAGCCGACCGGCAATGTCGATCCTGGCCTCGCGCGCCGTCTTCTGCGGCTGTTCGTCGAACTTCACCGGCTTGGCACGGCGGTCGTCATCGCGACGCATGATCTCCAGCTCATGGACCAATTCGGCTTCGCCCGCCGACTCGTTGTTGGCGACAGCAAACTGACGATCTTTGACGGATTGCCGTCATGAACGAACCTATCGTCGAGCCTATCCTCGCCGTGGAGTCCGAGTCGTCGTCCAAGACCAATGCGTCGCTCATACCGCGGGACTCCGTCGCCGGGCGCGCGCTGGTTGTCGTTATTGCGATCATGACATTTCTCGCATGCCTGACCGCGGGCGCGGCGCTATTGGTCGCCCACGCCTCGCAAGCCTGGCGCTCGGATGTGCTGCGCGAGGCCACGATCCAGGTAAAGCCCGGACCTGGTGACGATGTCGAAAGCCTCGTCGCCAAAGCCGTCGCCATCGCCACTCGGGCGCCCGAGGTCGAATCCGCGCACGCTTATTCAAAGGCCGAATCGGAGAAGCTTCTGGAGCCATGGCTCGGCGCCGGGCTCGATCTCAGTCAGCTGCCCGTCCCGCGGCTTATCGTTGTCCAACTTCGCGGCCACCGTTCGGAAGACCTCGCGACGTTGCGTTCAGCGCTCGCCTCAGCCGTTCCCCAGGCCGATCTTGACGATCATCGGATGTGGGCGGCGCGCCTCGGCGCCATGGCCAATGCTGTCGTCATTCTCGCCGCCGCCCTCTTCGTGCTGATGATCGTGGCGATGGGCACGGCGATCGGGTTCGCCACCCGCGGCGCGATGGCGGGCAATCGGGAGATCATCGAGGTCCTTCACCTCGTGGGCGCGTCCAATTCGTTCATCGCGAAGGAGTTCCAGGGCCATTTTCGTCGTTTGGGGCTCCGCGGCGCGATGATCGGGGGCCTCGCGGCGATTGCCTTCTTCGCGCTTGCGTCGGTTCTGTCTTTCTGGTCCGCGCATTCGCCGGGGGGAGAGGAGATCGCGGCGATGTTCGGCTCGTTCGCGCTTGGCTCCTCGGGCTATCTCGCGCTTGTTATCGTGTGCGCCGCAGTTACCTTACTGACCGGTCTTCTTTCGCGCGAGATCGTCATGCGCCATTTGCAATCGTTGCAATAGGCACGCGCGGCGACCCTCTTCCGCGAACCTCCGACGGCTGCCATGCTCGCAACGCGATCGCTGCTCTTCAACGCGCTCTTCTACCTGAACCTCGTGGTTCTGATGATCATCGGTTTGCCGACCATGTTGTTCGGCAGACGCGCCGTCTTTGCCCTCGCACGCCTGTGGGGCGCAATTTCCGTCTGGCTCCTGGAAGCGATCTGCGGGCTCAAGCTCGAATATCGCGGCGTCGAGAATATCCCGCCTGGCGCAGTCTTGATCGCCGCCAAGCACCAATCATTTCTGGAGACCTTCGCGCTGCTCAAGTACGCGCCCGACTTCGCCATCATCCTCAAGCGGCAACTCACATATGTCCCGCTGTTCGGCCTGTACCTCATCGTCTCGCAACAGATCGCGATTGACCGCGGGCGGGGCCGGCGGGCACTCCAACAAATCGCCGCCGGCGCTAGCCCCGTGTTCGCCGCCGGACGACAGGTGTTCATTTACCCGGAGGGAACGCGCCGTCTTCCCGGCGCCCCGCCAATGTACAAGCACGGCGCCGCGGCGCTGTACGCGGCATCGGAGGTTCCCTGCCTGCCCGTGGCCGTCAACACAGGGCTGTTCTGGAGGCGGCGCGGCTTTCTGCGCCGGCCGGGCGTCGCCGTCATCGAATATTTGCCTGTGATCCCGCCTGGGCTCGACCGCGTCGCATTCAGCAAACGCCTGCGGTCGACGATCGAGAAGGCGTGTGACCGCCTGAATGCTGAGGCGGTCGCCCAAGACCCATCGCTCGCAGCAGTTGTTGCGGAAGGCGCCAGTAGCGAAGCATAAACGCTACGTTCGCCTTGACGAGAGTCTTGTTTTGTTCTATTAACGTTCTTGTAATAATCAGGGTTGGGGCGATGACACTGATATACGAGAATGGAACGATCGACCGGGAATACGGGGCCTCGGAATCGCCTGCGGTGGCTTGGACCGTCCCCGTGAGCGATCGGCCGGACGCTCGCCGCGGCTCCTCGCTCGCTGCGCTGGAGGGCATGCCGATCTCGTCCCGATTTTGTTCGTGGGTCGGCCTCTCGGGGCGACGCTATGTCTTCTCCGTCTATTCGGCGTTGGAGTGTCCGGCTTTTCGCGACGCCGTTCTGCTGACCGTAATCCGCGACATGACGGGGCAACGGCGCGTCGTTTCAGTGCGCGAGACGGGACCGTTTCCGGAACCGGTCGTCGAAAAGGCTCAACGCGAGCATCGGGCCTTCGGTCCCGGCGTTGAGTTCCATCTCCATTTGCTCGCGGCGTCGCCTGCGAAACGGGCAGCGGCCTTCGCCGATCTGGCGATCGCCCAGGGCTGACGACCCGTCCCTCAGGCTCGGAGTTTCGCACTCAGCCATTCGAGATCATCATCGCGCACACCGATCTCGCGGAGGTGATCGTTGGTTTCAAGCACATAGTCTGCATTTCTGCCGAACTGTCCTTGGCCGGCGCGCACATGTTCGAGCATCGCCTTGCGATCGAGGCGCCCCGCATATTGGGCGTGCAGCCGGTCGGCGACATACGTGACAGCCCGGACGCGGTCGCCGCCTTCGAGCGTCACCGGGGCGACCCGTTCGAGGTAGACAGAGGTCACTTGTTCGCGCTGCCGAAGATAGCGGATCGTCGGCTCGCGCAGCGCGGCGTCAACCTCGAAGGCCACCCCCTGACAGGCGCCGCCGCGATCCAGGCCAAGCACGAGGCCGGGGCGCTCGGGTGAGCCGCGGTGGACATAAGAGTAGACGCACAGGTTTCTGCGCCAACCGCGCAACAGCGCCTTGCACCGTCGCGCGTAAGTGAATCCGGGCCGCCACATCAGCGACCCGTAGCCGAACACCCAGAAGCTCCCGTCTGAGGTGGGCGCGGCCACGTCTGAGGCCATCAAGGCGCCGGCTCCCTCACGACGCCGGCTCGTCCGCCTCGCCAGCATGGCGGCCAAAGTCCGG
>DATDHT010000438.1:0-12938 GCA_036521435.1 Roseiarcus sp.
CCGCGGCTATTCGACCACGGATTACGGCAACGGCCGCACCGAGTTCGAAATTGAGCTGAAGTATTTCGACGAACAGCCGGTCATCCGCAAAATTGAGCGGGTGTCGAAGCCGGGCCGCCGGGTCTATGCGACGGTCGACGCCATGCCTCGCGTCGCCAACGGGCTTGGGGTGTCGATCGTGTCGACGCCGAAGGGCGTGATGGCGGATCATTCCGCTCGTGAAAACAATGTCGGCGGCGAGGTCCTTTGCACCGTCTTCTAGGCGGCGCCGAGTTTAAGCAACGGATTAGAACAATGTCTCGTATCGGCAAGAAGCCCATCGTCATCCCGTCCGGCGTCACCGCCAAGCTTGACGGCCAGACGATCGCCGTCAAAGGCGCCAAGGGCGAACTGAAATTCACCGCGCCAAGCGAGGTTGCGATCTCGATCGATGGCGGGGAAGTGCTTGTCACGCCGCATGGCCAGGATAAGCGTTCGCGCGCCATGTGGGGCACGGCGCGCGCCCAGGTGCAGAATCTGGTCGGCGGCGTCACCAAGGGATTCGAGAAGAAGCTCGAGATCAACGGCGTCGGCTACAAAGCGGCGGTCGCCGGCAAGAACCTCCAGCTCTCGCTCGGCTATAGCCACGACATCCTGTATCCCATTCCTTCTGGAGTGACGATCACCGCGGCCAAACCGACGGAAATCTCCGTTGCCGGCATCGACAAGCGGCAAGTCGGCCAGGTTGCCGCGGAGATCCGCGGTTTCCGCGCCCCTGAACCCTATAAGGGGAAGGGTGTGAAATATGCCGGCGAGTTCATCTTCCGCAAGGAAGGCAAGAAGAAGTAAGAGGCGACGGCATGGCTCACTCCCAAACCACAGCAGATCGACGCAAAGCTCGGGTGCGTCGTGCGGTCAGCGCCCATTCGGGCGGTCGCCCGCGGCTCACCGTTTTCCGCTCCTCGAAGCAGATCTACGCTCAGGTCATCGACGACGCGCGCGGCCATACCCTTGCGGCTGCTTCCTCGCTGGAAAAGACGCTGCGCGAATCGATGAAGACCGGCGCCGACATTGAGGCCGCGAAGCGCGTCGGCAAGGAACTCGCCGAGCGGGCGAAGAAGGCCGGCGTCGACAAGGTGGTGTTCGACCGTGGCGGCTACATGTATCACGGGCGCGTCAAAGCGCTGGCGGACGGCGCCCGCGAGGGCGGCTTGGACTTTTAACGGGTAAGCAACCGAACTGAACGGCGTCTCCCAGAGCGCGCCGCGGTGATTGACTGATGGATGAATCCAATGGCGCGTGAAGGAGAAGGCGGCCGCGGCCGCGATCGCAACCGCGAGGAGCGCGACAGTGAATTTGTCGATCGCCTCGTGCACATCAATCGCGTGGCGAAGGTGGTGAAGGGCGGCCGTCGCTTCGGCTTCGCCGCGCTTGTCGTCGTCGGCGACCAGAAGGGCCGGGTCGGCTTCGGCCATGGCAAGGCGCGCGAAGTGCCGGAGGCCATCCGCAAGGCGACCGAAGCTGCTAAGCGCGGCGTCGTGCGCGTGCCGTTGCGCGAAGGGAGGACGCTGCATCACGACGTCAACGGTCGCCACGGCGCGGGCCGCGTCGTCCTGCGCGCAGCGCCCGCCGGCACCGGTATCATCGCCGGCGGCCCGATGCGCGCGGTCTTCGAGTCGCTTGGCGTGCATGATGTCGTCGCCAAGAGCCAGGGCTCGTCGAACCCCTACAATATGGTGCGCGCCACCTTCGACGCGCTGGCGCGCGAAGACAGCCCGCGCTCGGTCGCCCAAAGGCGTAACCTCAAGGTGTCGACGCTCCAGTCGCGCCGCCAGGGCGTCGAAGCCGACGCTTCAGACTCGTGAGAGCAGGCACGATGAGCTCCGACAAGACCATTACGCTCGAGCAGACCGCGAGCGCCATCGGCCGGCCCGGCTCGCAGCGCGAGACGCTCAAGGGCTTGGGCCTCAATAGAATCGGGCGCAGGTCGCGCCTCGTCGATACGCCTGCCAATCGCGGCATGATCGCCAAGGTCGCGCATCTCGTGCGCGTCGTCGACGGCCAGTAAGGACGCCGCCATGAAGCTCAACGAGATAAGAGACAACCCAGGATCGTCGAAGGCGCGCATCCGCGTCGGACGCGGCATCGGCTCGGGCAAGGGCAAGCAGGCCGGCCGTGGCGGAAAGGGCCAGACGGCTCGCTCGGGCGTTCGTATCAAGGGCTTCGAGGGTGGCCAGATGCCTCTGCATCGCCGCCTGCCGAAGCGCGGCTTCACCCCGCCCGCGCAACTTCAGTACAACGAGGTCAACCTGGGGCGCATTCAGCGGGCGATCGACGCCGGGAAGCTCAGCGCAGCCGAGCCGATCACAGTCGAGAGCCTAATGGAAGCAGGCGTCGTCACGCGGCGGCGCGACGGCGTCAAGATTCTCGGTGTGGGCGAATTGAAGACCAAGGCGGCCTTCGAGGTCGAGACCGCGTCCAAGAGCGCTGCGGCGGCAATCGAGAAGGCCGGCGGCAGTCTCAAGACACTGCGCAAGGAAGACCCTTCGCCCGCCGCCTAAGCTCGATCCGTCGAGCTTGGCATTGGCCCCAGCGGCGACCATATGCTAGGGGCGTTCCGCCAAAGCCGGCGTCGGCTGGCGGAAGCGACATGATATAGATGAGGCGCTGGTCCTGAAGCGCCGCCCGGAGCAAATCCGCCATGGCGTCGGCCGCCGAACAACTCGCAGCCAATATCAACTGGTCAGCCTTCGCCAAGGCGGACGAACTCAAAAAGCGCATCTGGTTCACGCTCGGGGCGTTGGTGATCTACCGACTCGGGACTTATATCCCGCTTCCAGGCATCGACCCCGCGGCCTTCGAGGCGTCGTTCCTCGGGCAGAAGCAGGGCGTCCTCGACATGTTCAACATGTTTTCGGGCGGCGCTGTTCAGCGCATGGCTGTGTTTGCACTCAACATCATGCCCTACATCTCCGCGTCCATCATCATCCAGCTCTTGAGCTCGGTGGTGCCCTCGCTCGAGGCGATCAAGAAGGAGGGCGAGCAGGGGCGCAAGGTTCTCAATCAATACACGCGCTATCTGACGGTCATACTCGCGGTCTTCCAGGCTTACGGCATCTCGATCGGGCTCGAGGGACGCGCCGGCATCGTCAGCGATCCGGGGCTTCTGTTTCGCATCTCAACGATCGTGACATTGACCGGCGGCACGATGTTTCTGGTGTGGCTCGGCGAGCAGATCACGTCACGCGGCGTCGGCAATGGATCCTCGCTCATCATCTTCGCCGGTATCGTCGCCCGGTTGCCGCAGGCGGTGGTGCAATTGTTCGAGCTTGGCCGGCAGGGGTCGATCTCCACCGGGCTGGTGCTGGCGGTCATCATCATGGTGTTCGTCGTTGTCGCCTTCATCGTGTTCATGGAGCGGGCGCAACGCCGCGTGCCGATCACCTATCCGCGCCGGCAAGTCGGCAACAAGATGTATGAGGGGCAGAGTTCGTTCCTGCCGCTCAAGCTCAATACGTCCGGCGTCATTCCT
The DNA here is from genome assembly GCA_036521435.1 of Roseiarcus sp. GTDB lineage: Bacteria > Pseudomonadota > Alphaproteobacteria > Rhizobiales > Beijerinckiaceae > Roseiarcus. The sequence continues at coordinate 3,512 of DATDHT010000438.1, forward strand.
CCGATCTTCGCCTCCTCGCTGCTGCTGTTGCCAACGACCGTCGCCAATTTCGCCCAAGGCTCGACGAGTTCGGGCATATTGTCGACCATCTCGGCGCTGCTGGGGCGCGGTAGCGCGCTCTATCTCATCCTCTATGCGACGCTGATCATCTTCTTCGCCTTCTTCTACACCGCGACCGTCTTCAATCCCTCCGACACTGCGGACAATTTGAAGAAGCATGGCGGTTTCATCCCCGGGGTCAGACCAGGCGAGCGCACCGCGCAATATATCGATTACGTCCTCACTCGAATCACGTGTCTTGGCGCGCTCTACCTTGCCGTGATCTGCCTTTTGCCCGAATGGCTTATTTCCTATGCGGCGCTGCCGTTCTATTTTGGCGGCACCTCGCTCCTGATCGTGGTCAACGTGACGATGGATACCGTTGCGCAGATTCACGGTCATCTGCAGGCGCATCAATATGAAGGCCTGATCCGAAAGGCGAGGTTGAAGGGGCGGAAGCGATGAAGCTGATACTGCTCGGGCCACCGGGGGCCGGCAAGGGCACGCAGGCGCAGAGGTTGGCCAAAATTCTTAACGTGCCGCAATTGTCGACTGGGGACATGTTGCGCGCGGCGGTCGCGGCAGGAACGCCGATCGGGCTCAAGGCGAAGGCCGTGATGGAATCCGGCGCGCTGGTGTCGGATGACATCGTTGTGGACATCATCAACGACCGGATCGAGCAGCGGGACGCGAAGGGCGGATTTATTCTTGACGGCTTTCCCCGCACGCTTGCTCAGGCGCGCGCGCTGGAGACCATGCTTGACGCCAAGGGGCTGAGACTCGACGCTGCGATCGAACTGACCGTCGACGCGCCTAAGCTTGTCGAGCGAATCGTCCGTCGCGCCCAGGAAGCGAGCGCTGCCGGCCAGCCCGTGCGCAAGGACGATGATCCGGAAGTGTTCAAGTCCCGGCTTGCGGCCTATGAACGCGACACGGCTGCGGTGACTCCATTCTATCGCCAACGCGGCCTGTTGCATGAAGTCGACGGCATGGCCTCGATCCAGGATGTCGCCAAGGCGATCGACTCGGTCCTCTCGGTGGTCGCCGCCGCGTGACGGCGCATTCGCCAGAGGCGGAGGCGCTCGTTGAGCGCCGCGGCCGGGCTGGCGTCATTGTGCTCAACCGCCCCAAGGCGCTGAACGCCCTGACCCTGACCATGGTCAGGGTCATTGGGGCCGCTCTCGAAGAATGGGCAGGGGACGCCGCTGTCAATCGGATCGTGCTCCTCGGCGCGGGCGAGCGGGCCTTTTGCGCCGGCGGAGACATTCGACGCCTCTACGAACTCGGCCGCGCGGGCGATCACGACGCCCAATTGACCTTTTGGCGTGAGGAATACCAACTCGATCGGCGCATCAAGACCTATCCAAAACCAATCGTCGCCCTGGTGGACGGCATCGTGATGGGCGGGGGCGTTGGTCTGGCGATGCACGCTGCCCATACGGTGGCCGGTGAGCGTTTCGTCTTCGCTATGCCTGAGGTCGGCATCGGCTTTTTTCCGGATGTCGGCGCCTCGTGGCTTCTGCCACGCCTTCCCTCTCGCGCCGGCGTCTATTTCGCGCTGACCGGCCTGCGCGCTGATGCGGGCGACGCTGTCGCGTTCGGTCTTGCTGAAACCTTTGTGCCCAGCGCCGCCTTTCCGGCGCTGGCCCAGGCGCTGGAAACCGAGGAGCCAGTCAAGACCGCGCTCGCCCGCTTCGCCGCGCCGCCGCCCCGTTCAACTCTGACGGGCGAGGCAGAAGCGATCGAGGCTTGTTTCTCTCAGCCCGATCGAACCGCGATCCTGGAGGCGTTACGCGACGCGGGGACGCAGGGCCGGGACTTCGCGGCGCCGGCACGAGCGGCGATGCTGGAGAAGTCGCCGACCAGCCAGGCGATCGTGCTCAGGCAGATGGCGTTGGGCGCGAGGAACGATTTTGACGAGGCGCTGCGGATGGACTACCGCATCGTCTCGCGAATTAGCCGCGGCCACGACTTTTACGAGGGCGTTCGCGCTGTGATTGTCGACAAGGACAATCGTCCGCGCTGGGCCCCGCCCCCGTCGCGGGCGGAGGTCGACGCCTATTTCGCTCCCCTCGGCGACAACGAGCTCAAGTTTCCGGCGCAGGGCGCATGAAATACATCATGCGCCAGAGCCGTGACGGCGCCATCGAACTTGTCGACCCATCGCCTGCGCCGACCAAAGACCACGATCTCATGTCGGCGATTTCGCGGGTGGGCTGGGAGCATGCGCTCATCTGGTACATGCGCACGCTTGCGTGGGTCTGGATGGCGAAGGGTCTGTTCCACTGGGCGATCATTCTCGGCGCCTTCCCGGCGCTTGGTCAGTTCACGACGATGGCGCTCCCTCTGCAGGCGACCATTGTCGCTTTCGCCTGCCTCGATTTGCTGGCGGCGATCGGCTTGTGGCTGGCCGCGGCCTGGGGCGGGGCGATCTGGCTCCTGTGCGCGGTGGTCGAGGCGGCATCGCCGATCTTGAGTCCGCGCGCCGCCGCGATCGGATATGGCGGCGCTCTGCTCAACATGGCGCTGGTGGCGGGTTATTTCCTATTAAGCTGGCGGGCGACGCGCGAGCGGGCCTGACGCTTGCTGTCCCAACGTTCGCCAGCGAAACAGCGTGGTCGGCCTCACGTTTGCGTCTTGTCAACGTAAACAAAGCCTTTGATTCAATTGAAATTTACCACGGCTTGGAAACTTTGGATTCATCCTGACTTTTAAACTCGTATTCATGCGCTTCCGTTACAGTTCTACTCATAAGAAGACCGAAGGAACGCTCGGCAGTTGAGTGGCGAAGAGGCGGGTGTGCAATGATTAACGCGGTCAAAACACAAGATATTGCCGTCAGGGTTGAGCCTGAGCTTCGGGTGTCCGGCCTCTACCTCGAGACTTTGACGATGGTCGAGCGGCTTCATCGTCGATTGCTGGATGTTATCAAAGACGAGTTCGATCGTCGGGGGCGATCCGACATCAACGCGGTGCAGGCGTTGCTCTTGTACAATATCGGCGACAAGGAATTGACCGCCGGCGAATTGCGCACGCGCGGCTATTATCTCGGCTCGAATGTTTCCTATAACGTCAAGAAGCTGGTCGAGATCGGCTTCCTGCATCATTCCCGCTCGCGCATCGACCGTCGCTCGGTTCGGATCAGCCTGACCGAGCGGGGCAAAGAGGTTCACCGCATCGTCGCTGGGATCTATGAGAAGCATGCGCGTACGATTGAACAGATTGGCGGCATTCCTGGCGACGACTTCGTTCGGATGAACGCCTCGCTGCTGCGCCTCGAGCGGTACTGGACCGACCAGATCAAGTACCGGCTCTGACCGCGCCGCTCGGCGCGTTCCAGTCAAAAAAAGTGGGCCGGGGCCTCCCTTGCGGGAGCGCCCCGGCTTCGCGTTTATCTGTCGTTAAGGGAGCGGCCATAAAAACGCCCGAGTGAGACCTATGGTGCGTGTGGAACGGCCGGGGCTTTCACGGTGGTCGCAACGCGACCCGGAACGTCGAGGCGCGGGCGGCCAGGGCTCGGAACGAGAGCTGTCCGTTCTTGGAGATTTGCATCTGATGCGTGGCAGACCCGTCTCGTGGCTTTCGCGCCGCGCACTTCTTGGCGCGACGGCATGCGCTGCTTTCGTCGCGGCTCTGGGATCGATCCCGTCCAGGGCCCAGGAACAGGACGTCAGTCAAGCGGAATGGCCGCAAAGCTATGAGGCGTCGCCGCATATGGCGGTCGCGCGCGAGGCGACTCCCATCCTGTCGTCGGCGACGGTCGACGCGACGCAAGCGGCCATCCAGAAATATCAGGACATTGTCGCCAAGGGCGGCTGGGAGACCGTTCCGGCCGGCCCCGAACTCAGAGTGGGCTCGAAAGGCGGGGCGGTCGAGGCCCTGCGTCAGCGTCTGGTCGCGACTGGCGATCTCGATCCGGTCGCGGGCTCGGGGCTGATTTACGATTCCTTTGTCGAGGCAGGAATCGTCCGCTTTCAGGCCCGCAACGGCCTCAACCGGACCGGCGTCGTCGACAAGGACACGCTGACGGCGCTCAACGTTTCGGCCGCGGCCCGTTTGCAGCAGCTGGAGACGAACCTCGTCCGGCTGCGCTCCTATTCCGGCGACCTCGGCCAGCGCTTCGTGATCGTCAACCTGCCAGCGGCTTCGGTCGAAACGGTGGAGGACGGCGTTGTCTATTCGCATCACCGCGCCGGTGTCGGCCGGATGGACCGTCAGTCGCCGATTATGCAGACCAAGGCGACGGAGATCAATTTCAACCCGTACTGGCACGTGCCGCCTTCGCTCATCAAGAAGGATCTCATCCCAAAGATGAAGGCCAATGCGAACTATCTTGCCGAGGAAAAGATCCATATCCTCGACAAGGATGGGCAGGATGTTTCGCCGTCCTCGATCAACTGGAATACCGACGAGGCGACGCATTTCACCTATCGTCAGGACACGGGCGCTGATATCAATTCGCTCGGATTTGTGCGCATCAACATCCCCAACCCCTATGGCGTCTACATGCACGACACGCCGGAAAAGGGCGTGTTCGGCGATGACTTTCGCTTCGTCTCGTCGGGCTGCGTGCGGGTGCAAGACGTCCGCGACTACGTTGCTTGGCTGCTCAAGGACAATCCGGGCTGGACCCGCGACCAGATCGACGCAGTTATCCGCTCTGGCGATCGGCAGGACGTGAAGCTGGCGCAGCCGGTGCCGGTCTATTGGGTCTACATCACCGCCTGGGCGACGCCGGACGGACTCGTGCAGTTCCGGCCCGACATCTATCAGCGCGACGGCGCGGGTCCGGGCCCGGTGGCCTCGGCCGTTCCGGTCCAGCCGCTGGCGTTGCCGCAGGAATAAGGGTATGTCCGTTTGAGCGCGTGCGATTTTGCGCGCGACTCAATCTTTTCAATGATTTCGGCTCGTTTTTCTGCAACTCGGCAACTCGGATCGAGACGCTTCAGCCATTAAGCCATTTTGTGTTGGTAATATAACACCTAATATTATCCGTATAATTACCTATTGATTGCGTAAGCGAGACGCTCGACAAGTCCTTCCGACTGGGGATAGCTGGCCGCAGACTAAACGCCTGCGCTTGCCGGCTCGGCGCTTCTGAGGCGCTTCGTAAGACGTCTCGACGATCGGCTGGGAGCGCCCCTTATGTCGGACAGCAATCGGAACTTCCATCGCAAACGTCTCGGGGCAACGGCGGCCGCGGCGGTCTTACTCGTGGCGGCGATTGCCGGACCGCTGCCCGCTTGGGCGGCAGGCGCGTGCGCGCTCGTCCCCAACGGGAGGTTGCCGTCCCAAATGATCCTGCAATGCGGCCAAACCCTGACGGTCCGCCCCACTCCAGGCACTAGCTATCAGCCCTTGTACAAGAAGGGCGACCCGCTCCCGGTCGCAATCCGTCTCAACGATGGCGCCCTGCTGGTCGAATTTCATCCAGCAAAACCCCGGGAAAAGTTTCAAATCCTGACGCCGCTCGCGATAGCCGCCGTCCGCGGCACGAAATGGGCGATGGACGTCACGAAAGCCCAGACCTCCACACTTGTGGTCACGGGCACTGTGGCGGTTACCAATCGGCGCCTGAATCAGTTCGTTGTCCTTAACGAAGGGCAGGGCGTCGACATCACGCCGACCGATACCTCCGTGGTTGCGAGAACGTGGGGAGACGAGCGGGTCAGGGCGCTTCTTTCTCGTTTCGGAGAGTGAATGGCGACCGAGCGGCCGGGACCTTCCCGGCTCCTGACCGGCGCTTTTCTGGCCGCGGCGCTCCTCGTCGGCGCGGCTCTGGGCGCGCAAGAGATTAACGGCCTCGCTTCCCCGCTGGACCGAATTGAAAACCTGACCCTCGACTGGCGCTTCCTTCTTGCCGGCGCGCGTCCCGCGCCATCCAGCGTCGTCATTGTCGCGATTGACGATGAGACGCTTAGCGAAGCGAAAAGCGACGCGCCGCCGCGTGAAATGATGGCTCGCCTCGTACAGACGTTGGCGGGTTTTCATCCCCGATCGATCGCGATCGATATCGCGTTCCTTAACCCGCGCGATGCCGACACAGACGCAAAACTCGCCAGCGCGCTCAAGGCAGGGCCGGCTGTCGTCGCGGCGATCGGCAATTTCGATGTGGTCGATCCCTCGAACGTAACAAGCGAGCCAAGCGATCTGGCGTTGGCGCCAAAGCCCTCTTCCGTTCTCTGGCCGATCGACTCGATCCGCGCTGCGGCCCAAGTGGGACTCGCCAATGTTTCCACCGATAAGAGCGGAGTGCCTCGCTACATTCCGATGATCTATGAAACGCCAGATGGCGTGGCTCCGTCCTTCGCGCTCGCCGCCGCTTCCCAGGCTCTGGAAGCCCAACCGGTCTTTAGTCCAGACCGGATCGAGATCGCGGGGCAGTCGAGGGCAATGGATCTCGGCTATCACATGCCGTTGCGCTTTTACGGACCCGAGGGAAGCTTCAGGCGCATCAGCGCGGCTCAGGTCCTCCGTGGAGGCCTCGACCCGGAGGCGCTGCGCGGCAAAGTCGTCATTGTCGGCGTTACCGCCGCGGGCGCATCCGACTCGTTTGCGACCCCGTTCGATCGCGTTGCGCCAGGCGTAGAAGTCTTCGCCACGGCGATCGGTAATCTCATGGCCGGCGATGGATTGGCGAGGACGCCATCGACCCGCCGCCTCGATGCAGCCGCAGCGGTTGCGCTCCCCGTTCTCATGATCGCGCTCATGGCGATGCGCGGCGCGGCGACCGGATTTGCTCTCGCAAGCCTGGTCTTCGTCCTCTGGCTTGCGGGAGTCTTTCTCGCCTTCGTCAATGGCTATTGGCTCAGCGTCGCATCGCCCCTCGCATCGGCCGTGCCGTTGACCGTCGGCTTCGCCGCAGCCCGGTCGATTGTCGAACGCCGTGCGGGCACGAAGATCGCCGCACAGAGGTCGACGCTGGCTAAATTTCACTCGCCACTCCTTCTCGACCAGCTTTTGAAAGAGCCAGACTTTCTCGAGAAGCCGGTCCGCCAGGATGTCGCGGTGATGTTCGTGGATCTGTCCGGGTCGACGGGGGTCGCAGAGGCGCTCGGACCTGAATGGACGCGCGATCTTTTCGGCGCGATGCAGACACTCGTCGAGGGCGAGGTCACCGCGCACGGGGGCGTCGTCATCAATTACATGGGCGATGGGGTTCTGGCGGTGTTCGGTTTGCCGAAGCCGCGAAACGATGACGCCGCGCGGGCGTTGGCCACGGTCGAGGCGCTTCACGAGTCGATGACCGCTTGGCTGGCAAATCTGCCGCCCTCGGCACGGGAACGTCTGGATTTCCGGATCGGCCTGCATTTTGGGCCCGTTATCCTGTCCCGGCTCGGTTCGCCGACCCAACAGCAGATCACCGCCACCGGCGATACTGTGAACGTGGCGAGCCGGCTTCTGGAAGTGGCCAAGCAGCAGCATTGCCGCATCGTCGTCACGGAAGATGTTTTCCAGGCCGCAAGCGCGACGGCGCCGGCAGATACCGATCCAGGGCTTTACGCGCCGCTCATTGTTCCGATCCGCGGTCGAGCGGGCGATCTGCTGGTCCGCATTCGACAATGAAGTCGCGGATCACGGAAACAGGCAGGAGCCAGGTGGATACCCGCCTTCGCTGGCATGACAGGCCTGCTGTCTCTGCAGAGCAGTCTGGGTATTCGTGGAATCGTCATCGCGAGGAGCAAAGCGACGTGGCGATCCAGGAGTCGCGCGCTACGTTCCCTGGATTTGCTTCGCTTCGCTCGCAATGACGATCGTAGTGCGAGCTAGTCTATCGTCGATCCGGTCAGTCCGCGCCCTTAGCCTGATCCGCGATCCGGCCGAGGCTCTCTTCGCGCCCGAGCACAGTGAGCACGTCGAAGATGCCGGGTGAGGTCGAGCGGCCGGTCAAGGCCGCGCGCAGGGGCTGCGCGACGACGCCCAGCTTTGCGCCTTCCTCTTCGGCATAGGTGCGCACGACAGCCTCTGCGTTTGCCGCCGTCCACTCCGTGAGGGCGGTCAGGCGCGGCAGCAGGTTCTTGAGATGAAGGCGCCCGGCGCGGGCGAGAATGTCTTCGGCCTTCGCATCCGTGCTTAGCGGCCTCGTCGCGAACAAAAAGCCCGCGCCGTCCAGCAACTCGACCAACGTCTTGGCGCGCTCCTTCAAGCCGGGAATCGCGGCCCGAAGCTGGGCGCTTTTATGCTCATCGAGTTTGGCCGCAACCTCCGGGCCTCCGGGAAGATAGGGCAGGGCGCCGATCAGCGCGTCGAACATCTCATCGTCGCTCGACGCACGCATATAATGGCCGTTGACGTTCTCGAGCTTGGCGAAGTCGAAGCGCGACGGCGAGCGGCCGATCGCTGCAAGATCGAACGCGTCGATCAGGTCTTTGGTGGAGAAGAATTCCTTGTCGCCATGGCTCCAGCCGAGCCGCGCCAGATAATTGCGCAGCGCGATCGGCAGGTAACCCATCGCGCGATAGGCGTCGACGCCGAGTGCGCCGTGCCGCTTCGAGAGTTTCGCGCCGTCCGCCCCATGAATAAGCGGAATATGGGCCATGATCGGGACGTCCCAGCCAAGCGCCCGATAGATCTGGGTCTGCCGCGCAGCGTTGGTCAGGTGATCGTCGCCACGAATGATGTGCGTCACCCCCATGTCGTGGTCGTCGACGACGACCGCGAGCATGTAGGTCGGATTGCCGTCCGAACGTAAGAGCACGAGATCGTCGAGCTCCTTGTTGGCGAAGACCACCTTGCCCTGCACCTTGTCGTCAATAATCGTCTCGCCTTCCTGGGCGGCGCGCAGGCGGATCACGGGCTTGACGCCGGGGGGCGCTTCGGCTGGATCGCGGTCGCGCCAGCGTCCGTCGTAGCGCATCGGCTTGCCCTCGAGGCGAGCCTGCTCGCGCATCTGCCGCAGCTCTTCCACGCTCGCGTAACAGCGATAGGCACCGCCGGACGCGAGCAAAAGCTCGGCGATCTCGCGATGGCGCCCGGCTCGCTGAAACTGGCTGATCACCTCGCCGTCCCAGTTCAAGCCGAGCCACTTGAGCCCATCGAGAATCGCGTCCACCGCAGCATGCGTCGAGCGTTCGCGGTCGGTGTCCTCGATGCGCAACAGGAACGTGCCGCCGAAGCGCTCGGCGTAGAGCCAGTTGAACAAAGCCGTGCGCGCGCCTCCGATATGCAGGAAGCCGGTCGGCGAGGGCGCGAAGCGGGTGATGACGGTGGACATTTGCGGGGAGCTCGAAGCGTGGGATCGGAAACGAGCGCGTGGCTCTAGCAGAAGCGGACCGCCGCGCGCAAAGGCGCGCGCGCCCTATGCACGGTCAGCGACCGCGCCTTCATGAAGCGCGCCTCAAGTCAGCTTCAGAGAAGCCTGCGCCTGAGCCTCGTTGGCGAACACCTC
>DATDHT010000439.1:0-12247 GCA_036521435.1 Roseiarcus sp.
CTCAGGCGACAAATGTCCGCCGATCTCGGCAACCAAGTCTCTGACCGGACATTCCCAAGGTGCGACCGGCGCGCACGAGGCGATCTATTCGTTGCTAATGATGCAGAACGGCTTCATCTGCGAGAGCGCCCATATCGACGAAGTCGACCCTGCGTTTTCGGACATGCCGATCGTGCGCGCGCGCCAGGACAACGTAAAATTGCGTTCGGCGCTTTCAAACTCGTTCGGATTCGGCGGGACAAACGCGACGCTCGTCTTCAAGCACATCGACGCCTGAACGCGCAAGTCAGTCCCACGAACTCCCAGAGAACCGATCAACGAGCGCCCGCCCCATGAGATCTGGCTTGATGAGCGGCAAACGCGGCCTGGTCATGGGCGTTGCGAATGATCACTCGATCGCTTGGGGCATAGCCAAGGCCTTAGCCGGCGAAGGCGCCGAGCTGGCCTTTACGTACCAGAACGATGCGCTCGGCAAACGGGTCGCGCCACTGGCCGAAGAGCTCGGCGCGGCGAATCACGTTTACCAGTGTGACGTCGAGGACCTCGGTTCGGTCGACGCCATGTTCTCCGAGCTCGCAAATGTTTGGGGCACGCTCGACTTCCTCGTCCACTGCATAGGCTTTTCCGAGCGCAATGAACTGAGAGGCCGTTATGCCGACACGAGCAGAGAGAACTTCGCCCGGACGATGGTCATTTCGGCGTTTTCGTTCACCGAGGTCGCAAAACGCGCCGCTATGCTTATGCCTTCGGGCGGAGCGATGCTCACCCTCACTTTTGGCGGTTCGACGCGCGTCGTGCCCAACTACAATGTCATGGGCGTCGCCAAGGCTGCGCTCGAGGCAAGCGTGCGCTACTTGGCCGCAGACTATGGCCCCGACAACATTCGCATAAACGCCATCTCCGCCGGGCCCGTCCGGACTTTGGCAGGCGCGGGAATCGCCGACGCACGCTTCATGTTCAACTTTCAGCGCGACCATTCGCCTCTCCGGCGCGCAGTCACAATTGAAAACATCGGCGGGACCGCTGTCTATCTGCTGTCGAGCCTGTCGGAAGGGGTGACGGGCGAGGTCCACTTCGTCGATGCCGGCTACAACATCGTCTCCATGCCCCGCCCGAACGAAATAAACAGCTAAGGTTTGATATTCCGCCCGCCTTTTAACGCCCTGGTTGCTTTTTACGCATTTTGGCGCAGCCTCTAGACCTCTCCGGCTTGAGCCAATGGCCAGAATCCGCCGACGATCCCCTTCGGTTTGGGGCGCTGCTGTCACTCTGCTGCGCGCCTTCGTTGTCGCGCTTGCTTTGTCAGGCGTCGCGTTTGCGGCGGCTGCCGCGGCCCCCAAGAAAATCACCGGGCCCCAGCAGGCTGCGTTCCGCGGATTTATCGAAACACTTTGGCCGCTGGCCGAAGCGCGTGGCGTTTCCCGCCCCACGTTCGATAGCGCCTTCGCCGGCGTCACCTTCGATCCCACGGTCGTCGCAAGCACAGAAGCCCAGCCCGAGTTCGTGCGGCCGATATGGGACTACGTCGCAGGCGCCGTAACGACGGACCGCATTCAGCGCGGCCGCGACAAAGCGCGCTCGGAAGCCCTGTGGCTCGCTAGAGCGAAAGATCTCTATGGCGTCGACGACTCAGTGATCCTTGGGGTCTGGGGGCTGGAGACAGATTTCGGCGGTTTTGCCGGCTCGAACAACATCATTCGCTCCCTCGCCAGCCTCGCCTTCATCCACTTTCAGGACGACTATTTCCGTGACGAATTGCTTTCGGCGCTGGTTATCCTCGAGGAGGGCGACATCGCGCCTTCGCTCATGCGCGGCTCGTGGGCGGGCGCAATGGGACAGACGCAGTTCATGCCCTCGAGCTACTTAGCCTACGCAGTGGCGTTTCAACGGCATGACCGACGCGACATCTGGACGAGTGAAGCCGACGCAATCGGCTCAACCGCGAATTATCTGGCGAAACATGGCTGGACCAAAGGCTTGCCCTGGGGCTTCGAGGTTCGACTGCCGGCACAATTCGCATTGACCGCGGCCGATTCCTGGTTGCCAGCGCCGTTCTCTTCCTTCGCCGCTCGCGGCGTGGTGAAGGCCGACGGTTCGCCATTGCCGGAATCGGGCCGGGGACGGCTATTGATCCTTGCTGGTCTCAATGCGCCGGTGTTTCTCGTCACAAGCAACTTCGACGCGATCAAGACTTACAACAACTCAACGGCCTATGCGCTGTCCGTCGGTTTGCTGGGCGACGCGGTGTCGGGAGCCCCGAGTCTCGTCGCTCAATGGCCGACGCGCGATCACCCCTTGACCGCAGCACAGATTCAGAAGCTTCAAACTCAACTGCAGAAAATGGGCTACGAGGTTGGCAAGATCGACGGAAAAATCGGCGATACGCTGCGTTCGGCCGTCTCCGCCTACCAGGAGCGTAACGGCCTCGCGCCCGACGGCTATGCCAATCAGGCGCTATTCAGTCGGGTTAGCGCGTTACGATGATTGGCGGCGGCGCGCGCTTGTTTGGATAGCAGCGCCATGCTAGGCGACCGGCCCGTAGCGTAAACGATCGCCAAGGGGCGCTCGAAGCCGCGTTCAAGGAGCTTTTGACGATGGCTGAACAGAACGGCAATGGCGCTGACACGCCGCAAGCCGGTCCGAAATTTTCGGTTCTCGCCCAATATACGAAGGATTTTTCGTTCGAGAACCCCAACGCCCCCCGCACCTTGGGCCCGCAGCAAACGCCCCCCAACATCTCAATCCAGATCAATGTCAACGCGCGGCAGCTCGCCCCGACCGACTACGAGGTCAGCCTTGTGCTCGAAGGCGGCGCCGGGCAGGGCGCTGACACAATGTTCAAGTTCGAGCTCAACTATGCGGGCGTGTTTCGGGTGGAGAATTTTCCGGCCGAGCAGGTTCAGCCGGTGGTCATGATCGAGGGTCCGCGAATCCTGTTCCCGTTCGCGCGACAAATCGTTGCCGACGCGGTGCGAGGCGGGTCCTATCCGCCGCTTTTTATCGACCCGATCGATTTTCAGGCGCTCTATCTGCAGAGATTGGCGGCGGCTGGCGGTCAATTGCAGCAACAAACCGCCTGATCTTTCGCGGCAATGCAGTCACGCCGGCTGAGGCATGTAGCGAAGCCAAACAGCGTCGCGACCGAAACTTTCAAGGTAGCGAACGTGTGCGTTCGCTTCAGCCTGCTCGATCAGAGATATCCTCGGGGGCCTCGGGCTGGAGCTGGGGGCAACCACCACAACGCGCACCTCGGCTTCTCCCAGCGCGTCGCCAAGTAACAGCGACCGCTGGCGACCTCCGGATAGCTCGCAATACACCTCGACCAGGATCTCCGCGTCCAGCAAGGCGCCGTGGCGAACCCGCCGCGAGCGGTCGATGCGGTAGCGGTCGCAGAGGGCGTCGAGGCTGGCCGGCGCCCCCGGGTGTCTTTTTCGCGCGAGCGCCAGCGTGTCGACGACGCGGTCCATGCTGAGCGTGGCCAGTCCGAGCCTGGTCAGCTCCGCATTGACGAAGCGCATATCAAACTCGGCATTGTGGATGACGAGTTTCGAGTCGCCGATGAAGGCGAGAAAATCATCGACGATGCTCGCGAAGACCGGCTTGTCCATGAGAGCCGTGCCGCTATGCCCGTGGACGCGCACTGCGTCCTGCGGGACATCGCGCTCCGGATTGATGAGGGTGTGAAAGACCTTGCCCGTCAGGCTTTGGTGCACGATCTCGACCGCGCCAATCTCCAGCACCCGATGACCCTCCGCGGGATCGAGACCTGTCGTTTCCGTATCGAGCACGATTTCACGCATGGGGAGTTCGACCTCCGGCCATCGCCGCGGTTGAGCGCATGAATTGAGCAACGATGGCGCGGGTCATCTCGAGGCTTCCGCCTGTGTCGATGACGAAGTGAGCCCGGCGCCTTTTGTCGGCATCCGATGTTTGGCGGGAGAGAATGGCCTCGAGTTTGTCCTCGGTCATGCCCGTGCGCGCCAGCGCGCGCGCGCGCTGGATCGAGGCCGGAGCGCTTACCACGATCACGAGGTCAACTCTGGCTTCCCCGCCCGTCTCGAACAGCAAGGGCACGTCGACGATAACGAGACGGCGGCCCGCGTCCGCCGCGCGCTCGACAAAATGAGCGCGCGCTTGGGCAACCGCCGGATGCACGAGCCCTTCAAGGCGCTTCAACGCCTCTAGGTCACCCAACACCTGAGATCCTAATCGCTCGCGATCGACCTGGCCTGAGACCGTGACGCCTGGAAACACCGCCTCGACCGCTTCCGCCCCGTCTGCGGCGTAGAAGGCGCGCACAGCGTCATCGGCGTCGAATGTGGGGACGCCGAACTCGGCGAACATGCTGGCGACGGTCGATTTCCCCATCGCGATCGAGCCTGTCAGGCCGGCAATGATCACGGCCCAGCCTCGTATGTCGCGATGACTTCGGCTTCGACCAGCGCGCGCAGGGCCGGCGTCACGACCGGGCGCGTGCCGAACCAGCGCGCAAAGGCAGGCGCAGCTTGGTAGAGCAGCATGCCCAGTCCCTCCGCGACGCGTAGTCCGCCCGCTCTCGCGGCTTCGACAAGCGGGGTGCGCAGGGGAACATAGACGGCGTCCGCAACCACCGCTCGTCCTGGCAGGGCGCTGACATCCATCGTGAGCGGCGGCTGTCCGACCATCCCGAGCGAGCTGGCGTTGACGAGCAAGTCCGCCCCAGACAATTCCGTCGCCAGATCACCCCAGGGGATCGATCGTGTCGTCTCGCCAAAATGCTTCGCCAGCACCTCCGCTCGGGCTTGCGTTCGGTTGACGACCGCAATGCGCTCAAAGCCGCGCGAGACCAAAGCATAGATGATCCCGCGAGCCGCGCCCCCGGCGCCGATCACAATGGCCAATCTCTTCCGCTCATCCCAGCCGGGCGTAGCCTCGTCCAGGTTGGCAAGGAATCCGGCGACGTCGGTATTGTCGCCCCACAGACGTCCATCTTCTCGCCATAAAGTGTTGACCGCTCCGAGAGCCTCGGCGACGTCTGTCCGGCGGTCGCAAGCGTTGAAAGCCGCTTCCTTGTGAGGCGCCGTGACGTTAGCGCCAAGAAATCCATCCTTGCCAATCTTATCGGCAAACTGGCGAAACTCGCCCGGTCGGACGGCGAACCTCTCGTAGGTTCCCGGAATACCCAGTTCCTTGAGCCAGTATTGGTGGATTATGGGCGATCGCGAATGCTCGATTGGCCAGCCGATAACGCCTGCGCGCGGCGCGCTTGTTTCGATCATAGCGAGATCAGATTCTCTCGGCGGAACCAAGCAAGCAGGCTCAACATCGGCAGTCCGAGGACTACGGAATGATCGCCTTCAATGTGCTCGAACAGGTGAATTCCGAGACCCTCGCCCTGATACGCGCCGACCGAGGTCAGCACGCCCGGTCCGGCGCGTTCGAGATAGCGCGAAATCTCACCAGGATCGAGTGCTCGCATTCGCAGGTCGGCATGATCTCTGTGGACGACCAGCGCTTGCCCGGCGCGGGCGACGCAGAAAGCTGAGGTCAGCCGATGCGTCTTGCCGGACAGCGCGGCCAATGTTTGCGCCCCTTCGGTCAAATCGCGAGACTTATGGAAGATCCTGCCTTCGAGCGTGAGCGTCTGATCGGCGCCGATGCAATAAGCGTCCGGATGCATCGCGCTAACCGCGACCGCCTTGGCTTCGGCCAACTTCATGGGCAAATCTTCGAGCGACCCGTCGCCGGCGAGATACCGATCTTCGAGTCCGCGCTCATCGATCTTGGGCGCGACGGACTCAGCTTCCAGTCCCGACGCCGAGAGCAAAACGCGGCGGCTTTCGCTCGTCGAGGCCAGAATCAGAGGTCCGGCGCCGCGCCACAGCGGCGGCCAGGCGGTCGTCTGCATCACCATCAACCGTTGGCGATGAATTTGAGGCGATGCTCACGATAAAGATCGAGCACCGCCGCCGCCGTCTCTTCGATCGAACGCCGCGTTACGTCGATGGCGGGCCAGCCCCGCTCCGCGAACAAGCGGCGTGATGCTGCGATCTCCTCGGCAACCGCAATCCGGTCGACATAATCGGTCTCAGAGTCAGCGTTGAGCGACAGGAGCCGGTTTTGCCGGATCTGCACAATGCGATCAGCCGAAGCAATGAGGCCGACAATCAGTGGGCGGCGGAGATAGTCGATTGATTTTGGCAATGGTAGACGCGGAACAATGGGAACGTTGGCCGTCTTATACCCACGATTGGCGAGATAGATGCTGGTCGGGGTTTTCGAAGTTCGGCTAACCCCGAGTAAAACGATATCTGCATGGTCCAGGTTTTCCGGAGACTGACCGTCGTCATTAATCATGCTAAAGTTGAGTGCATCGATCCTCTTGAAATAGTCCGCGTTAAGCATGTGTTGCGCGCCGGCCCTGGGCGTATAGTTTTGCCCGAGGTAGGACTTGAATAACGTCAATATGGGCTCAAGGACAGACAAGCACGGTGAGCCGGAAGCCTCGCAGCCTGCCTGAAGCCGGTTGGAAAGGTTGGAATCGACGAGCGTGAAGAGAACGATTCCAGGCGCGTTCTCGATCTCGGCAATCACCCGATCGAGCTGGCCTGCGGTGCGCACCAGCGGATAGACATGTTCGATCGAGGCGACCCCTTGATATTGCGCTGCAGCGGCCCGCGAGGCCGCGATCAGCGTTTCGCCGGTCGAGTCCGAAACCAGATGAAGGTGGAAGTAGCTGCGGCCCAATGCGGCCCCCAGAGGTCAATTGCGAACACTTATAACCAGCGGCAAGGCCTGTGGACAGGCGTGTAGAACCAGATGGCTCAGCCGTGGCCGTGAGGCGCCGCCTGGGGAGACGCGTTCGAGGACGCACAGCCGCTGCGGTGGGGAGAAGCTAAACGCCGCGGCGAAGATCGATATGAATTGCGGGGACAATTAGAACAATATGCACGTGGTGTTTGGGGATGGCCGGAGTTCGTTAACGAAATCTTAACCACTTCAAGTTCCGTTCCGTCACAGTCGCAAATTTGTGACGAGTGTGAATGTTCGCTGGTCTGGATGAAATCGAATTTGCGCAAACGCCCCCCAAAAGAGAAGAATCAGTTCAGAATCTTAATTGTATTCTTTTTTAACCCCCAACCGCCCCGGCTTGTGCGCGCGGGACGCAATGCCTGATCCCTTGGCATTCGAGCGGCTAAGCGAACGGCTCGTGTGAGGCGAATTTCGAATGGTGCTTTGGGTTAAAGCTCTGCACATCATCTCGGTCATCGCCTGGATGGCCGGGATGCTCTATCTGCCGAGGCTGTTCGTCTATCATGCCGAGGCTGCTAAGGGTTCAGAGCCTGCCGAGACCTTCAAGGTCATGGAACGGCGGCTCCTCAAGGGCATCGTCAATCCAGCGATGATTCTCGTCTTTTTGACCGGATTTACCCTGGTCTATCTGACCGGGGATTGGCGGGACGGCTGGTGGCAGGCGAAATTCGTTCTGGTTCTGGGCCTGGCTGGCCTGCATGGCTTTTTCGGGCGCTGCGTTCGCGGCTTTGCCAAAGACCGCAATGAGCGGTCTGCCCGTTTCTATCGGATCTTAAACGAGGCTCCGACGATACTCATGATTCTCATTGTGGTGTTAGCCGTGGTGAAGCCATTTTGAGCCCTTCGGGAGAAGGCTCGTTATAGCGCCACAAAATGCCTGTTGAAAAATTCTTCGAACCCGACTATGAACCGGCGCCCGTGCTTATCAACGCGGGGTTCTTAACTGGCGGCGCCGGATCGCCCGATCCAATCTTCGCCGCGCCGGCCCTGACACGACCAACTTCACCTCGAATCGTCAGCGCCATCATCCAACATGTCCAATGACTTTGCAGGTCCGCGTGACCGGAAGTCCGAGTAAAGGTCCGCCAATGCGGGAAATGAAACTCAAAGAATTAAAGCAAAAATCGCCAACCGAGCTCTTGGCGTTTGCGGAAGAGAACGACGTCGAAAACGCGTCGATCATGCGCAAGCAGGAGCTGATGTTCGCGATCCTCAAGCAGCTCGCCAGCGTTGAGGTCCAGATTATTGGCGAGGGCGTGGTCGAAATTTTGCAGGACGGATTCGCCTTCCTGAGATCGCCTGACGCCAACTATCTTCCAGGCCCAGACGACATCTATGTGTCGCCGTCGCAAATCAGGCGGCTTGGGCTCAGAACCGGCGACACGGTCGAAGGCGTCATCCGGAGCCCCAAGGAGGGGGAACGATATTTCGCGCTGCTCAAATGCAACGCAATCAACTTCGAGGACCCGGAAAAGACTCGGCACAAGGTCCACTTTGACAATTTGACGCCGCTCTATCCCAACGAGCGTCTGAAGCTAGAAGTCGAGGATCCGACCCGAAAGGACCTGTCGGCGCGCGTCATCGATATCGTTGCGCCGATCGGCAAGGGGCAACGCGCCTTGATTGTCGCGCCGCCGCGCACCGGCAAGACGGTGCTCTTGCAGAACATCGCCCAGTCGGTCACCGCCAATCATCCGGAATGCTATCTGATCGTCCTTCTGATCGACGAGCGGCCGGAAGAAGTGACCGACATGCAGCGTTCGGTAAACGGCGAGGTTGTGTCGTCGACCTTTGACGAACCTGCGGTGCGCCACGTTCAGGTCGCCGAGATGGTGATCGAAAAGGCCAAGCGGCTGGTCGAGCATGGACGCGATGTCGTCATCCTGCTCGATTCAATCACGCGACTTGGGCGCGCCTACAATACCGTCGTGCCTTCGTCCGGAAAGGTTCTAACCGGCGGCGTCGACGCCAATGCGCTCCAGCGGCCGAAGCGGTTTTTCGGCGCCGCGCGGAATATCGAAGAGGGCGGCTCGATGACCATCATCGCGACCGCTTTGATCGACACCGGCTCGCGCATGGACGAAGTCATTTTCGAAGAGTTCAAGGGAACGGGAAACTCGGAAATCATCCTCGATCGAAAGGTGGCCGACAAACGCACCTTCCCGTCCATGGATATCACCCGGTCGGGAACCCGGAAGGAAGAGCTGCTTGTGCCGCCGGATATCCTGAAGAAGATGTACGTGCTGCGACGCATTCTCAATCCAATGGGCACGGTGGACGCGATCGAATTTCTGCTCGGCAAGCTGCGGGAAACGAAGAGCAACGCGGGCTTCTTCGAGTCGATGAACACCTGAGCCGCTCCCAAGCGGCTTTCGTATAGCCAGATCTGGCATCAGTCCCTCGAAAGGAGAGGGCGTTCCCGTGTCCCAGTCATCGAAACCGACTCTCGCCGATCTGAGAGTGGAGATCGACCGCATCGATTTGCAGATGCACGAGCTCCTCATGGCGAGGGGGCGCGTCATCGATCAATTGATCGAGATCAAGACCCGTCAGGGCGGCGGCTCGGCGTTTCGCCCCGCCCGGGAAGCCTCAATGATGCGTGCGCTTGTCGAGCGACATCGGGGTCTTTTGCCGCTCGACACGGTCGAGGGCATCTGGCGAGTGATCATTTCCACCTTCACCTATGTCCAGGCGCCGTACAGCGTCCATGTTGACGTGTCCGGAGGCGATGCCGCGATGCGGGATTCGGCGCGTTTTCATTTCGGGTTCACGACCCCCTGCGTCCCGCATTTTGGGGCCGGCGTGGTCATCCGAGCGGTTGCGGGATCAACTGGCGATCTGGGCATGTTCGCGGTCGACGGGGGACCTGGGGCAGGACCCTGGTGGACGAACCTCGTTTCGCCCGACGCGCCGAAGATCATCGCCCGGTTGCCCTTCGTCGAGCGCGCCGACCATCCTGCCGGCATGCCGGTATTCGTGATCTCGAAGCCATTGGTCGACGGGACGGCGCGCGACGTCGTGCTCGAGTCGGTGACGCTCGATCGGTGGCGCCCCGACATTCCGCACGCCTTAAGCAAGATCGGAGCTGAAGCGATCGGCTCCGCGGCCACCGGAATGGGGCTTGCCCTTCTTGTCGCGCGCCCGGGCGGTATCGCGCCGGACGCGGCAAGCGAGGCTCTGCGGTCGGCCGGCGCCGCCGACGTGCGGGCCTCGGAGATCGGCGCGCATGCGGATCGAATTGACGCCTCGGCGTTGCGTAAGCGCGCGAATTGAGGCTAATCGGACCTCGTCATGACCTCCAATGCTCCCGTACGCCCTCAACCCAGGGCGGCGATCCTTGAAATCGACCCCTATGTGCCGGGCAAGAGCCGGGTCCCGGGCCTCGACAAGGTTCACAAGCTTTCGTCCAACGAGTCTCCGCTCGGCCCCTCGCCGAGGGCGGTCGAAGCGGTAAAGGCTTTGGCCGAGAGGCTCGAGCTCTATCCGGACGGCGCTTCGACCGCGTTGCGCGCAGCGATCGGCCGCCGCAACGGTCTTGATCCGTCCCGGATCATCTGCGGCAATGGCTCGGATGAACTCCTCGCACTGCTGGCGCATGTCTTTCTGCACCCCGGCGAGGAAGGCCTTTATAGCCAGTACGGCTTTCTGACCTACCCGATCTGTATCCGCGCCGCGGGCGGTATCCCGATTGTCGCGGAGGAGACGGATAGAACGGCAAGCGTGGACGCGATTCTCGAAAAGGTGACCCCGCGCACGAAAATCGTCTTTCTCGCCAACCCGAACAATCCGACCGGCACCTACGTTCCGTTCTCGGAAGTGAAGCGTCTGCATGAGGGCCTTCCGCCGCACACGCTCTTGGTGATTGACGCGGCTTACGCCGAATACGTGACCCGCAACGACTATGCGGCGGGCCTCGAGCTCGCTTCGACGGCCGACAACGTCGTCGTGACCCGGACCTTCTCGAAGATCCATGGCCTGGCTGGCTTGCGTATTGGCTGGGGCTATGGATCGGCGCACGTCATTGATGCGTTGAACCGGGTTCGCGGCCCGTTCAACCTGAACGGAGCGGCCCAGGCAGCCGGCGTCGCGAGCCTTGAGGACCCGGCACATATCGAGGTCGCAATTGCGCATAATGCGCTCTGGCTTCCCTGGCTGGCCAAGGCGATCGCTGAGCTGGGGATCGGGATCACGCCAAGCGCCGGAAATTTTCTACTGCTGACCTTCCCGAAGGAATCGGGCCGGACCGCGGCGGACGCAGATGCGTTCCTAAGCGCGCGCGGATTCATTCTTCGCGCAGTCGCGGCCTATGGCTTACCTCAATCTTTGCGTCTCACGGTCGGCGGCGAGGAGGCCAATAAAGGTGTGGTCGCGGCGCTCGGCGAGTTCATGCGAGGCAAAGGTGATTGAACGGCTCGGGCCGCCCCTGGCTGAGCCGATCTTCGAAGAGCTGGCAATCATCGGAATAGGGCTGATTGGCTCATCGATCGCTCGCGCCGCGCGCCAGCGCCGCGCGGCCCGGCGCATCGTTCTTGCCGACTCGTCCATTGCGGTTCTGGAGCGCGCGAAGGCGCTGGGGCTTGGCGACCTCGTCACCGATGATCTCGCGCGCGCCGTAAGCCAAGCGGACTGCGTCATTCTGTGCGCGCCGATCGGTGCAAATGAGGCGATCGGGCGCGCCATCGCGACGGCGCTGCGACAAGGCGCGATCGTATCGGACGTCGGTTCGGTGAAGGGAGCCGTCATTGCGGCGCTCGCGCCTGCGCTGCCCGCTCATGCGCGCCTTGTGCCTGCTCATCCTGTGGCGGGGACGGAATACTCTGGCCCGGATGCGGGATTCGCGAGCCTGTTCGTCAACCGCTGGTGCATACTTACGCCGCCGGAAGGGACGGACGAGGCGGCGGTCGGCAGGGTGCGCGCCTTCTGGGAAGCGCTCGGATCGCATGTCGAGATCATGAACGTCGCGCACCATGACCTCGTGCTGGCGATCACGAGCCATGTTCCCCATCTCATCGCCTACAACCTCGTCGGCGCCGCCGCCGACCTTGAGGAAGTGACGCAGTCAGAGGTCATGAAGTTCTCTGCCGGCGGCTTTCGCGACGCAACCCGCATCGCCGCATCCGATCCGACCATGTGGCGCGACGTGTTCCTCAACAACCGCGACGCTGTGCTGGAAATGCTGGGCCGGTTCAACGAGGACCTGACGGCGTTGCAGCGCATGATTCGGCGGGGTGACGGCGATGGCCTGCACGCGCTGTTCACGCGCACCCGAGCCATCCGCATGGGCATTGTGGCGCTCGGTCAGGATACGGCGGCGCCGGACTTTGGCCGCCATGCTGGCGAGGCGGACGAGCCGGCGTCGTGAGGGAGCCGGCGCCTTGATGGCCTCAGACGTGGCCGCGCCCACCTCAGACGGGAGCTTCTGGGTGTTCGGCTACGGGTCGCTGATGTGGCGGCC
>DATDHT010000440.1:0-7766 GCA_036521435.1 Roseiarcus sp.
TGATCTCACCGTCGAGGAGAATCTGCGCCTCGGCGCCTATGTGCGCACCGACCGGCAACGCGTCCGCGAGGATTTCGATCGCGTGTTCGGCCTCTTTCCCCGCCTCGCTGAACGGCTACGCCAGCAGGCTGGGACGTTGTCGGGCGGCGAGCAGCAGATGCTGGCGATCGCGCGCGCGCTCCTCATGCGGCCGAGTCTCCTGATGCTCGACGAACCGTCGTTCGGCCTCGCGCCGCTGGTGGTGGCGGAAATCTTTCGCGCGCTCGGTGAGATCAATCGGGACGAGGGCGTGAGCCTCCTGATCGTCGAGCAGAACGCCTCGCTCGCGCTCGATCTCGCCGACCGGGCGGTGCTGATCGAGACGGGCAGGGTGGCGCTCAGCGGCCCCTCGCAGACGATCCGCGCGGATGACGCCGTGCGGCGCGCCTATCTCGGTTACTAGCGATGAGGAGGCGTTAGACCTTGGGCGAGTTCCTGCATCAACTGGCGTCCGGGGTGGCGCTTGGCGGCGTCTACGCGATCATGGCGCTCGCCCTGGTGATGATCTACCAGGCGACGCAGCTCATCAATTTCGCCCAAGGCGAGATGGCGATGTTCTCGACCTATTTCGCCTGGAAACTGATGGACCTCGGTGCGCCCTATTGGTTCGCGTTCTTCGCCACCGTCGCCGCCTCGTTCATCGCCGGGGTGGCGATCGAGCGGCTGATCGTCAGGCCGTTCGCCAACGCGCCCGTTCTCGCGTCCGTGATTGTGTTCATCGGGCTTAGCCTCATATTCAATTCGCTTGCCGGATGGCTCTATGGGTTTTCGGTGACTTCGTTCGACTCGCCGTTCAGCGGGCGCCCCTGGTTCGGCGCCGGCTACATATCGGCGCATGAACTGGGCGCTGTCCTGGTGTCCTTGTGCGTCCTGGCGCTGGTCTACGTGTTTTTCCGCTTCACGCCGCTCGGTCTCGCCATGCGCGCGGCGGCGCAGAATCCGGTGTCGAGCCGGCTGGTCGGCATTCGGGTCGGCTGGATGCTGGCGGTCGGCTGGGGTCTGGCGGCGGCGATCGGGTCGGTTGCCGGGATGATGGCCGCGCCGATCGTCTATCTCGATCCCAACATGATGTTCGGAGTCCTGCTTTACGCCTTTGCCGGCGCGGTGCTGGGCGGCATCGACAACCCGTTCGGCGCCGCGTTCGGCGGCTTCGCGGTCGGCGTGCTCGGCAATCTCATCGGCGCCTACGTGGTGGGTGACGAAGTCAAGCTCTCGGTGGCGCTGGCGATCATCATTGCCGTCCTGGTCTGGCGGCCCTCCGGCCTGTTCGGCCGGCGCCTCGTGGCGCGGGTCTGAGCATGGTGGAGCGAGGCGGGACGCCGCACACCGTTGTCACGCTCGCAATCGCGGTTTTCGCGCTTGTCTTTCCGTTCTTCGCCTCCGGCTATCATCTTTACCAGGGCGAGCAGGTGCTGATCTTCGCCATCGCTCTTTTGGGACTCAATCTGCTGACCGGATACAACGGCCAGATTTCGCTCGGTCACGGCGCCTTCTTCGCCATTGGCGGCTATGGGACGGCGATTCTGATAACGAAATTCGGCCTGCCGTACTGGGCGGCCATTCCGCTGGCCAGCGTCGTGTGCTTCATCGCCGGCTTTCTGTTCGGCTTTCCCGCTCTCAGGTTCGGCGGCCTCTATCTGGCGCTGGCGACCTTCGCGCTCGCTGTCGCTGCGCCGCAGATCCTCATCTACAAGGGGTTCGACGCCTATACCGGCGGCGCGATGGGCCTGCAACTCGCGAAGCCGCACGCCCCGTTCGGCCTGCCTTTCAACGTCGATCAGTGGCTCTATTTCTTCTGCCTCGCCAGCGCGGCGGCGCTCTACTGGGCGGCGAGCAATCTTGTCCGCGGGCGCGTCGGGCGAGCCTTGATCGCCATCCGCGACCAGCCGATTGCCGCCGAGACAATGGGCGTCAACGCCGCGCTTTACAAGACGACCTGTTTCGGGGTCAGCGCGCTCTATGCCGGCGTGGCCGGGGGGTTGAGTGCAATCGCGGTCGGCTTTGTTTCGCCGGAGAGCTTTGGGCTCGCGCTCTCGCTCGCCTTTCTGGTCGGCATCGTTGTCGGCGGCCTTGCTTCGCTTGGGGGGGCGCTGTTCGGCGCGCTGTTCATCGAGTTCGTGCCCAACATCGCCGACCAGCTCACCGTCAGTTTCGGCGAAAGCGCCAAGGCGCTGCCGGGCGCGGTTTACGGAGCGCTTCTGATTCTGGTAATGGCCGCAATGCCGACGGGAGTAGCAGGCGCGGCGCGGGCGGCGGCGCGCGCGCTTGCGTGGTCTCGGCAGGCGAAGGTTGAATAGAGCGGCGGCGCCAATGTCGCCGCAAATTGCGGAGGAAGGGAAGAATCGCCATGATCACTCGACGGACATTTCTGCAATCGAGCGCCGTCGCTGCGGCTTTCGCCGCCAGCGCCGACTCGGCCCGCGCCGACAATGCGCCCGGCGTCACCGACACCGAAATCAAGATCGGGCAGACCATGCCCTACAGTGGCCCGGCCTCCGCCTACGGGGTGATCGGCCGCACCGAAACCGCCTATTTCAAGATGATCAACGAGCAGGGCGGCGTGAACGGCCGCAAGATCAATCTCATCAGCCTCGACGACGGCTACAGCCCGCCGAAGACGGTCGAGCAAACCCGCCGCCTGGTCGAAGACGAAAAGGTCGCTTTCATCTTCAACAGCCTCGGCACGCCGCCCAACGTCGCGATCCGGCAATATCTCAACGACAACAAGATCCCGCAATTGTTCGTCGCCACGGGCGCTGCGATCTTCGCCGACCCACAGCATTTTCCCTGGACCATCGGCTGGCAGCCAAGCTATGTGACGGAAGCGAAAATCTTCGCCAAGCACATCTTGAAGACCAAGCCGGACGCGAAGATCGCGATCCTCTACGCGAATGACGGCTTCGGCAAGGAGTACCTGGCCGGCCTGAAGGAGGGCCTCGGTGCAGACCACGCCGGGATGCTGATCAAGGAAGCCTCCTACGAGAATTCGGAGCCGACCGTCGATTCGCAGGTGGTGACCTTGCAGGGTTCGGGGGCCGACGTGTTCCTGATCGCGGCGACGCCCAAGTTCGCCGCTCAGGCGATTCGCAAGACGTTCGACATCGGCTGGACGCCGGTCCGCTATATGACCGACGTTTCACAATCGATTGCGAGCGTCATGAAGCCAGCTGGTCTCGACAAATCGAAGGGCGTGATCACCGCGGTCTACGGAAAGGATCCGACCGACGCGCGCTGGAAGGACGACCCCGGCTTCAAGGAATATGCGGCGTTCATAGAGAAATACATGACGCCGCATGAACTGATCGACGCCTTCGCGGTCTATGGCTTCGGGCTTGGCGCGACGATGGTTCAGGTGCTCAAGCAATGCGGCGCCGACCTGTCGCGCGCCAGCGTGATGAAACAGGCGGCGAACCTCAAGGACCTGGAATTGCCGATGCTGCTGCCGGGCATCAAGATCAACACCTCGCCCGACAATTTCAGTCCGATCCGTCAGGAGGCGCTCGCTTCGTTCAACGGCGCCAGCTGGGAGCAGTTCGGGGAGGTCTTGACGGGCTGAGCGGTTGAAGGCTGCGCGTTCCCTACGAGCGCAGCCTTCTACAACCTGTCACGCCCATTGCTTGAGCGGCGGGAAGCGGACGAACTTCTTGGCGTGGTGGCGATCCATGCGGGTCAGAACATCGCGCAGGAAGCCGACGCCCTCGGCGAGATAGGGACCCTTGTTGAGCATCACGCAATCGGCGCCTTGCGCCATGGCCGCGTCGGTCATCTCGGCGCGGCTCGCGACGCCGTCGCGCACATAATTGTCGAGGACTTGGGTCGCCCATATCACCGGCGTATGCGCCGCCTCGCAGAGCCACAGGATTTCCTCCTGCATTTCGGTGAGCCGGGCGAAGCCGAGCTCGACCGCGAGGTCGCCGCGCGCAATCATCACCGCGGTCGGGTTGTGCGCCGCCGACTGCAGGATGAGCTGCGGCAGATTGCGCACCGCGAGCGGCGTCTCGATCTTCAACACCAGTCCCGGCGGTTCGCGCTTGGGCGCCCGCGCCACCAGATGATCCTGCAGGAGTTCGATGTCGTCGACCCGCTGCACGAACGAATAGCCGATCAGGTCGGCATGCGCGGCGATGAAGTCGAGGTCGCGGAAGTCCTTGGAGGTCAACGGCGGCAGATCGAGTTCGGTCGAGGGAAAATTGACGCCCTTGCCGGGCTTCAGCCGGACCCCCTTCTCGCGCCCCGCGTACACCTCGAGCTCGGCCCGGCCCGCCGATTTGGAGATCACTCGCGCCGCCGCCTTGCCGTCGTCGATGAAGATCTCCGCTCCGACGGCGAGCTGGTCGACGAGTTCGGGAAAATTGAGCGAGAACGCGATCGGTTCCTTGGTTTTCTCGCGCAGTTCGTCGATCAGAACGATCCGGTCGCCACGCTGGAGGCGCGTTTTCGGCGGCGCCTTCACTCGGAGGATGCGGCACTTCGGGCCGGCGATGTCCATCAGCACCCGGCAGGGGCGCTCGAGCAGCGCAGCCGCCGCTCGCACGTTCTCGATCATCCGCCCCCACATTTCGGGGTCGTCGTGGGCGCAATTTATGCGCGCGCAATCCATGCCGGCGGCGACCAGATTGTCGACGAATTCCGGTTCCACCGCCTCCGGCGGCAAGGTCGCCATGACCCGCACGCGAGGGCCGCTTTTTTGCCGCTTGCCGAAGAGCCGGTCGGCTTCCGCCTCCAGCTCTGTCGCGCCCACGCTCGCCAACGCCGGCGCCGGATAGGGCGCGCTCGGTTCGCCGCTCAGGCGCCTGAGGGTCGCAAGGAGCGCATCGAGCGCCTGGGCGACGTGGCTTTCACTGCGGCCGAGCGAAGAAAGGCCCCGCGCCGCCAGCCGGTATTGCAGGTCGGTCAGGTCGTGCGCGCGCAGCGCGATGTAGTGGGAGAGATTGAGAACGCGCGGCTGAGCCTTCGCCTTGTCCGCGTCGGCTCCCCAGCTGCTTCTGAGCTCGGCGCCTTTGAGCTCAACGTCCTCGCGGAGCCCTTTCACCTCGGCGAGAAGGGCGCGGATGTCTTCCAGGTCGCTTCCGATTTTTGGAGCCATTTGCGCCGCTTCGCGTGAGCGAATCGTCGACGGAGTCACGCTTTTCCCCGCCAGACTGGTCTTTGACGCGCGAATATGACGCCTGTGTAACAAAGCGCGAACAGATTTGGACCGTGGTCAATTGCGGGACTGACGATCGAACCGCCCAGGTTTCGCCGCCCAAGTGAAACCATTGTGCGGCCGAGCGCGTATAAGGGAGTGGACGCTCGAATATGAGGCGATCATGGGGCCGATGAGAAAAATGGCCGCAGCGGCGGCGGTCGCAATGACCCTGTGGACCGGGACTGCGTCAGCGGACGATCTCACCGCCGCCAGTTCACGCGCCATCGTCGAGCGGCAATTTGACGCCCTTCAGCGGGACGACGCGCAGGCGGCGTACGCGCTCGCGGCCCCCACGATCAAGGACATGTTCAGCGACGCCGATCACTTCATGGCGATGGTTCGCGACCATTATGCGCCTGTTTATAGGCATCGCAGTGTAGACTTTGGCGCCTTCAAGGAATCGGGCGACGAGGCGAGCCTCGAGGCGACTCTCGTCGACCACGACAACGTCGTTTGGACAGCGCTCTATAGCTTTCGGCGTGCGGCGAACGGCGATTGGCTGATTTCGGGCTGCGTACTCGCGAAGGCCGAGGCGAGCGCAATCTGACCGCGGCTTGGCGCTCAGGGCCGAAGTTGAAGGGCGCGATATTGTAAGCTGAGGATCGTACGGACTAACCTACCCGGGAAGCAGCGCCTGGCGATAGAGGGCGGCTGCGCGGGGAATCTCATGACAATCGAGTTTCATGGCAGAGTCGCCATTGTCACCGGCGCTGGCTCCGGCCTCGGACGTTCGCATGCTCTTGCACTCGCGGCGCGCGGCGCGAAAGTCGTCGTCAATGACCTCGGCCGAAACGGCGTCGCTTCTGACAATGCATTGAGCGTTGTGGAGGAGATTCGCGCCGGCGGCGGGACGGCAATGGCCGACCCCGCCGACGTCGCCGATTTCGAAGAGGTCTCCGCGCTGGCGGCGCGCGCGGAAAAAGACTGGGGCCACGTCGACATCCTCGTCAACAACGCCGGCGTGTTGCGCGACAAGACCTTCGCCAAGATGGAGATGTCGGATTTCGAATTCGTTCTCAAGGTGCACCTGATCGGCTCGGTCCATTGCGCGAAGGCCGTGTGGGCGGGCATGCGGGAGCGCAATTATGGGCGGATCGTGCTCACGTCCTCGGCATCCGGCATCTACGGCAATTTCGGCCAGGCGAACTACGGCGCCGCGAAGGCGGCCATGATCGGGCTCATGAACGTGCTGCATCTCGAGGGCGCGAAGAACGACATCCGCGTCAACGTGCTCTCGCCGACCGCGCGGACGGCCATGACGGAGGGCCTCCTCTCGCCCGTCGCTGCGGAGCTTATGACGCCGGAATCGGTGACGCCGGGCGTGCTGTTTCTTGTGAGCGAGAACGCGCCCTCGCGCGTAATCCTGGGCGCGGGCGCCGGCGTCTTTGCGGTGACCCATATCGGCGAGACGCCCGGCGTGTACCTCGACGAGAGCGAGCGCACGCCCGAGACGATCGCCGCGCGCTTCGCGGAGATTTCCGACGCCAGGACCGCCGAGCCGCTCAAGGACGCGTTCTCCCAGACGTACAAGTTCGTGGCGGCCGCAGCCAGGGCGAAGGGCGTCAAGCTCAAGTGAGAATTTCGAGCGTAGCCGCCATTTTACCGGCGCGCCCTAATGATTTCAGGACCTTGGGACCCCGTTTAGTTCCGCCCCTAAAAAAGCGCCTGGTGAGATTGGCATTTGCATCGTCGCGGCGAACCCGCCGCCTCAAGCCTTCGCCCCCTTCTTCCTCCGCTTCGCCAGCGTCCTCAAGCGTAGCGCGTTGAGCTTGATGAAGCCAGCGGCATCCTGGTGGTCGTAAGCGATGGCGCCTTCCTCGAAGGTCACGAGGTCCTGGTCGTAGAGCGAATAGGGAGAGTCGCGGCCGATCACATAGACGCCGCCCTTGTAGAGTTTGAGGCGCACCCGGCCGGCGACCATTTCCTGGCTCTTGTCGATGAGGACTTGCAGCATCTCGCGCTCGGGCGAGAACCAGAAGCCGTTGTAGATGAGCTCGGCATATTTGGGCATCAGCTCGTCTTTGAGATGCGCGGCGCCGCGGTCGAGGGTGATCGACTCGATCGCGCGGTGCGCCGAGAGCAGGATCGTGCCGCCGGGCGTCTCGTACATGCCGCGCGACTTCATGCCGACGAAGCGGTTTTCGACCAGATCGAGCCGGCCGATGCCATTGTCATGGCCGAGCTTGTTCAAGGCGGTGAGCAGGGTCGCCGGGCTCATCGCCTTGCCGTCGATCGCGATCGCGTCGCCTTTCTCGAACGCGATTTCGACAATGGTCGGCTTGTCAGGCGCGTCCTCGGGATGGACGGTGCGCGAATAGACGTAAGCGGGCGTTTCTTCCGCAGGATCCTCTAGAACCTTGCCCTCGGACGAGACGTGCAGGAGGTTGGCGTCAGTCGAAAACGGCGCATCGCCGCGCTTGTCCTTGGCGATCGGGATCTGATGTTGCTCAGCGAAGGCGAGAAGCGCGCCGCGGGAGGCGAACTCCCACTCGCGCCAGGGCGCGATGATCTTGATGTCGGGCTCGAGCGCGTAAGCCGA
>DATDHT010000441.1:0-11010 GCA_036521435.1 Roseiarcus sp.
GTCCATTCCATCTCTGACCGCAGCCAGCGACAGAAACCGCCGGCTCTGGTTGACCGTCCTCGACCGCCGGGCCAATGCCCGAAGCTCCTCAGCCGAATAGTCCTCTCGCAATCTCACCGCTGATGGCATGGCGCAAATCCTTCACGCCGCCTTGAATCAGCATCGCCGCGATTCGGGAATCCCCATGAGTCAGCCAGCAGAGCCTTTGGTATTATAACTGTCATCCACGCTGTTGGAGACGCCGAACCGATCGCCGACCTGCTGCATCTTCGGATATTTCTGTTTTTGCAGCGCGGCCGCGTAATCGGCCCAGAGATTGTGTAGCGTGACGGTCAAGCCGCCAACGTAGACCACATATTTGCCTTCGCCGCCGATCGCGTCGGCGAAGGCCTCAAGATGGGCCTCGCCAAAGGCTTCGTCCTGGATGAGCTCAACGTCCCAATCGGCGTTCTTTTGCTCGGGCGATTCGTTCATGATGACTTTTATGCCGGCGGCTTGCGCTCGACCGAGCACGGGCTCAAGCGCCTTGCCGTCATTGGGTCGAGCCGAGGCCCAGCCGATTGAGACCTTCAAAGTGGACAGACCACTCTCATTTCTCTCCAAAACCTGGGCGGTCGTCAAGGGCCCCGCGGCGCAGACAATGAGCGCGGCTGTAGCGCGCTCAGCCTTGCGAGCAGCGGCAAGCGCAGCATGGTCGGCCGCGTCGAAAAGGTGGCGCGTATTGGGGCGAGCCATACGTTAGCAAGAGAGCGGTGTTGCCCTCGAGCACGACCGACCGCGGTAGCTCTTACCGCGCTCTACTGCGCCAGGAATCCACCGTCGACCGGCAGCGTATGCCCGGTGATCATTGCTGCCGCAGGACTCACAAGGAAGGCGATCGCCGCCGCGATATCGGCCGGCTCGGCGAGCTTCCTCAAGGGAGTCATCGCCTCGATGCGAGCGACAAGCTCCGGGTCCTTGAGAATTGGCCCGATGAGGTCCGTCCGCACGTAGGTTGGGGCCACCGCGTTCACGCGAATGACGTGCGGCGCCCATTCGACCGCGAGCGCGCGAGTCATGTTGACAATCGCGCCCTTGGTCGCTTGATAGGACACGTTGGGATAGAGGCCGCCGCCCGACAGCCCCATGATCGACGCAACGTTCACGATTGCGCCGCCGTTTCCCGCCGCGATCATGGGCCCCGCGACGGCGCGAGCGCACAAGAACGACCCCGTCAAGTTGACCGATAGGACTTTGTCCCAATCGCCGAGCGCAAGCTCAACAGCTGGTCGCCGGATCGCGATGCCAGCGTTGTTGACGAGAATGTCGAGGCGACCCTCACGCTTGAGCGTTGCCTGGACCATCGAGTTAACGCTGGCCTCGTCGGCGACGTCGGCGACGATCGCGGTCGCATGAAGGCCGAGCGCACGGAGTTCCGTCACCGCGCCCTCGGCCATCTCCTTATCACGGTCAGCGAGTACGACGCGCGCGCCCGCCACAGCCAGCGTCTTTGCCGTCTCCTGGCCAATGCCCCGGGCCGCCCCTGTAACGATAGCAACGCGGCCGTCGAGATTCATCCAATCCCGGACATCCACCATCCGTGCTCTCCGACGAAAGAAGCTCGCTCAGGGCGCCTGGGCGCCGCGCGTGTTCACGTGAATTGCGTAGAGCGACGTGTGCCCGCAGATGTACAGGCGGTCCCGCGCCGGACCGCCGAAGCAGACATTGGCGACCTTTTCCGGAACAGGGATCTTGCCGATGAGGACGCCATCGGGCGCGATGCAGTGAACGCCGTCGCCCGCGCTCGTCCAGATATTGCCGTCGATATCGACGCGGAAGCCGTCCGGAATGCCGGGGGAGACGTCGACAAGCACGCGGCCTTTGCCGAGCTTGCCGCCTGCGACCTCGAAGGCCCGGATGTGGTGCGGCCAGTCGGGGTTCGGCCAGAAACCGGAATCCGCGATATAGAGCAGCTTCTCGTCGGGTGAAAAAGCGAGACCGTTCGGGCGTCGGAAGTCATCTACGACGATCCGTAACGAGCCGTCACGCGGGTCGAAGCAATAGACGTTGCAGCTTCCGATCTCGCTCTCCGCCTTGCCGCCCTCATAGGCCGCGCTGATGCCATAGCTCGGATCGGTGAACCACACCGTGCCATCCGACCTCACCACCACATCATTGGGCGAATTGAGGCGCTTGCCATCATACCGGTCGGCGAGGACGGTGATGGTCCCGTCATATTCCGTGCGGGTCACCCGGCGGCCGCGATGCTCGCAGGTGACGAGGCGGCCTTGCCGGTCGCGCGTGTTGCCATTGGAGAAGTCGGAATCCGCGCGGAAGACGGTTACCTGAGACGTCTGCTCGTCGAAGCGCAGGATCCGGTTGTTGGGCAGATCGCTGAATAATAGGCAACGCTGGTCGGCAAAATAGACCGGACCTTCGGCCCAACGCAGGCCGGTATGCAGCTTCTCCAGAAACACGATCGGGATCGTGTAGGGAGCGAAGCGCTTGTCCAGCGTCTCGAATGGTTCCACTGGTTCTTCTCCCTTCAGCTCGCGCCCGGCTTCGTGGCCGTGGCGGCGCGTTGGCGCCGTTGGGCGGCGTAGACCGAAAGGCCAACCGCTACGATCAGGATGCTTCCGTTGAAGAAGTACTGGACGTAGAAAGGCGCGCCGAGTTGTTGCACGCCTGAGAACGAAAAAGCCAGGACGAGCACCGAAAGCAGAGTTCCGATCACATTGACCCGACCCGGCTTGATCGAGGTCGCGCCAAGCAGGCTGGCGGCGAACGCCGGCAAAAGATATTCGGGCCCCACGCTGGGCGTTCCGGTTTGAAGAATGCTGCCGAGCATGATGCCCGCGAAGCTGCTTAACAAACCGGCCACGACGAACGCGCCAATCACGTGGCGCCGGACGTTGATGCCCGTAAGTTCAGCGGCGCGCACATTGGCGCCGATGACATAGAGGTTGCGGCCGACCGGCAAACGCTCCGTCACGATCCACAACGCCGCCGCAACAATCGCGACGTAGACGGCTGGCAGGGGGACGCGGTGAACGATCTGGGTCAGGCCGGTGAAACTGTCCGGCAGACTCATACCGGGAATCTGTTCGCCGTTCGTGTACCAGTTGGTCACACCGTAGAGCAATGTCCCGCTGCCCATGGTGGCGATGAAGGAATCGATCCGGAAAAACGTCACCAGAAGGCCGTTGACGAGGCCCACGACCAGGGAGGCGATCAGGATCAGCGCGGCGGCCAAAGGCCAATTCAACCCCTGGGTGACTTGCAGGCCGACCATCAGCACCTGCGCCGTGCCGAGGTGATAGCCGATCGAAAGATCAAACTGCTTTGTTGCGAGCGGGACCATCGCCGCGAGCGCCAGCATGGCCGTCACCGATTGAGTGACAAGAATCGCATTGAGATTGGCGGCGCTGAAAAAGCTCGATGGCCGAAGCAGACCGAAGACGAGCATGATCAGGAGAAAGACAACCAGCAACCCATAGTTCGCCAGAAAATTGGCGGCTGTCGCGTTCGAGGGGCGTGTCTCCGATTGCGTTGCGGCGCTGCGCTGGAGCGTCGGGTTGGACATGTCGTTCTCCAGCTAGTGCGCTTGCGCAGGCGGCTCGGCCGCCATCGACGAGCGGGTCAGCAAGCTTTCCACGGTAAGCGCCGGTCCGGCGAGATCGGCAGTGATCATGCCCCGACCGATCACAAGCGCACGGTCGCACAAGGTGGCAACCTCTTCGAAATCCGAAGAGACGACCAGAACTCCCGCCCCCTTGGCCGCGATGTCGCGCAGCATGCGGTGGATGACCCCCTTCGCGCCAACGTCGACGCCCGCGGTCGGCTCCTCCATGATGAAAAGACGCGCGCCGGTCTTAAGCCAGCGACCGACGAAAACCTTCTGCTGGTTGCCGCCGCTGAGCCAATCGATGAGCGCCGCGGGATTGCTCGGGCGCACATCGAACCGGTCCAGAACGTCGCTTGCTTCGCGGGCCTCGCGCCGTCCGTCGATCAGCGTGAAAGGGCCGCCGGCCACGCTGCTCGCATTGGGAAACAGATTCTCGCGCAGCGACATGCCGCTGAGCGCGCTCTCGCCGAGTCGGTCGCCTGCCAGGAGCGCGATCCCTTTTTTGATGCGCTCGCTTGTCGGCTGGTCCGCTGGCACGAGATCCGAGCCAAGCCTGATCGTTCCACCGGCTTGCGGGTGGGCGCCGAAGATCGTCCGGCCGATCGCCTCGTGACCCGCGCCGCGCAGGCCAACGAGGCCGACAACCTCGCCCTGACCGACACTGAAAGACAGCGGCCCCTGATTGCCGGCGACAAGGTCCTCGACCTGCAGCAGAGGAGCGCCGTCGCCTGCGCTGGGGGCCGACTGGTGATGCATTTCAAGGTCTCGGCCAAGCATGTCCCGTATGATTGATTCAGGTGTCGTTTCCCCAATGTTGCTCGAGCGAACGAGGCGACCGTCGCGGAGAACCGTCACGCGGTCCACGAGACCGAACAGTTCGTTGAGGCGGTGGCTTACGTAGAGGATACTCGTTCCTGACGCTCGCAGCCGCCGCAGAACCTCGAACAGATGGAGTGCATCAGGTCCGGGGAGAGAGGCGGTCGGCTCGTCGAGGACGACGACTCGGGCGTCTCGCGACAGAGCCCGCACGATGCCGAGGATGGCTTTGCCCGCGGCGCTCAGCGAACCCACGGGAGCGCGCGGGTTCGGCGGATCGAGCGCCATGGCGCCATAGATGTGTTCGGCCTGACGCCAGACCTTCTTCCAAGAGATGAGGCCGCCGGACCTCGGAAATCCCGCCACCAGCGCCACGTTCTCGCCGATGCTCAATTCGTCAACCAGGCCAAGGTCTTGATGGACAAACGAGATCGGCACGACTTCCGATTGGGGATGAACCCGACGCCCGCCCACCAGAAGCTCGCCTGAGTCAGGCTGATAAAGTCCGGCGAGAATTTTAATGAGAGTCGACTTGCCGGCGCCGTTCTCGCCGACGAGGGCGTGGATCTCGCCCGGCATGATTGTCAGGTCGACGCCGTCCAACGCGAGCGTGCTGAGAAAGCGCTTCGTGAGCCCGCGGATCTCGATCGCAGGAGGCGCGTCGGTCGCCATGGCGGCTCGCTTGATGTCCTATGTTCAGAAGTGCGGTTGGCGCCGCCAGCGTCAAGGAGACGGCGCCTCTGCGGATGCGCCGGGGCGGCAAGCCGGT
The DNA here is from genome assembly GCA_036521435.1 of Roseiarcus sp. Classification (GTDB taxonomy): domain Bacteria; phylum Pseudomonadota; class Alphaproteobacteria; order Rhizobiales; family Beijerinckiaceae; genus Roseiarcus. Next base: position 5,190 of record DATDHT010000441.1, read on the forward strand.
CATAAGGCGGGGTTGCGCCCGCCCCATGACCGTTGCGAGACGAACCTAGTTGCAGGCCTTGCTCTCACCCTTCCAGATATTTTCGTAGTGGCAGGCGAAGTTGTTGCTCGGCACGAATTCGTTGTTCTTTCCGCCCTCAGTGTCCACGTTCTCTTTCACAATGAGGAACACCGGCTGGAGGAAGTGCGCCGGCTCTTGCCCAGCCATGGCCCGGATTACGGCGTCCATGGCTTCGTAGCCGAACAGCGAGCTCGGCTCGGGTACGCTTGCGACTTCGAACCCGCCCTTTCGGATCATGTCATAGGCCGATGGCGGAGCGTCGGCGCCCACAAGCTTGATCTTGTCCGTTGAGGCGCCCGCGGCGCGCAGAGCCGCCGCGACATTGGTGTAATAGCCGTCGCAGCACGTGGTCATCCACCAGCTGTCGCCGTATCGACCAAGCAGGCCGGAGACAGCGGCGCCCATCCGCGCGGAAGCGTCGCCGAGCGGCATGTTGATGGTCTCCAGCATCTTGCAGCCGGGGCAATTGGCGATTGGAGTCGTTGTCGACTTCGCCTTGAAGCGGGCGATGGCGTAGTTGTTATCGACCATGTGGATGTCGCTAGCCTTGCCGTCCGATTGAGCGATCACATAGGCCGCCTCAGTACCCCCGATTTCGGCCGGATTCGAGACGATGTTCTGATAGAGGCCGAGCTCGGGGCTCGGGCCGGGGAACGCCGTCGCGTGGATGCCAATCACGGGGATGTGGCGAGACACCGCCTCCTTGATCGGTTTCTGCAGCGCATTGGCGTCCGCCGGCGTGATGATCGCGGCCGGGTTCGCCGCGAGCGCCTGTTGCATCGCGGCCAATGTGCCGCTGACGGTGCCCTGCCCGTTGAACGTCATCACCTTCCAGCCGAGCGCCTTTGCGCCTTGCTCAACCCCTTTGCCCCACAGAACGTGCGGCGTATAGGACTGGTCCGGGGAGACGTAAGCGACGGTGAAACTGCCTGACGGGGCCTTCGGTCCGTCCGTCGGACCTTTCCATTCCGTTTGCGGTTTGGTGCGCTCGGCGACTATCGCCTTCGCCTCGTCCACCGACATCTTGTCCTGAATCACCGGCTCGGGCCACGCCGGGTAAGGTTCAGACCGAGTCTCGGCGAAGGCGTAGCTCGACGCAAGCCCGACGCCAACGAGCGTGACGCCGGCCAGCGCTTTGTGCGCGAGTTCGCCTTGGAACATGCGCCCCCACAGATCATTCAACATGTGCATCTCCTCCTCATCTTCATCTTTTCGATCGTTTCCTTGACGGGGATCAGGATCAGAGGGCGGCCTATTCCGCCGCCACCTTCCGCGGCTCGTCCGGCCGCCCGTCCCTATCCCTGACCGCGGCCTTAAATTTGCCGGCTCCGCCGGCGTCCTGCATGGCGCGTAGATAGTAGAGGGTCGTGTTATCGACAATATCGATCATATCGTAGGTAACGGGCTTGTCGGTCGGAACGTCGCAACGCAACTTGGCGCCCGTCAGGAGTCCGAGCGGCACGACTTTCTCGGCCTTCGCCGTCTCGTAAAGGTCGTTCAGCGCGTAGACGGATGCGCCCCCCGCGCCATCGATGGTTTCGCCGGCTTTCAGCGGCCGCTTGGCGGCGCCGAACACTTCAGTGACCAGTCCCAGCTTCGGCACGATTGTCGGATGCCCGAACTCAACCGCGTTGACGACCGACAGCGGGATCTCGTTCGTCACAAGGTGGTAGGGCGTGTACATGTTGTAGTAGCCGTCCGATCCCGTGACGTCGAGATAGTTGAGATCCTCACGGATTTGCGGGTGGTCGGTGTACACACATAGGAACACGCCCGGCGTCACGCTGCGATCGAAATCAATCGAGCCATCCGAATGCTTGATCGGACGGGCGTAGTCGACCACGCCTCGATGGTTCAGGATGCCGCCCTCGTTCTTCGGCCGGAAGAGTTGCGGGATCTCGTTCACCCCCGCGACCGGCCCGTGCATGCCGCGAACGTCGGGGATCAGGCCGGTATAGTTCGAGATGCAAGCCATCTCGATCATGGTCTTCGTGGCGTCGCGAAAGGTGACGAGGAAGTGCGGATTGACGCCGAGGCGTTTCGCGTCCTCCGCGACGCTATCGGGAGTCGCATACCGGTCGAAGAGCCCGATGCTGGACGGCGCCTTGCCGACGGCGATGACCTCGAAGCCCAGGCCTGCGTATCGATCATAATATTCGGCGATCAGGCCCGGTTCGTCGCCGGAGGACACGGTGTAAACGACACCGGCGGCCCGAGCCATTTTGTATAGGATCGGGCCGACAATCACGTCGGTCTCGACATTGAGCATCACGACATGCTTGCGCGCCAGGATCGACCGCATCGCGACACGGGCGCCGATGTCAGGATTTCCGGTCGCCTCGACGACAACGTCGATTGGGAGCTCTGAAAGGATTTCCGCGTCTTGAGTCGCGACCGGCTTGCCGCTTCGGATGGCGTCCGCCGCGGGCGCAACTGAGTCGGTGACCACCACATCCTCGCGGCGATATCCGCAGAGCTCGAATGCACGAACGACCCGCTCGGTGCTGATGTCGGCGATGATGGCGTTGCGGATGCCCTTCATCAGGCCGATCTGGCACACCGCGCCCGTCCCCATACGGCCTGCGCCGACAAAGCCGACCTGGATGGGCCTGCCCTGCTCGGCCCGGCGATCCAATGCCTGCTTAAACATTTCGCTCCCGCTTTCGTTATTCTGAATGTCTGATATTGTGAAGTTAATGAACAACAGCTGTCAAGCCGATTGTCGGGGGATGCGATGAGGGTGCAGACCGGGGAGCCGCTCATGCGCCTCCAGCGCGAGCCGCCTGGCGCTGACGTCTCGAAGCGAGGCACGGCTAGCAGCGCAGGCTTTGGCAGCTGACGAGCATGAGTTTGGGTCGCAATTCGCTCATGAGCGATACCGGAACGCTGATCAGGCCGCTGACCCGCGCGACGCTCCCGCAGGAGATCGTAAAGGCGTTGACTGACCTGATCATGAAGAGGGTCTGGAAACCGGGAGATCTCATCCCTTCCGAAAAGGAGTTGGCGATCCGGTTCCAGGTCGGGCGCTCGACGATACGAGAGGCGGTGAAAAGCCTCGCCGTGCTGGGCGTCCTGGAGGCGCGTGCGGGTGAAGGCTCGTTCGTTCGCGAGCCGACGTCAGAGCTTTTGTCCGGCGGTTTTCGATGGGGCCTTCTGCTCAGCGAAGGCAATCTTGACGACTTCGTCGACGTCCGCGTGCTCATCGAAGTGGAATGCGCGCGCCGCGCTGCCGCCAACCGAACGGATGATCTCGTTTCGCAACTGGACGCGACCATCGAAGACATGCGTTCAGAGCCGATGGACCATGGCGCGTTCATGGACAGCGATACCCGTTTTCATCTGGGCATCGCTCACGCCGCCCGGAACCCCATCTTCGAAACTGTCGGGTCGACCATCCAGTCGATTGTCCGGATCTGGTATCCCAAGACCTATTACATCCCGGAGACCAAGGGGCGCACGATCGCCGAGCATCGCGCGATCGCGGACGGCGTCGCCTCCGGCGACATGGACGCCGCGGGCGAAGCCATGCGCGCGCACCTCGTCGCCGCAGGCAAGCGCTTGCGCACCCTTCTGCCGTCCCGGGAAGCTCGCGGTTCTGGAGCGGCGGAAGGCCCGTCCGGTCCGTGAAGGCGGACGAGTTCGGTCAGCGCCAGCCGAGCGCCGGAGCGACGTGGGTCAGGATCGCCTCAATGACATGCGCATTGTAAGCGACCCCAAGTTGGTTCGGGACCGTCAAGAGCAGAGTGTCAGCCTCCGCGACCGCCTCGTCTGTTCTCAGTTGCTTGACCAGAAGGTCTGGCTCGGCGGCATAGCTGCGGCCGAAGATCGCTCGTGTCTTCTCGTCGATAAAGCCAACCTGATCCCTCTCCTCGCCGCCGCGGCCGAAGTAAGCGCGATCGCGATCGTCCACCAGCGCGAAGATGCTGCGGCTAACGGACACGCGAGGCTCGCGCGCATGCCCGGCTTCTTTCCATGCGGCGCGGAAGGCCCGGATCTGGGCGGCCTGCTGGACGTGGAACGGCTCTCCGGTCTCATCGTTCTTGAGGGTCGAGCTTTGCAAGTTCACTCCGAGTTTTGCCGCCCAAACTGCCGTGGCGTTGGAGCTGGCGCCCCACCAGATCCGATCACGCAGGCCCTCTGAGTGCGGTTCGACGCGCAAGAGACCCGGCGGATTGGGAAACATTGGCCGCGGGTTCGGCTGCGCGAAGCCCTCGCCCCGCAGCAGGTCGAGGAACACCTCCGCATGGCGCCGGCCCATGTCGGCGTCACTTTGGCCCTCGGCTGGCCGATAGCCAAAATAGCTCCACCCGTCGATCACCTGCTCGGGCGAGCCTCTGCTGATCCCAAGCTGCAGTCGGCCGCCCGCGATGAGGTCGGCTGACCCGGCGTCCTCCGCCATGTAGAACGGGTTTTCGTAGCGCATGTCGATGACTGCCGTGCCAATCTCGATACAGCTGGTCTTGGCGCCCACGGCCGCCAGCAGCGGGAAAGGCGAAGCGAGCTGACGGGCGAAGTGATGAACGCGGAAATAGGCCCCGTCCGCACCCAAGGCCTCCGCCGCGACGGCGAGATCGATCGATTGGAGGAGCGCATCCGCCGCTGAGCGCGTCTGCGATTGCGGCGAGGGCGTCCAGTGCCCGAAAGAGAGGAAACCGATCGTCTTCATGAGGATCCGAGCTTAGCGATACGGGAATGCACCGAGCAAGCGGCTCGCCGCCGGCCAAGTCGCCGACGCAACCAGAGCGGACTTCCTTTCGAAGAAGTGCGAGTAAACGCAAGCTAATGAGCCTAAGCGCGACCAGCGAGAGGCAGGCCGTTGGAGGTCGAGCGACGTCAAGAGCGCGGCCTCAGATGCCCGAGCAGCCAGTCCGGCTCGCCGAAAGCGCCGGACTTGGAGGCGCAGAACGTTCCTGACCAAGGGCCGGACTCCATGCGGGAGGCGGGAACGCCGTGCAGGAATTCGCCGTCCACGCGAAGCCGGGTTGCTTTCAGCACGCGGCACAGTGCAGCGAATGTCTCCCCGCCGACCACCGTCAGCCCGCCAAGCAGCGGAAGACGGCCGGAAAGCATCTCCAGGCCGCGGGCGATCCGTTCGGCCGCTTCGCCCTCGGTCAGACCCGACGATAGGGAGGGCACGACCACGCAGCAACCGAACGTCTCGAGCGTGATCCGGACGCGGTCGGCAAAACTGGGTTCGATCGTCATGGGCGCCAGGCAATCCGGCCTCGCGGCGCGGAAGACTTCGACCTGACGAAGGGTGACCGGGTGGCGCGAGCCGACAATCACGAGATGCGGTTGATTGAGCGGGCGCGCGGCCCGCGGCGGCTCTTGCGCGAGGGCCCTCGCCAGACCGGCCGCGCCACACCACAGCGTCGCCGGTTCATTCGCGTGATCTTTCGCGATCGCATCAAGGTCGGCGTCGCTCTCAGCGTCGCGCAGGACGATTTCGCAGTCGACGCCGTCAGAAGAGACGCCGTGACGCTTAAGCTCCGCCGCGATGTCCTTGATCAGTACGGGATCGCCGGACGGTTGCGCCAGCATCTGTTGGCCGTCTCGCGTGAGGCGGCCATGAGCAGGCACCGCAGGCGCGAGCACGATCCGGCGGAAACGGCCGGACTTGACGATCTCGGCGAGCTCCGCCGCCCAGTGTCCGCGCAGCAAACTGTCAATCTTCTTGAACGCGAGATCGGCGCCCGAATAACAACCGAGACTGTCGCGGGTGCAGGCGACGGCCGTCTTCTCGTCGCCATCGCGGCATGAC
>DATDHT010000442.1:0-4252 GCA_036521435.1 Roseiarcus sp.
CGCCGACGCGAAGCTCTCGTTGAGGCGTGCCAAGCGCCTTGTCCGCTTCCACGGTCGTCAGCGCGAACGCATCTTCAAGCTCGCGGTCCGTGAACAAGGCATGCCGCTCGGCGATGATCGCGGCCCGGTCGAGCATGTCGCCGTTGCCGTAAGGCGACCAGCAGTCTCGAATGTTGTCGGAGCCGGCGAACACTATCACGCCCCGAGCGCGGAGCTTGCCCGGCGGCGGCACGGGCGCGGATGGCGGACACGATGTCATGATCGCGACCTCAGCGCGGGCAAGCGCGTCGGCGGTCTTTGCAAACAGGTCCGGCGCGATCGAGCCGAGGGCGAAGGCGTGGCTGACTGCGACACGGCCTTGCATGCCAGCGGCGATCGTCCGCTGAGCGATGTCGCGGAGCTCCGAAGCGCCGGTTTCGCCTCCATCGTGGAGATGAATGTCGATTCCCTTGCCGAACCTGTCGGCGAGGCCGAAGACGACGTCGAGCTGGCCCTTGGCGTCGCCGTCGAAGCCAGCGGGATCGAGTCCGCCGATCAAGTCTGCGCCGGCGCTGAGCGCCGCCGCCAAGAGCTCGGGCGCGCCTTTTTCCGTGGTCACGCCGCTTTGCGGGAAGGCCACGAGCTGAATGTCGATCCAGTCCCGGTAGGCCTCGCGCACGCGCAGCACGGCTTCCAGATTGGCGAGGCCGACGTCGTTGTCGATGTCGATGTGGCTGCGCACGCGCGTCGTGCCATTGGCGATCAGCGTTCGGATGAGCGCCGAGGCGCGCGCCTCGATCGGCAGCGCGACGCGATGGCGTTCGACGCGTTCGGCGGCGATGCGCTCGCGCACGCTCTGTCCTTCGACATGGGGTAGCCGCGGCGCGCCCCAATGCGTTTTGTCGAGATGGATGTGGCCGTCGACGAACGCCGGCAGGAGCAGCGCGCCCTTAAGATCGATGCGCTCATTGGATTGATCGGCGCCTCCGGGCGCATGCCACGCGGTGATGAGGCCGCCGGCGATCTCGACATCGGCGAGGCCGCCTTGGGGAAGGCACGCGTTGGCCAGGATCATCAGACGAGGCTCAAGCGCTTCGCCGCCGCATATTGATAAAGCCGATCGCCATAGTGCCTGAATTCTTCGCCGGCTGAGAAAGTCAGGCTCAAATCATGCTCGTCGTCGCGCGCGACCGCCTCGCGATAGATCTCGGGCCAGTCGGGCAGGCGAGCGCGTCGCCAAGCCTCCAGCTCATCCTCATCTGGCAGAGCGGGAAAGCCGATCTTCGGGACCAGCGATGCGATGGCCTGCCAGAAATAGCGCAGCGGCGTCGCCGCGTCGGGCGTGCGCGGCGCCATGAGCCTCAGCCAGTGCGCGCCCGTGACCGCATGCAATGCGCAGAAGTCGAGCGTCGCGGCATAGAGCGCTAAGGAGCAACGGGCGACGCGGTCATGGGTCTCCGGCCCGATCGCGAGCCTATCGACGACAAGCGCGAATTCCGGCTTCTCCGACACAGCGCGCATGAAGTGCCACAAGAGATCGCGCTCGGGCTCGACGTGACGAAACGATGCCGGGCCGGCCATGAACGCAAGAACCTCGGCTGGATCGTCGGTCAAAGGCTTAGCGCCTCGCGAGGCGCCGAGCGAAAGATAGGTGGCAGCCCAATAGGCGAGCGACACTCCGGTCTCCTCGTCGCTGTCCGTCATGGTCGCATAGGCCATGCGCATGAGCGCGTGCGTTGCGCTCGCGGCCATGCCGGGAATCAGCTCCGGCAGGTAGAGCAGGGCGGCTGGCGTTGCGCCGAGCCGCGCGACCTCGCCGGCAAAAAATGTTCGATAGTCCGCTTCGCGCTCGCGCTGACCAAAAAACTCGCGCCAATTGTCGCGTGTGATCGCGCCAATCGGTTCCGGTGCGGGAACGAGCCCGTTCTGCTGATGGTAAGCATCGCAATACGCTTCCAGCCGCTCATCGCTTGCGCCCATGCGATGCAGGGCGACCAGGACCATCGGCAGGTGATTGGCGAGGCAGAACGGGAACTCCCAGCTCCACTGCCGCGACCAGGCGACGGCTCGCTCGAGGCCGTCCTGCGTCGAGACGTTCCGATGTGAAGCGATGGCGCGCGCCGACGCCGCGCTCATGAGTTCCTCCAATGCGCGTGCTCAAGTTGCTATCGCATCCGCCGCGGCTTGGGAAGCGCCTCGCACTCACCGAGACTTAGCCTCGCGCGCAGGAGGGCGGATATGGTCCCTCGCCAGTGCGATGAAATCATAAAACGAGGAAGGCTGCTGGGCGGAAGCGCCTTACGAGGCGAGTGCTCCCAGTTTACGCTGTTCCCGTGCGATCCGATCGAGGAGCGGATCAAGCTCCTGGGCCTTGGTTCCCTCGGCGGATAGGCGCGCCTGAACATGCGCAATGGGCTCGGCGAGCACGCGCGCGAGGTCCTTCTCGCAAGCGAAGTCGCCCGCCACCCGCTTGACCTTGGAATTGTCGAACAAAGCCGACCAGGTCTTGTCGCCCATGAGTGGGCCTTCCCACTCACGATTGTACCGGACGAGCGTGTCCGTCGGCACGTGAACGATATCGGCTTTGACCCCGAGACCGTCGGCGATCCTGGCATAGATGTCGTTCCACGTGTACGCATGATCCGAGGTGATGTGAAAGTCCTCGCCGAGCGCTTGGGCGACGCCGAACAGTTTGACGAACGGCATGGCGAAATCCGCGCATCGCGTCAGTGTCCAGACCGTTGCGCCGTCGCCGGCGAGGATCAGAGGCTTTCCCGCGAGCATTCGCCGCGCGAGGGCGTCGCCCTCATTGAAAATCGTCGGCAGCATCGAGCGCACGGTGTGACTCGGCCGCACAATGGTCCAGGGCAATCCGCTCGAGCGCTTGAGTATGTTTTCGCAGGCGATCTTGTTCTGGCTGTATGTCCAGAAAGGATTAATTGTAGGCGTCTCTTCCGTGATCACATAGCGCCGCGGCGGCTTCTCGTAGACCGAGGCTGACGAGATGAAGATGAACTGGCCGGCCCCGCCGCCGAAGGTCGCAATGTCGTCCGCCATCTGCTCGGGGGTGAAGGTGATGAACTGGCAGACCACGTCGAAGCCTGCTCGCCCGAGCTCGCGATAGGCCGTGTCCTTGAGATCGCCGGCGATGGCGGTCACGCTCGGAGGCAGATCGACTGATGTCTTCCCCCGATTGAAGACCGAGACGCGATGGCCGGCCGTGACCGCCTCGGCGACGCAGGACAGCGAAATGTTTCCGGTGCCGCCGATGAAAAGGACCTTCAGGGACATGGGGTTTTGCCTGCTGCAGACGCACGATGGCTGGGGGTCCCGGATAGCGGGTCGCGAAGAATAGTCTTGGCGCGCGCTGGCGCCAAGGTCGCGCCCTCAGCAAACTCCGCTTGTTCGTCTGGTCGCCGAACAATCTGATTGCTCTTACGAAAATCGAGGTGTTAGCGTGCCTCATCGTCATCAGGGAGAAGTCAGGCATGAAACCGTTCATCGGTCAGGCGGCGGCGCTCGCGCTTGGTGTTTTGGCTTACCCCGGCGTTTCCGGCGCGGGAGCGGCTGACAAGCCTTACGAGGGCGTGACGCTCAACCTCGCGTCGCAGAACGATCAGTTCGCCACCGTGCTGGCGGCGATCGCGCCGGAATTCGAGGCGCTGACGGGCGCCAAGGTCAACGTCGACATCCTGAGCTACCCGGAGCTGCTGACGAAGATTACTGCCGACTATGTCGGCCACACCAAGGGCTACGACCTCGCCACCGTCGACATCGTCTGGTCCGGTCAGTTCGCGGAGGCTGGCTACACCGTTGATCTTACCGATTGGATCAAGCGCGACGCCGCCGAGATCAAGGTCGATGACATCTATCCCTCGCTCATGGCCTCGCTCGGTGGCTACAAGGGCAAGCAGGTCGCGTTCCCGTTCGCCGGCTACGCCAATGTGCTGGCCTACCGCAAGGATCTCTATGAGGCCGCTGGTCTCAAGCCGCCGGAGACGATGGAGGATTTTGTCGCCGACGCGATCAAGCTGACCGACAAGAGCAAGAAGGCTTACGGTTTTGTCGCCAATGGCCAGAAGGGTCCGGCGGTGGCGCAGGACTGGATGCAGTACAATCGCCAGTTCGGCGGCTCGATCCTCGACAAGGACGGCAAGCCGACGCTGAACTCGCCAGCCAATATCGCGAGCGTCGTCGCCTACAAGAAACTGTTCGATGACGCCGCGCCTCCCGGCGCCGCCGACTATGACTGGGGCGGACGCGAGGAGAGTTT
>DATDHT010000443.1:0-4397 GCA_036521435.1 Roseiarcus sp.
ACCCGCCTTCAAATACCCAATGACAAAACGACCTGTTCTCTTTGCCGAACAGATCGTTTGTTATAGAGGAAGGCACGGAGATGCAAGCTTTGTGTCCGCGAACGGGGCGATGGTGAGGGCGGAGCCGCCTAGTTCTCCTCGTCGGTGAGGCTCCCGGAGGCCTGTTGCTCCAGCTCCTTGACGATCGCGTCGCCCATTTCGCTCGTCGACACAGTCGCCTCCTCTCCGCCGCGGATGTCGGCGGTTCGGAACCCAGAGGCGAGCACGCCGGCGATTGCCGCGTCGAGCCGGTCGGCGGCGCCATGGAGTCCGAAGGAATAGCGCAAGGCCATGCCAAACGACCCGATCATGGCGATCGGGTTGGCGACCCCCTTGCCGGCGATGTCCGGCGCCGAGCCGTGGACCGGCTCGTAGAGCGCCTTGCGCCGGCCCGACTTCGGATCGACGTCGCCGAGCGAGGCGGAGGGAAGCATACCAAGCGAACCCGTCAACATGGCCGCGACATCGGACAGCATGTCGCCGAACAGGTTGTCGGTGACGATGACGTCGAATTGCTTTGGCGCGCGGACAAGCTGCATGCCAAGCGCGTCGGCGAGCAGATGCTCGAGCTTGACGTCCGAAAACTCTCGTTTGTGCAGGGCGGTCATCACCTCGTTCCACAGCACGCCGGATTTCATCACATTGCGCTTTTCGGCGGAGGTGACCCTGTTGCCACGGTTGCGCGCCAGCTCGAAGGCGGTGCGACCGATCCGCTCGATTTCGTAGGTGTCGTAGACCTGGGTGTCGATCGCGCGCCGCTGACCGTTGCCAAGGTCCGTGATTGACTTCGGCTCGCCGAAATAGACGCCGCCAGTGAGCTCGCGCACGATCATCATGTCGAGACCTTCGACAATCTCGGGCTTGAGCGACGAAGACGAAGCGAGCGCCGGGTAGCAGATCGCCGGCCGCAGATTGGCGTAAAGGCCGAGCTCCTTGCGCAGGCGCAACAGGCCCGCTTCCGGGCGGACATCATAGGGAACGCCGTCCCATTTCGGACCGCCGACGGCGGCCAAAAAGATCGCGTCGGCCGACTGCGCGAGGTCCATGTCCGAGTCGCTGATCGCCTTTCCATGCGTGTCGTAGGCGCCGCCGCCGACCAAGCCTTTCTCGATCTCGAATTTTGCGACGCCCTCGCCGTTGAAATGATCGATAATCTTCTCGAGTTCGGCCATAACCTCGGGGCCGATGCCATCGCCAGGAAAAAGCAGGAGCTTGAAAGTCGCCATGGTCCATCACGTTATGTCAGGGGGAAGCGAGGTCGTGTGCTAGACGATTTCCTAGTCGCGCGAAAGCCTGACTTGAGGGCGACGCCATGACCCTGGTGAGCAGCGCCGCCGCTGACGGCTTCATTCAGCGATTGCCGAAGGAGATTCGCTTCTGCCTCGTTCATGGATTCGACGAGGGGCTTACGCACGAACGGGTGAAAGCCATCATCCGCAGCCGCATCGGCGACGATTCGGACCCGATGAGCCTTGTGCGCCTCGAGGGCGACGCGGTCGCGCGCGATTCCGGCATCCTTGCCGATGAAGCCTATGCGATCTCCATGTTCGGGGGCGACCGGGCGATCTGGATCGACGCGCAAGGGCGCGACCTCCTGCCCGCGCTCGAGCCTCTGTTCGCCCGCCCTCCGACGGACTGCACAATCGTCATCAAGGCCGGGCAACTCAAGAAGGGAACGGGCTTAAGAGCCGCGTTCGAAAGTTCGGCCGCACGCGCTTCGATCGAGTGCTATCCCGACGATTCGACCAGCCTCGAATCCCTCATCAACACCGAAGCCCGCGCGGCGGGGCTCACGATCGCGCCCGACGCTCGCGCGGCCCTCGTCCACATGGTCGGCGCCGACCGCCGAACGACGCGCGGCGAGATCACGAAGCTCATGCTCTATGCCCAGGGTCAGTCGCAAATCACCGCCGCAGACGTGGAGGCGATCGTCGCCGACGCCGCCCCGTCCAACCTCGACGACGTCATCGACCAGGCGTTGCTCGGCGATCTGCCTGCGGTCGAGACGGCGGTCGCCCGGTTCTTCCACGACGGCGGCGACGCGGACTATCTGATGATCCGGCTTGTCGCGCGATTGACTTTGTTGCATCGGCTCAGGCTCGAGATGGATCAGGGCCGTCCGTTCGAGGCCGCGTGCCAGACGCTGTTCGTGAAGTTGCCGATGTCGGCGCGGCGGGCGCTGGCGAAACAGGCCGAACGCTGGACCACGGTGTCGATCGCCGAGCGCCTGCCCGCGGTCCGGCAGGCCAGCGCCCGCGTTCGGGCTGAAACACGACTCGCCGAGGTTCTGGCCACCCGAGCGCTCTGGGCGCTTGCCTCCGGGCGGCGCAGCGGGAGGCGCTGAACGGCTCGCGCGTTAACCATGTCGAGCTTCAATGATGGCGGCATGGAACCATTTTTCGCCCAGCGAGTTCTCCGGCCGTCTTCTGGGGTAGCAATCCATGGTCAGCCCTCGTTCAGCGACTTCCCATCTCCGCTTCCACAAGTTGTCGGTCGAGGATCACCAGCCGCTCAATCTTCTTCGACGCCTGGTCGCCGAAATCGAGGATTCCATCGCCCAATCGCGCGCTGTGATCCTCTCGACGCGCGATGCGATCGAATTCCTCGAGCGGTTGGAAGGCCGGCAATTCTCGAACTGAGCCGTTCTACTGCTGCTCGAGCTCCTCGCGGAGCATCTCCAGTCCCAGCCACTCGTCCTCGGCCCCGCTCAGCTCGACGCGCAATCCAGCATAAGCCTTGGTCGCGGACGCGAACGCAGCCGGCTGACGGGCCGGAAAGTCAGCGTCGGCGAGCTTGCGCTCAAGCTCGCCAAGGTCGGCGCGAAGCTTTTCAATTCGACCGGGCAGCGTCTCGAGAGCCCGTTTCTCCTTAAATGCCATCTTGCGCTTCGGCGCGGCCCGTTCGGCCGGCTGTCTGTCCGCCTTCTCCGCTGTCTGAACCGGGGCAGCGAGCGGACCGGCAAGACCATAGCCGCGCTGCGCCACCATATCGGAATAGCCGCCCGCATATTCGACCCAGCGCCCATCCCCGTCACCGACAATGACGGACGTCGCCACACGGTCGAGAAAATCGCGATCGTGGCTGACGATGAGGATCGTGCCTGAATAGTCGCCGAGCAGCTCCTGCAGGAGATCGAGCGTCTCGATGTCGAGATCGTTGGTCGGCTCGTCGAGAACGATCAGGTTGGATGGCTTGGCCAGAGCTATCGCGAGCATCAGGCGCCCCCGCTCGCCGCCCGACAATTTGCCGATCGGCGTTCGGGCCTGCTCGGGGGGGAACAGGAAGTCGCGCATGTAGCCCATGACATGGCGGCGCTCGCCGTTGATCGTCACATAATCGCTGCCGCCGCCGGTGAGCGCATCCACGAGCGTCGTCGTCGGTTCGAGCGAAGCGCGCTGCTGGTCGAGCGTGGCCATACTGACATTCGCGCCGAGACGCACCGAGCCTGAGTCTGGCTCGAGCGCGCCGGTCAAAAGGTTGATGAGTGTGGTTTTGCCGGCCCCGTTGGCCCCGACGACGCCTATTCTGTCGCGGCGCATGACCCGCATCGAAAAGTCGCGCACGATCTCGCGATCGCCATACGATTTGCTGATCCGCTCGGCATCGATCACCAACGCACCCGACGTTTTGGCGTCTTGCGCGATCATGGCGGCGACGCCGACCGACCGCAGGGCCTCACGTCGCTCGGTTCTGAGATCGGCAAGCTCGCCGACGCGGCGCATGTTGCGCTTGCGGCGCGCGGTGACGCCGTAGCGCATCCAATGCTCTTCGTTGACGATTTTCCGGTCGAGCTTGTGGCGCTCGAGCTCCTCCTCCTCGAGCTTCACGTCGCGCCAGGCCTCGAACGCGCCAAAGCCCTGATCGAGACGGCGGGTGCGGCCGCGATCGAGCCAGATCGTGGCGCGGGTCAGGTCGGCGAGCAGCCTTTTGTCGTGGCTGATCAGCGCCAGCGCCGAACGGCTATTCGCAAGATGCGCCTCCAGCCATTCGATCGCGACCAGATCGAGATGATTGGTCGGCTCGTCGAGCAGAAGGATTTCGGGCTCCGGGCTCAAAATCCTGACCAAAGCCGCCCGGCGGGCTTCGCCGCCTGAAAGGCGGGTCGGATCCGCCTCGGGGTCGACCCCGAGTTCTTCCATCATGGCTCTGGCGGCATACGGGTTGTCGAAGTCGCTAAGCCCGGCAAGGACATAATCGAGCGTTGTGGCGAAGCCGGACATGTCCGGCTCCTGCGGCAAATAGGCAAGGCGCGCGGAAGGCTGGACGAAGCGGCTTCCCCGGTCAGCAATCATCTGGCCGCCAGCGATGCGAAACAGGGTCGATTTGCCCGATCCGTTGCGGCCAACGACGGCGATCCG
>DATDHT010000444.1:0-6902 GCA_036521435.1 Roseiarcus sp.
TCCTCGATCTCGGGCGGAAGAATCATCCATACCTTGACTCACATCCAGCCCGCCCTGTCTCTCAAAATCCGCCAATCAAACCCGCTTTCCCCGCACAATGTGACAAATCCGACTCACAAAACGGCACGGCTTGCGAGTTACGTCACGTTACAACTTTTTCCCGCCCCAACCTCGAGACCCAACCTTCATTCCGAAGCGGCCAGAAGGAGGATGGCCACGGACCGGCCATTGCGTTTCGGGCCAGGAAGGGGCCTGAAGCAGCGAAAACGAAACCAACGTTTCGCCAGGCGAAATGAAACCTTTCGCACCCCGGTCGTAAGTCGTTGAAATCATTGGCGGTGGTGAATCAATGATTTCGCGGGATTGTTTATTTTCAAGGACTTAACCGGCGTTTCGTTTCGCCGTTTCGCAGCATGGGCCGACTTGCGCCTGGCCTCTTGTCATTCTCCCGCAATACGGCCGCCCAGGCCCTCCTCGGTGCCCGTTTTGCGAGCACGACGGATGGACCCTCCCAACAGAACCGTTGACGGTCGGCTTTTGACGATCGAAAGATCTATACTACAGACTTCCAGGAAAGAGAATTGTTTTCTGATATTTCTTTGTTTTCACGATCAAACATGGCGGCCGGCGCGGCCCCCTAAAACCTGGCGCCAGTGCAGATTCCGGCCGAAACTCTGGACCCGCGCCTGCGGTCCCCGCTTAGAATTGCACGCCCCGGGTCAAGGCTCCGTCGATCACCAGATTGGTTCCGGTCGTGTAACTCGAGGCGGGGCTGGCGAGAAAGACGATGCCGCGGCCAATCTCCTCCGCTTTCGCCATCCGCCCGGTCGGGTTCAACGAGAGTGCGTGCTTATAGATGTCGGGCAGGTTCTTTTCGGCGCTCTGCCAGAAGCCGCCCTCGAAATAGGTGTTGCCCGGCGAAACCGAATTGACCCGGATCATCTTCGCCGCATGCTGATAGGCGAGCCTTTGTGCATAATGAATGAGTGCTGCTTTCATCGCGCCATAAGCTGGACCGGTGAAATCGACCTCGCGGCCAGAGACCGACGAGACGATGACGATCGACGGGTGTTTTGATTTTTCGAGGAAGGGCAGGGCGGCGTTGACCGCGTGCACCGTGTGCATCATGTCGACGTCGAACGCCTTGCTCCAGGATTCTTCCACGTCCTGCGCGGCGAGCGCGGAGACGTTGGCGACCAGAATGTCGATTCCGCCCAGCGCCTTGCCGCTGTCGGCGATGAATGTTTGCAGCGCGGCCTTGTCGGCTACGTTGATGTCCGCTCCGTAAGCGTGCACGCCCTTGGCCTTCAAGGCTTTGACCGCGGCCTTCACCTCGTCGGCGCTGCGGGCGCAGATGGCGACGCCTGCGCCCTCCGCAGCGAAAATATCCGCAGCAGCGCGCCCGATGCCTTTGGTGCCGCCGGTCACGACCGCGCGCAGGCCCTTCAATCCGAGATCCATGCTTCCCTCCGTGTTTTCAGTTTGGCGGCAGATCGTCTTTCAGAATCGAGGCGCGCAACGTGTGTTTTTGGCGCGCGGGAAGTGCGCCGCTCGTCACTCCGAACGCGCGCGGCAATTCGCGCGAACCTTTCCCCTCCGGCTGACCCATCGCGGCTCGACGAAGGCCTCAAGCGCGATACAAGGGTGAGTGGAGGTTGGCAATGGCCGTTGGCGGCGTTTGGATTCCGGTCACGCTTCTGGCGTCGAGCGCACAGACGCTGCGCAACGCGATGCAGCGCGACCTCATCGGCGCGCTTGGCGCGGTCGGCGCGGCTCAGGTGCGGTTCTTGTTCGGCCTGCCATTCGCATTGATGTTCCTGGCAGGCCTTATGGCCGTAACGGGCTTTGGCGCGCCGCGGCTGACCGCGGTCAATTTCGCGTGGACGGTCTTCGGCGCGGTTTCGCAGGTGATCGCGACCTCTCTCATGCTGGCGGCGATGCGAACCAAGAGCTTCGTCGTCGCCGTCGCCTATACCAAAACCGAAGCCGCGCAGATTGCGCTCTTTGGCCTTGTCGCGCTCAACAATCCGCCGACGGCGGCGCTGATCGCGGCGATCGTGCTGGCGACAATCGGCGTTGCGCTGATGGCGATCCCCAGCCGCAAGGCGTTGACCGACGACTGGCGATCGGCGGCGCTCGGAATCTTCTCTGCGACCTTCTTTGCGTTCGCCGCCATCGGCTTCCGCTCGGCTGTGATCGGCGTCGGGAGCCCTTCACTGGTCTTGTCCGCGTCGGTGATTCTGGTGGTTGGGTTGGCGATTCAATCCGCAGCGCTCGGGCTTTATCTCGTCGCCTTCGATCGCGCCGGGGCGCGCGCGATCATTGAAGCGTGGCGCTCGTCGCTGTTCGCCGGCTTCATGGGCGCGCTCGCGTCGCAGCTCTGGTTCGTCGCCTTTGCGCTGAGCGAAGCGGCGCCGGTGCGCACGCTGGCGCTGATCGAGGTCCCGATGGCCCAGGTCGTGTCGCTGAAAATGTTTCGCGAGCCGCCGAGCTTGCGCGAAGCGCTTGGCATGAGCCTGATCGTGATCGCCGCCGGCATCCTCGTGTGGACGGCGCGATGAGAAAGACGTGACGAGGTTTCCGGCGGCGCCGTGAACGGCCTGCATCTGTCGCGCAACGCATCGCATCCCCGCAATGGCGACTTCAAGCGCGATAGAACCGTGAGGGGAGATCAGCGACGCGTAGGGCTATCGTCAGGCCCTGTTGCCCACATGCTGCTCTGCGCCGTCAATCGGAACGAGCCAGCGTTCGCGTCGCGGCGTCCACAATTCATAAACGGGCGTGAAATCCGTGGGCGCATCGTCGAAGGCGCCGACGCGAATTTCGACTTCGTTGGCGCGATCGATAAGCCCAAACACTGAAGACCCGCATATGGGGCAAAAGTGACGATTGTCGGTGGTTTGCCTCCAGCTTTGGGTTTTCCCGGTCACCGAGACTTGCTCTGACGGCCAGACCGCAAAGAAATTGCCAAGCGAGCCGGTCTCCTTTCGACATACGAGGCAGTGGCAAAGACCGACTCGGAGGGGCTCCCCGCTGACCTCAAACCTCACTTGACCGCAACTGCAGCCGCCAATTCGCTTTCGCATCTTTCACTTCGACCTTGGATTAATGAGCCCGTGCCGCTCGGAGTCCTTTTCACAACAACACGCTCGGTGGCGGGCATTTGTTCCATAGAGGCGGATGATGTCGGTTAGGCGAGCCGCCACGCAGACGCGAGATGCTCGGCCTGCCTGATCGTCCTCGTCACTGAGATTCCGGTCTGGACGGCTAGCTGAGACGCGCCCATACGCAACCGATCTGGAGGAGATGATCGGATGAAAACCGTTGCTCAATTCGCGCGGACGACGATTCTCGGTGGCGTTATTTTCCTGGCGCCAATCGTCGTCCTGATCGTCGTCCTCGCCAAGGCGTTCGGTTATGCAAAGACGGGCATACGCGCCGTTGTTGTTTACGTTCCGGGGGTTTCGGACTTAAGCGTCGGCATGGCGACGGCGCTTTCGATCGCGACGATCGCGCTCGTCTGCCTTCTTGCGGGGCTCATTGCTCAGACGGTGATCGCGCAACGCCTCGTCAACGTACTGGAGGTTTCGGTGCTGTCGAAGATTCCAGCCTACGAGTATCTGAAGCAGGAGAGCGCAAGCGCCTTGGGCGTCGCCGAGATCGGGGAGCTTCCTGTCGTGTTTGTTCCCATGGAAGGGGGATGGCAGCTCGGCGTTCAAACCGAAGCGCTGAGCAACGGCCTCGTCTCGATCTTCGTCCCCGGCGCGCCGAACCCGCACTCAGGCTCAGTCTTTTTCTTTTCGACGGATAGTGTTCGGCCTGCGGACATTAAGCTCGCCGCTGGTCTCGGTTGCCTACGGCGATGCGGCGCAGGCGCATCCGCTCTCGGCGCCAGTTGGCCATCCGCCGGCGCGCGGGGGTAAAGCTCCGACATCGATGCGGGAGGAACGGGACTACGGCTTCGCTGGCGCGGCCGGCCCGAGCGCGGGCAGGCTCTTGAGATAGGCGGCGATCGCCTGACGGTCAGACTCGGGCAGTTCGGCGAGATTGCGCACGACAGCGGTCATGCCCGCGCCAAGGACGTCGCCGGCCGGCGTGAAGCCGCTGGTCAGAGCCTCGACAATGTCGGCGTCGGTCCAGTCCAAGAAGCCGCCGCCTCTCAGATTCGCCGCCTTGCCATGGCCGTCGGGCAAGGGCGCGCCGGTGAGGGCCTGCTTCAAGTCCATCTCGCCGAGAAAGCCGCGCGGCGTGTGGCATTCGCCGCAATGGCCGGGGCCCTCGACGAGATAGCGGCCGCGGTTCCATTGTTCGCTTTGGGAGGGGTCGGGGCGAAGGCCGGCATTGTCGAAATAGAGGAGCTTCCACAAGCCGACGGCGCGGCGGATGGAGAAGGGAAAGGGGAGGGCGTTCGCTGGCGCTTTGCCCTTGACCGGCGGCAGGGTGCGCAGGAACGCCGCGAGATCGGCGACGTCCTTCGGAGTCATGCGCTGATACGACGTATAGGGGAAGGCTGGGTAGAGATGGCCGCCGGTTGGAGACACGCCAGACAGAAGCGCGTTGGCGACATCGACGGGGCGCCAGGCGCCGATCCCGTCGACCGGATCGCTGGAAATGTTCGGCGGGTAGAACGACCCGAACGGCGTCTTGAGTTCGAGCCCGCCGCCAAGCTTTAAAGGATCGTCCTGCCCCGGCGACTTGTGGCACGACTCGCAGCCGCCGGCGTAGAAAACGAGCCGGCCAGCAGCGGTGTCGCCGGCGAGGCCGAGGGCTTGCCATTCCTCCGCCGAATAGCGCGGCCGAGGCGCGGACAATGCCCAGGCCAACGCAGCCCCGGCGGCGATGACGACCGCAAGGACGGCGGCAACCCATTTCATCCGCGCGGGCGAGCTCAAAACCCGCGCGCGGGCGAACTCAAGTCTCAGCCGCTTTTGGCCTTGTAGAGTTCGTGACAGCCACCGCAATTCTTGAACACGGCCGGGGCGAATTGCTTGAATGTCGCCTCATCCGTAATTCCCGCTTGGGCGGCCTGGACGTCCTTCACGAATTGGGCGAAGCGGGCGTCGAAGTCCGCCTTGTTCTCCCAGATCGCGGGCAGCGCCGCCGTCCCGCCGCCAGTCTTGCTGTTGTCTGGAAACAGAGCGGCGGATTTCGTCGCGCCCTCGTCGAGGGTCTTCAGGGAATCCTTCACCGTCGCCAGATCGAACGGGATCTTGCCCTTCGACATGCCGAACAGCATCTTCGCGGCTTCGCCGTCGTGCTTCATCAGCGCTCGCCGCTCCGCGATCGGATCGGTGTCGGCCAACACCGCGGTAATGCCGCAAGCCAGCGCCATTGCTACTGCCACTAAGCGTTTCATGAGCCTCTCCCCGATAATACCCTCTCCTAAACACGGGCGACGCCGCATTTATTCTCGCAGCACAGCAATAATCGTGGCGGACCGCAATCCAAATCTCTCTGTTCAACCTCTGCGCGGCGCGTCGCGCGCCACAATCCGGCCGCGCGCCGCGCGTTCCCGCGATCGGCTCGAGTCCCCCGCCGGAGGCGGGAAAGCTCTCAGGCCAAGGGGTCTAGTCGACCGCGGACAGGACGTGGATCGTCCGTTTGGCGATCAGATCCTTGGTTTTCTGCGAGTAGGTCTTCATGTGCGGCGCCGCGACGTGATCCCTCAGCGCCTCCGGGCTCTCCCAGGATTCGAGAACAACGAGACTGTCGGGCCCGAAATCGGCCTGGAACGGGCCGACGCTCGCGGCGTCGATGTGACCGGCATATTCGATGCACCCCTTTTCGGCATGCACATTGGGAACGTTGGCGCGGAAGGCTTTTAGAAGCTCGTCGCGGCGGCCCGGATTGGCGGTGATGATGGCGACCACGCGGATCATTGTTATTCTCTCTGGTTAGGTTCGGCTCCCGGCCGGCAGCGCGCACATAACCTTACCCGATCCGCTTCCGCCAGCGAAAAGCTGCTTGCCAAGCAGGGCTTCGATCAGAGGCCCAGACCGGCGATCGCATCCGCGAGCCTGGCGCTCGCGATCGTCGCGCCGGCGTGGTTCAAATGCGACCAGTTCTCGAACAATTCGTCGTGCGGCGCGAGGTCGCCGTAGTTGAGGACGAGGCCGAATTGTTTGAGAAAATCCTCGTCGCTGACCGTCTGCGGGCCTTCGAACATCGGCAGGTGGACAAAGACCAGCTGCGCGCCATGCGCTTTCGCCTCGCGAGCGATTTTTTTCGTGAAGAGGTGATCTTCGCCGCCGTTCAGCCGAGTGAGCACGCGCGCGACCAAGGTTCGCGGGACCTGCTCGCGCGGCTCAGCGAGGAGAGTCGCGCGCGGAACCTGATGCTCCATGTCGACCAGCTTGCCGTCCCCGATGAAGCTCGTGGTGTAGTCGGTGCGGTTTTTCGCGTAATGCTCCGGATCGAATTGCTTTGAGAGGCCGAACAGATCGGGGAAAAGATTGGCGCCGAACAGCTTCAGTTTGCGGATTGGCAGATAGGCGAGATTGTAAAGGGCGTTGTGAAGGAAGGGCGACGGGGGGAACACGATCGCCTCCGCAGGGGCGACATATTTGAAAAAGAAATGGCCGAATGGATAGGGCTGGTCCTCTACGCCGAGAACGATCACCTTCGGTGCTTTCGCCTTGAACAGCTCGTTCAGGATCGCCCATTGGATGTCGCGCCCGGCGCCCGGCAGAGCGAAATTAACGACATTGAGGCGCCTGCCGTGCTGCGCGAGATCCTTCTCGATGGCGGCGGGACTGAAGCCGAGTTGCTCGCGGGAGGGTCCGACGATGGCGATGTCGATCGGCGTCGGGTCAAAGTGGATCCGCTCATAGATCCAGCGCAACCGGCCGTCCGGATCTTGCAGCTGCCATTTTTGATAGTCGTTTTCCGGAAGAAGGCAGACC
>DATDHT010000445.1:0-7310 GCA_036521435.1 Roseiarcus sp.
CCCGCGCGCGGTCCGCTTAGCGCGGGAGAGCCCGTCGTGAGCGATCGCGATCGCGTCGCCGGTCCTGGGCCGGCTGGTAGGCGAGGCCGCCATGGTACGTGCAATAGGGGCCGGACGCCGCGGGCGAGCCGCAATAGCGGACTTCGGAAGTCGCCGGGTCGCCCAGCGGCCAGCGGCACATCGATTCTTTCAGTTCGACGATCGTCACCCGGAGCGACATCGGCAGGACGACGCTCTCGAACTCAGGCTGTTCAAGCTCCGCCAAGGTCTGTGGGGCGAGCGCGAACGCAGTCGCCCCACGCATGATTCGAGGGGCGGGAGCGTTGAGGCGCGGGCCGGCGACCCGATGCGCCGGCGGGGGCGCCAGGCGCCGAGGGCGCGAAACGCTCGCGCTCGGCGTTTTAGCTCGACCTGCCAGGCCCAGCCGATGCACCTTTCCGATCACCGCGTTGCGGGTCACGCCATTGCCGAGCAGGCCCGCGATCTGACTCGCGCTCTTGCCATCGATCCAATGCTGCTTGAGTTGTTCGACTATCTCGTCCGTCCAAGCCATTTGTCGCCTCGTTCGTCAATCCTCGCCAAAGGCGGCGCAATACGCAGAATCCCACTCCGTCGCCCGGCGAGGAGCCCGCCGGGCCTAACGCTGACCAGCACTCGATTTGGAACCCTCCCCACGACATCTCGTGGGCCTCAACGTGAAAACTACACTACTCGTTGAATCTCGCGCAAGAGTCCCAGGCGCCGGTTGAACAGGCTTTTCCCCAACTCTTCGCGTTTGGGTTGAGGGAAGCGAGGCGCGCCTTCGAATGCTTGAGTCGGATCAAGGCGATAGCATTTCACCGAGCCGAGACGGCAGCGGGCGTCTTTCTCGACAGCGAATCGCGTGGAAGTCGGCTCGCGCTTCATTTCCGCGGGTTGTGGCGCAGCGCCGCCGGGCGTGAGAAAATGTTTCGCGCCCTGTCACAGCGGCGACAAAGAGCCTCGCTACCTCTCGTTGGGCTTTTGACGCTCAGCCGAGTCTATTGAATCTATGTGAAAATTGGCGTTTGGGGCGCGACCGTGGCGCCGAACTTGCGCGATGCGGCTCGCGTGAAAGCGGGGTTGCGTGATGCGCGCAATCGTTGTGTGACCTGTATCACAAAATAATTTCGTCGCGTGGTGTTTAGTTGTAGTCGCGTGGTGGTTAATGGTGTAGGCGTGAAGCGGCCGTAAAGCGGTCCCCCGAGGGCTTTTTCGGGGGACCTATGAAGCAGACTTGGCTGGTGGGCAAACGTTGTTGTCTTTGTGGACAAATAGATTCACATCGGCGGCCGTCTTAGCGGCGCTCGCCATGATCGCGGCCCCCGCCGCTAAAGCGGGCGTGGTCGAGACATTCAATCTGTCGGGCAGTTTCAGCAGCGTCTTTGGCCCTCTCGTCCCGTTCACCGGGACGGTCAAGTTGGACTTCAGCAACGACTTCGCCAGTGAAACGTTGACGTCTATCAACATCAGTGTCCAGGGGCGCCCCGTTTTCAACCGAAGCGTATCCCTGTCGGTCACCCCATCGGTTGGGGTTATCGGCGCCGCCAACAGCGCAGGCGATACGCTCGCGTTGTTGTTTGCGGCGCCCCAGTCGGGCACGTGGGCTGGCTTCGCCGAAGGCGACGTTTCTTTTGGCGACGTGTTCTCTAGTGGTCCGAGCGGAGTTCTCCTGGGCGCAACCGGCAAGGTTACCCGCGACGGGCCCGTGATACTCGCCCCCATACTCGACCCGCCGCCGATAACCTACCCTCCCCCGATTACAACGGCCGCCGTTCCCGAACTCTCGACCTGGGCGATGCTACTGCTCGGGCTCGCGGGCCTCGGTCTCGCGGCGAAGCGTCGGCGTGCGTTGGGCTTGCTGGGCGGAAAAGCCTAAGCAACCCGCTGGGGGCTCCTGGTGCGCGCTCGGTTGTGTGATTTGACCGCATAGTGCGCCTTCCGCTATGCTTTTCAGACGCACTTGGCGGCCGCCCTGCGGGGCGGCGTTTTTATTTGAGCCACCCGCGCGCCAATCTTGAGAGGCGCGTTTCTCGAGCTAGCACAAGGAGTTGACGGTGAGCCTCGCCGACGCGACTTCCGCCATGGTTCCCACTTACGCCCGGGCCAAGGTCGCTTTCGAGCGAGGCGAGGGCTGCTGGCTCACGTCGACGACCGGGGAGCGCTATCTCGATTTCGGCGCCGGCATCGCCGTGACCTCGGTTGGCCACGCCCATCCTCATCTCGTCGAAGCCCTGATCGAGCAGGGTTCGAAGCTGTGGCACGTTTCGAATCTCTATCAAAATCCAGAAGGCGAGCGTTACGCCCGGCGCCTCGTCGACGCCACCTTCGCCGACCTTGTTTTCTTCGCCAATTCAGGCGCCGAGGCCAACGAAGCGGCAATCAAGATGGCGCGCCGGCGCCAGTCGGTTGACGGCCATCCCGAACGCTACCGCACGCTCACCTTCGAAGGCGCGTTTCATGGCCGCACGCTGGCGACGATCGCCGCCGGCGGCCAGGCCAAATATCTCGATGGCTTCGGCCCCAAGGTCGACGGCTTCGACCAGATTCCCCTGACCGACCTCAAGTCGGTCGAGGCGGCGATCGGGCTGGAAACGGGCTCGATCATGATCGAGCCCATTCAGGGCGAGGGCGGGGTGCGGGTGGTTGCGCCGGCGTTCCTGCGCGGCTTGCGCGAGATCTGCGACCGGCGCGACCTCCTCTTGATCTTTGACGAAGTGCAAACCGGCGTCGGCCGCACCGGGCGGTTCTTCGCTTACGAGCATTGCGGCATCCATCCGGACATCCTCACCTCCGCCAAGGGCATTGGCGCAGGCTTCCCGATGTCGGCATGCCTCGCGACCGCGGACGCCGCTCGGGGACTGACCACCGGCGTTCACGGGACAACGTTCGGCGGCAATCCGCTGGCGATGGCGGTCGGCAACGCCACGCTCGACGTGATTCTGGCCCCAGGCTTCCTCGAGCGGGTCGCGAGGCTCGGCTTGGATATGCGTCAGCGCTTGGCGGAGCTCAAGGATCGGCACGACGATGTGATCGAGGAGATTCGCGGCGAGGGGCTGATGATCGGCCTCAAGCTGAAGGTTCCTCCGGCCAAGTTCGCCGAGGCGGCCTTCGAGGAGGAGCTTCTTCTCATTCCCGCCGGAGACAACGTCGTGCGGATTCTTCCGCCCCTCGTGGT
The DNA here is from genome assembly GCA_036521435.1 of Roseiarcus sp. Taxonomy (GTDB): domain Bacteria; phylum Pseudomonadota; class Alphaproteobacteria; order Rhizobiales; family Beijerinckiaceae; genus Roseiarcus. The sequence continues at coordinate 3,197 of DATDHT010000445.1, forward strand.
CACCGACGACGAGATGGCCGAAGGCGTTCGGCGGCTCCACGCCGCTTGTGAAGCGGTCAAAGAGCGCCTCGCGGTGGCGATCAACTGAAAGAGCCATGAACGCGACGGTTCAGACCCAGCCCAGGCATTTCCTGGACCTGCTCGAGCTTTCCACCGGGCAACTCCGCGGCATCCTCGACAGCGCCGCGGCGATTAAGGCGGCGCGGGTCAAAGGCGCGGAGGCGGCGTCGCGTCCGCTAATCGGCAAGACGCTGGCAATGATCTTCGACCGGCCGTCGACCCGCACTCGCGTCTCGTTCGATGTCGGCATGCGCGAACTCGGCGGCGAGTCGATCATGCTGACCGGGGCTGAGATGCAACTGGGCCGCGGCGAGACCATCGCCGACACTGCGCGCGTGCTCTCGCGCTATGTGGATGCGATCGTCATTCGCATTCTCGCTCATGACGACATGCAGGAAATGGCGGCGCGCGCAACGATTCCGGTGATCAATGGCCTCACCAAGCAGTCGCATCCCTGCCAGGTGCTGGCCGACCTCATGACGTTCGAGGAGAAGCGCGGCTCGATCCGCGGGCGCAAGATCGCCTGGTCCGGCGACTACAACAACGTTCTCTCGTCCTGGATCGACGCTTCCGCACGATTCGACTTTCGGCTCGAAATCGCCTGTCCGCCGGAATTGCAGCCAGGCAAGCAGCGGCTCGAAGCCGCGCGGAAGGCGGGCGCGAACATCGCGGTCGGCGTCGATCCGGTCGCTGCGGCGCAAGACGCCGCCGCGATCATCTCCGATTGCTGGGTGTCGATGGGCGACGAAGACGAGGGCCGGCGCCACAACCTGCTCGCGCCCTACCAGGTCAACGCCAAGCTCATGAGCCACGCCGCGGCGGACGCCCTCTTCATGCACTGCCTGCCCGCCCATCGGGGCGAGGAGGTGACGGACGAAGTGATTGACGGACCGCAATCGGTCGTGTTCGACGAGGCCGAAAACCGCCTGCACGCCCAGAAAGGCGTGCTCGCGTGGTGTCTTGGAGCCACGCCATGAGCGTGCTTGAGCGCGCCGCCTCGGCTGAGCTCGTCGACGACATCGTGCTGCCGTTCGCCGTCGAATCCTTGAGTACGCGCGGTCGCCTGGTGCGCCTGGGGCCGGCGATCGATCTTTTGCTCAAGCGCCACGCCTATCCCGAGCCCGTGTCGAGGCTGGTGGGGGAGGCGGTGACGCTGGCGGCGCTGCTCGGCTCGACGCTGAAGACGAGCGGCCGCTTTCAATTGCAGACCAAAAGCGACGGACCCGTCACCATGCTGCTGGTGGATTTCGACGCCCCGTCGCATTTGCGGGCGCTGGCCCGATTCGACAAGGAAAAGCTCGAGTCCGCGTCTCGCGCCGGCGCCGACCTGCTCGGCCACGGCCATCTGGCGTTCACCATCGATCCGGGCGGCGAGATGAATCGCTATCAGGGCGTGATCGCGCTTGAAGGCCAGGGACTGGAAGCGGCGGCGCATCACTACTTCGAACGATCGGAGCAGATCCCGACGCTGGTTCGGCTCGCGGTCGGCGAGATCGTCACCGCTGGCGGTACGGCTTGGCGAGCCGGCGGCCTTGTGGTCCAATATCTGCCGGATGCGGGTGGGCGGCGGCTGCAGGCGGACTTCCCTCCGGGCGACGCGCCCGAGGGCGTCGAACCGCACACGATTACGGAAGACGACACGTGGACCGAGGCCAAGACCCGCGCGGCGACGACCGAAGCCCACGAACTGATCGACCCGACGCTGTCAAGCGAGCGGCTCCTGTTTCGCTTGTTCAACGAGCGCGGCGTGCGCGTCTATGCGCCGACGCCGCTTGCCGCTGTTTGCCGCTGTTCCGCCGAGGGGGTCGACGCGATGCTGCGCTCTTTTCCGCCGGAAGAGGTCAGGGAGATGGTTGGCGACGATGGCCTGATCGGCGTCACCTGCGAATTCTGCTCGACCAAGCGAACCTTCAACCCAGCCGATTACGGCGCGTAGGGACTTAGCCGCGCCAATGGACGACAGCGCCTTCGCGGCCAGGCTCGCCGAATCTCAAAGCTCAATCGAGCGTGAGCTCGACCTGCTCCTTAGCCGCGAGCCGAAGCCCGGCGAGCCGGCGCGGCCGAAGCGCCTGATCGAGGCCATGCGCTATGCGACGCTTGGCGGCGGCAAGCGGCTGAGACCCTTCCTCACCATCGAGACGGCGCGGGCGCTGGGGCGGACGGACAATGGTCCCATGCGCGCGGGCGCGGCGATCGAATGCATCCATGCCTATTCGTTGATCCACGACGATCTGCCGGCGATGGACGACGACGATTTGAGACGCGGGCGCCCGACCACCCACCGCGCCTTTGACGAGGCGACAGCGATTCTCGCCGGAGACGGACTGCAGGCGCTGGCGTTCGAGATCCTCGCCGACCCGGCGACAGACTCAAACGCCGAAGTGCGCGTCGCGCTTTGTTTCGGGCTCGCGCGAGGCGCGGGTCTCGCGGGCATGGTGGGTGGACAGATGCTCGACATCGACGCCGAGAAGTCGACGGCGCCGCTTTCGGTTGAGGAGATCAGGCTCCTGCAGGCAATGAAGACTGGCGCGCTGCTCAAATTCAGCGTCGAGGCGGGAGCGATCCTGGGTGGCGCGGACGCGAAGGCGCGCGCGGCGCTTGGAGCTTACGGGCGCGCGATCGGCGCCGCGTTCCAGATCGCCGACGACATTCTTGACGTCGAAAGCGATGCGGCCACGCTCGGCAAACGCGCCGGCAAGGATGCCGACCAGAACAAGGGCACGCTGGTCGGAGCGCTCGGACTCGAAGGCGCGCGCCGCGAGCTCGACCGCCTGGTGAATGCGGCGATCGCCGCGGTCGACGCGGCTGCGGGCGCCAAGGGCGACATCTTGCGCGCAACCGCGCGCTTCGTCGCCATGCGGAAGAGTTAGCGGGACGCGCTTTTTTTGCGCGTTTCGTTTAGCTCCTCCGACCCTCGTTTTGACGAGCGCCGAAGGCGCGTCTCGAAGGACGCCGCCGTGACTCCCTATTGGGCCTACTGGAACGTCCCCTTCGACAAGCTCAGGCCAGGCTTTCGAGGCCGCTGCGCGACGCCGCAGGACGAGGGCTAGAGTACTGCGGGCCTCGGGGTGTCTTGGCTCCAGTGAGCCGGAAGCGGGCCGTACGGGGAGAACGCGCATTCGTGGCCACGCGCTCTTAGCCGCATTTTTAGTTTCGCGCCCTAATGTTTTCAGTGCGTTACCACCCCTTTTAGTTTCGCCCTCAAAAAAGGGAGCGTCGCGTCCTCTCATCGCTATATTAACAGAATACAAATGTATGTTAAATTATGGCTCTATTCAAAGGAACGCGTTCTCGTGGGAAAGCTGCTGATCGCTTCCGATGGGCGGCGCGTAGGGCGTGAGCGTTCTATTTAGCCGCCGGGCTTTCTTCCTCGACGCCAACCGCATAGCCGAGGCCGCGCGCGGTCTTGATGATGTCGACGCCGAGCTTCTTGCGCAATCGGCCGATGAACACTTCGATCGTATTCGAGTCGCGGTCGAAATCCTGCTCGTAGAGATGCTCGACGATCTCACCGCGCGAGATGATGCGCCCGGTGTGGTGCATGAGATAGGACAATAGGCGATACTCGTGGCTCGTAAGCTTGATCGCCATGTTTTTCACCGTGACGCGTCCGGCGCGGGCGTCGAGTCTGACCGGGCCGACCGTCAGATCGCTCGAGGCGTGGCCGGCGGCGCGCCGCAGCAGCGCGCGCAGGCGCGCCAGCACTTCCTCCATGTGGAAGGGTTTGGCGACATAATCGTCCGCGCCGGCGTCAATGCCCTGGACCTTGTCGCTCCAGCGGTCGCGGGCGGTCAGGATCAAGACCGGCATCGTGCGCCCGGCCTTGCGCCAGGCTTCGAGGATCGAGATTCCGTCGCGTTTGGGCAGGCCGATGTCCAGCACGACGGCGTCGTAAGGCTCAGTGTCGCCGCGAAACCAGCCCTCCTCGCCGTCGAACGCGCGGTCGACCGCATAGCCGGCAGCCTCAAGAGCAGCCGAAACTTGACGGTTCAGATCCCGATCGTCCTCGACAACCAAAAGCCGCATGGGGCGCCTGCTATCCCTGATTCCCGCC
>DATDHT010000446.1:0-7400 GCA_036521435.1 Roseiarcus sp.
AGCGCGGCCTTGGCGAGCTGGATCGCGCGCACATCGGTCTGATAGATGAGAAGCCGTGGGCCGCCGCCCTCGTGCAGGACATAGGCGAAGGTGCGGCCGACCTGTTCGACCCGCGCAGTCCGGCCGGCGAGTTCGCCGTCGATCACGCCGTCTTCCGACACGATGCCGGCCAGGAACATCTCGGCGATCACCTCGATAATCCCAGATCCGCAAACGCCGGTGACGCCGAGCATCGCGGTCGCTGCGGCGAAGTCCGCTTCGTCCGACCAGAGATCGCAGCCGATCACCTTGAACCTGGGCTCGAGCGTCGCGCGGTCGATGCGCACGCGCTCGATCGCGCCTGGCGCCGCGCGCTGGCCGCAGGAGATCTGCGCCCCCTCGAACGCGGGGCCGGTCGGCGAGGAGCAGGCGAACAGCCGCTCGCGATTGCCGAACACGATCTCTGCATTGGTGCCGACGTCGACCAGAAGGGTCAGCTCGTCCTTGAGATGGGGGCCCTCGGCGAGCACGACCCCCGCGGCGTCGGCGCCCACATGTCCGGCGATGCAGGGCAGTGCATAGACAAAGGCGCCGGGCGCAACATCGAGGCCGAGTTCGCGCGCACGCGCTTCGTAAGCCGCGTCGAGGGCAAGCGCGAACGGCGCCCCGCCGAGCTCGGTCGGGTCGAGGCCAAGCACGAGGTGATGCATGATCGGGTTGCCGACCAGCGTCACTTCCAGGATTTCGTTGCGTGCGACCCCGGCCTCGCGCGCGGCTTCGCCAATCAGCGCGTCCATCGCCTCGCGCACCACGCGCGTCAGCTCCTTGTCGCCGCCCGGGTTCATCATCACGTAAGAGACCCGGCTCATCAAATCTTCGCCGAAGCGGATCTGCGGGTTCATCGCCCCGACCGCCGCGACGACCTCGCCGCTCGTGAGATCGGTGAGGTGGGCGGCGATGGTGGTCGAACCGACATCGATGGCGACGCCAAAGGCGCGGTCGGCGAAGCCCGGCATGATGGCGACGATGTCGCAAGCTTTGCGCAAAGCGACGGTGACCTTCCATTGCCCCGCGCGCAACGCCTTCTGCAAACCGGCGAGCGTCGCGAGATCGACATGCGTTTCGTTGAGATTCCATTGCTCGCGCAAAGCCTGCTCGAGGCGGCGAAGATCGCTCGCAGGCTCGTGCATGTCCGGCTCGGCGACCTCGACGTAATAGAGACGGACGACCGGATCGATCTCGATCGGATGCGTCTCGGCGCGCTTGCGGATGACTTGCCGATGAACCTGACTTTCGGGCGGCACGTCGATGATGAGATCGCCACAAATTTTTGCCTGGCAGCCGAGCCGGCGGCTGGACGGAAACGCTCCGCGCTTCGAGGCATAGCGGGCCTCGACGGCTCCCGACGGCGTCGCATGATCGGCGCTGGAATGGATGGCGTGCTTGGCGAAATCGCCCTCGGCGATGTCGACCTGACAGCGGCCGCAAATGCCTCGCCCGCCGCAAACCGAATCGAGATCGACGCCGAGCGCGCGCGTGGCCTCGAGCAGACTTAAGCCTTCGGCGAACTCGCCCCGCTTGCCGGACGGTGTGAAGACAACGCGATGGGTCAAGAGATCAACCGGTTTGAAGTCATTCGGTCGTGTGCTCTCGCGTCCGTCTTGTCATGCTCGCGAAAGCGGGCATCCAGGAGTGCGGCGTCCTGTCCGGAAAGACCTTCCCCGCGGCCTTGGACCCCCGCGTTCGCGGGGGTGACATAGGCGGGGCCGGCACGCAACTCGCGCGTCACGCCGGGTTTTCGCGGCCATCATGCTTCGCAAGCACGGCCAGGCGATGCGTATCGTATTCGCTTTCCAGCCGCTCGGCGGCGGCCGCAGCTTCGCTTTCCAGATCTTCGCCGCAAGGCATGGGCTCGCCCCGCCGCCACTGGCTAAGATAAGCATCGGCGCTCTTCGCGTCGGCATGCATCGCGGCCGCATCGATCGCGCGAATGAACCGCTCCGACAATTGGCGCTTGGCCGACGCACGCCCGGCTTTCACGATGACCTGGCTCGGAATGTCGCGCCAGTAAAGCACGGTCAGGCTGGCCACGGCGCGTCCTTCTCTTGCGTGGCGCCCTCGAGAAACGCGCGGATCCCACGCAAGCCGGTGAAGCGGCGCTCATAGGCGAGGCCGAGCCTTTCAGCCGCCGCCCTCGCCTTCGTCTCCATATCGGGATCGTCGAACTGCGCGAGATGGACCACCCGACGGTAATTGCCGAAGTAGTCGTCGCGCAACTCAGGAAAGCGGTCGAGGCCGAGGCCCCGAATGACGAGCGCGTCAAAATGGCGAACGAGAAAATCGGTGAGGTAGAACGTGCCCGGCTCTTCCTCGGCGAGTGCCGCGAAGGCCTCCTCGCCGGCATAGAAGGCGTAGCAATGCGCGCCCTCGATACGGCTCACCCCTTCTTCCGCCAGCACGCGATCGAGTTCGCCGCCGGTTCCGCAATCGCCATAGAGGCAGAGGATCTCGTCGTAGGCCTCCCGATTGGCGCGGATCTTGGCTCGCATCGCCTCCGGGATTTTCTTGGGGGAATTGTGGAGTTGCGCCGGCAGGCAGGCGACATCGATGGCGTCGAGCTTGAGCGCAAGCACTTCGCGCGCCAAGGCGCCACAAGCGATGACCAGAACTTTGCGTGCGCCTTCGCGGCGGCGGGGGTAGCTTGCTTCAGCGAAGACTTCGGCGGACGCGCGCTCCCCGCGACTGTCATCCCGGCAAACGCGGGGATCCAGATCAGGAGGCGCGGACGTTTGTCGCGAGGACGCCGTATCGGGCGCCCGCGGCGCCTTTCTGGACCCCCGCTTGTGCGGGGGTGACACCCTCCGGACTGCGGGCGCGAGGGTCACACCGCCGCTTCCGCCTGCTCTTTCGCCTCCAGGGTGCCCTGTCGGCGGACGAGCAGCGCCCTTGCGGTTTCGACAGTAACCGCCGCATCGCGGCAATAGGCGTCGGCGCCGATCGCCTCGGCGAAGCTTTCGTTGAGCGGCGCGCCGCCGACCAGCACGATGTGGTCATTGCGGATGCCCTTCTCCTTCAGCGTGTCGATGATGACTTTCATGTAGGGCATGGTCGTGGTCAAGAGCGCCGACATGCCGACGATTTCCGGCTGATGCTTCTCGATCGCCTCGAGATATTTGTCGACGCCATTGTTGACCCCGAGATCGAACACTTCGAAGCCGGCGCCCTCCATCATCATGCAGACCAGATTCTTGCCGATGTCGTGGATGTCGCCCTTGACGGTGCCGATCACCATCTTGCCCATTTTCGGCGCGCCGGTCGCCGCAAGAAGGGGGCGAAGGATCGCCATGCCGGCCTTCATCGCATTGGCGGACATCAGCACTTCCGGCACAAACAAAATCCCGTCGCGGAAGTCGATGCCGACGATCCGCATGCCTTCGACCAGCGCCTTGGTCAGGACGTCATAAGGCGCCCAGCCGCGGTCGAGCAGAATGCGCACACCCTCCACGATCTCCTCCTTGAGGCCGTCGTAGAGGTCGTCGTGCATCTGCGAGACGAGTTCGTCGTCGCCAAGAGTCTTAAGGTCGAGTTCGTCTTCGGCCATTGGCGCTTGTTCCCGCTCAACGTCTTTCGCACGCGGTTCAACGCGCCCGTCAACGCTCTTAGCCTCTTAGGTTTAAAGGAACGCGCCCACGCGCGCCGTCCGCTGAAGCGCTTGCATTATCTCGCGCGGGCGTTTCGCAGCCAAACACAATTATCGTGGCCACACGTTCAATTTTGCGGCCCGGCAGCGGGACGGGCTTGGCCGTCGGAAACGAAAGCACGCGGACGGACAACGCGTCCAAAGTCATGCTGTTTCGAGTCCCGAGCAAGGCTGCACCCACCACGGGCTCAGCCGACCGTGGCCACCCGCGGGCCGATCGGTTCTCTCCGGTTGCGCCGGCGCAGGCCTGGCCGTCCATTGACGACGCGCTCCCTTCGACGTATCTAGCTAGACTGTCTAGCCTTAGGATCGCGCATGGACTGGCCTCTGCAGGACGCAAAGAATCGATTCAGCGAAGTCGTGCAACGCGCCCGACGCGAAGGGCCGCAGACTGTCACCTTGCGGGGCGAGCGAGCCGCGGTGGTCCTGTCCGCCGCCGCCTACGATGCGCTCGTGCGCGATCGGCCCTCGTTGGTCGATGATCTTCTTTCAGGCCCCGCGTGGGACGCCGACCTCGCCGACGCCATCGCCGCGCGCGCCAAATCGCCAAGTCGCGACGCGGCGATTTAATTGTATCTCGTCGATACAAATGTCGTTTCAGAGGCCCGCCGCGGCAGCCGTCAAGCGGTCGCTTGGCTGCGATCGGTTCGCTCGGAGAGCATCTATCTGAGCGCGCTCACCCTGGGAGAGATCATGCGCGGCGTCGCCTTTCGACGCAAAACCGACCCGCAGACCGCGACTCGCCTGACGGAATGGCTCGAGCGCTTGCGGCAGGATCACGCCGATCGAATCCTGCCTGTCACCGACCGGATCGCCTTGGAATGGGGCCGCATCGCTGCGCTCAGACCTCGCGGCGACATCGACGGGCTGATCGCCGCGACGGCGATCGTCCACGACCTGATCCTGGTCACGCGCAACGTCAAAGATTTCGAAGATGTCGCGGTCGCGCTGATCAATCCCTGGAGCAGCGCGTAACGGGGTGATTCGCCGGCAGTGGCGTCACCAGAAATTTAGTGTAGGCAGCGATCGTGGGGGGTGGGCGTCAGTCCTTGACATCCGTGTCCGGGCGGTCGTCGCCCCTTTCCGCTTCCTCATGCCAGCGGCCGGAGCTGTCTTCGTACTCGATTGCGCTGCTGTGTCCTGGGACACGCTGCTCCTGGGCCGCCCGTTCGGCGGCGGCGTGAGCCTGTTGGCGGCTGGGAAAGGTTTCCGAGAAGACATCGCCCACCTTATAAGCCCATCCGCTGTCATGCTCGATTATTGTATAAGTCACGTGGCTCATGATCGCCTCTCTACCTTGCCTGGCGCGGCGGCAACTCGGACTGAACGCTCCATCTGAAGGTTTCGCCGCAGTCTTGCAATGGCTGCCCACCGTGCGGAGCAGCGATCGGGGACCTGTGAGCAGCTCTTTCCCGGCCCTCGTATCGGTCGAAAGGCCGCCGCTTCAGCTGCGCGAAATTTTCACCTTATGCTCCGCGACCGGGATCATCGCGCGCACGCGTCTGACCCGGGCCGGGTCGATCCGAGCCGAGACAATGCCGACCCCGTCCGAGGCCTTGGCGACCACATGGCCCCAGGGGTCGGCGACGAGGGAATGTCCGTAAGTCTGCCGCTGCTCGTTGCCGACCGTGAACGAGCCGGTCTGGGCGCTGGCGCACACATAGGTCTCGGTTTCGATCGCGCGGGCGCGCAGGAGCACTTCCCAATGATCCTTGCCGGTCTGCATCGTGAAGGCGGCGGGCATCGCGATCATCTCCGCGCCCTTTTCCATGAGCGCCTGGAAGAGGTCGGGAAACCTGAGATCGTAGCAGATGGAACAGCCGACGGTGACGCCTTCGCAATCGTAGGTCACCACCTTGTCGCCGGCCTTCACCGTCGCGCTCTCCTTGTATGCGGTTCCGTCGGGCGTCATCACGTCGAACAGGTGAATCTTGCGGTAGCGGGCGATCTCCTCGCCCTCGCGATTAAAGACGACCGACGTGTTGTGGTAGCGATCCTCGCCGTCGATCCTCTCCATGATCGAGCCGGCATGGACGAAGATGCGGTGCTTGATCGCTTGTCCCCGCGCCATCTCGTAGGCCGGGCCGCCCGGCAGGCGTTCGGCGGCGGCGAGCTTTTCGGCGCGCGCACCGCCCGCCCCGTCGAACTGTTCAGGCAGCAGCACCCAGTCCGGGCTCTCTTCGGCGACCGCCCGCTCGATCAACGCCTCGGCCGCGGCGATATTCGCGGCCTTGTCGCTGATCGAGTTCATCTGGATGAGCGAGACTTTCATTGACGACGCCCCTCAGGTAGCCTGTTACATCCGGAGCTTTATTCCTTAACAGCTGAATCACTAGAAAGGGTTCGTCGCTGCCAATCCACCATCAGATCATGGTCGAATTTAAGTTCGAACAAGTGGCCTATAAAACGGTCTTCCTTCCAGTTAAGTTGGGATTCGTGCGCGTATTTTATCTTATTGACTGCGGAATCAAAGACCCTCTTGACTATTTTACCTTCCATGTAAACGTCAATATATTTCAATCTATTAGATATATCTGGCAGTACATTTGGATATAATTTCTGAACAGTCAATCTATTGTTATCATCTGTTGTTTCCATGGTGACATTCTTGGTTGTAAATTCAAAATCAAGTTTGATTACACTGTTTATTATTTGGACATACGATGCTTGAGCGCCTAACTTTATAGACATAGCCTTGTAATCACTATTTTTTATACCGTATATTAGCTTCTCGTCCGGATCTGGGACGGAGAAATGAACATCTAAAACGGGTGATTTAACCGAACTAACGTAGTAAATGGCCTCCTCTGAACCAGAATCTTTTGCGTCCTGGGCTGAGCCATAAAAAACTAGATCGTCTGGCAGGCTGTTAGCTAACGCAGGCGCTTCATCTTTTATAAACTTTGCTATCAATTCTTTCCTTCTCTCAATGTATAGTGCGTCAACCGGAGTTCTATACATCAAGTATTTAGGATCGATTTTCTTCGATAAACATAAATCTGCATTTATTCCGTCGGTTACATTATATTTTATCCAATAGGTATATAAATTTTCAAAAAGACCGGTAGATAGAAAGGAATTGTCACGCCAATTCATATCCCGATCGAAAATTAGTCTAATCTCTAAGCTTGTAAAGGATTTAGATATAAGTTGAGTCTCCGCTAGCAATTGCTGACGTTGAAGCTCGACTTCAATCCTACTTTGTGCATCAATTACGTCTTTGACTATCGTCGACGCGAGTCCGACGATCGTGCTCGCAACTATCAGGCCAAAAGCGATCCTTCCCGGTCGTGTGAGCCGCTTCCGGTCGCTATTCGTTTCATCTTCAGTAAATTTAAAAAATAAGGAAAGAATAGCCAAGCAAGCCGTGGCCAAGAGCCCGATATATTGGAATATTGACGCGGCAATATTAACCACAGGGGTGCCCTTCTTAAATCAAACTCTCCCGTCAACCGCGCACGAACGCGGCGAAGGCCTTGAGCTGATCGGCGATGAAGCCGCGCGTCGCCGGATCGGTCAATTCTCCGGTCGCGGCGTCGATTTTCGTGTTGACCTGAGGGATGATGACCTCCGGCTTATTCAGCATGCGCCCGTCGAGATAGACGAACATATGACGCAGATGCAGTTGCGCTCTCAGGCCCCCGAACAAGCTCGGCGAACTGGTCTCCAGCGCGATTGGTTTTCCGGCGAAGGGCTGATTGGGCAAGCGTGAGATCCAGTC
>DATDHT010000447.1:0-8706 GCA_036521435.1 Roseiarcus sp.
GCGGGGGCGATGTCCGTGGCGTTCGGTTTCAGTTATGCGCATCCCGCTTCCTGACTATGAATTCGGCATGAGCGCCTACTTGCCCGCTTTGGTCAGCCGGAAATCAAAGTGCAGCGTGCGATAAGGCTGATCTCGCTGGGAGCCGTCCGGCGCCACGCCGGGGCCATGTTCCGGAAAGTCGGCGATCAATTGAGGGCGGACTCCAAACGCGACGTCGCTGTCCAGATATTTGCTGCCGCGCACGAAAATGTGGGTGCACAGGGGATCCGCGGTCTTGGTCTCTATGGCGAAATGCAAGTGTGCGGGCCGCCAGTGCTTGCGCGTCGTGTTCATGATGAGATCGCCGAGCGCGGCGTCCATTGGCGCCGGATAAGCCGTCGGCATCACGCTCCAGAAGCCATAATGGCCCTCCGCGTCGCAGCGAATCCGCCCGCGGCCCCACATATTCTCAGGATTAAAATCATCCTGAACATCATAGAGGCCGCGATCGTCGGACTGCCAAACGTTGACGATCGCGTCTTTTACCGGCCCGCCAGACGTGTCCAGCACACGACCATGAGCATAGAGCAACTGCCCCGAAGCCCCGTTGGCGATATCGGCGCCAATCGGAAAGATCGGCGCCTCGTTGAGGAAGAATGGACCGATCAGCGTCGGGATGGTCGCACCGGGAGGTTTGGGTTGGGAGGCGGCCAGCACCTGCATCGATACGCCAATCGAGTCCGAGAGCGCGATAAACTCATTGCGCCCGTCCTTCGTCACCGCCGCGCCGCGGGCGAGAAACGCCATCGACGCTTCCCACTCCGCCCAGGTGACTTCATTCTCACAAACAAACGCGTGCAGGTGATCGATCAAGCCGAGCATCAATTGTCGCAGACGAGGATTTTCGGTTGTCTCAAATCGATGTCGGACGTCAGCGAGAATTTCGGCTTCATTTTCGGTGCGGACGCGAGCGGTTGAATTGGTCACGCTGTTCCCTCGATCAAGTCGAATTGGCCGGCATGTATAGAATCGACGTCCGCCTGGCGGTCATCTCCATAAATCGCCGATAACAGGCGGCTTTCAGATGTCTATAAGCGAGTCGACATGCCCGGCAAAGGCTCGAAAGAGCCGACCCAATCCTAACGGTTAGGCGTATGAGGTCAACGCAACCGGGCGCGAACGGCGCCGCCGGCGGGAGCGCGCGTGGGAGACGGATATGAGGTCGATCCATGGGTCAATTTTGACGCGCGTATTGATGGCCGGCGTGGCGTTGCTGGCCTTCATGATGACAGGCGCTGCAAGGGTTCGCGCAGAGACCGTGATTGATTGAAGCGAGTTCATCCTCGGTGGCGCGGTCCCGGAGCCATCGACCTGGGCGATGATGCTCGTTGGCTTCGCGGGCCTTGGCTTTGCCGGCCATCAGTCGAGGCAGAGAGGCGCCGCCGTCGGCCTTCGGGCCTAGCGTCCGGAAGCCTTCCCTGCCTGGGATTGCAACGCATTGGAAGAAGTCCTGTTAGGGCGGATTCTCGGGAGGGTTGGGCATGAGGCCTAAACCGACGCCGCCCTTTGCGACTTCCGGCGCCAGCGCCCCCGGCGAAAATGGCTTGCCGTCGGGTGCAACCCCGCGCAGGTAATAGTGATCTGAGCCAAATGTGGCATAGTAAAAGAACTCAGATTTCCGTTTAGATATCCTTGGGTCATAGAGCATAGTCGCTCCAAGAGATTCCTTCGGAAGAGAGGCTTTCAGAATTTCCAACGATTCCGGATACTCCCCATGGGTGAGTCGATACGTTTCTATTAGTGGTACAACTGAGTTGAGATCGCTTTGAGCCAGCTTGGTGCGTAGATCGTCATAGATTCCACCTCTTTGAACAAATCCAAAATAAAATAGACCACCATACAAGATGAAGCTGAACGCGATCCCGCCCGCGCCGATAAGCGCAAGCTTCCTACCGCCGCTTTTCCACCTGACCAACCCCAACGCGACGGCAATCAACCCAAACAGGATACCGATCACGGGTATGAATGACATGCCTGCTGCAACGAAAGCGAATCTTCCAGGCTTGCGACCGCTACCGTCCCCCATGACTCTATTTCCTCTTCATTCAAGGGGGGCGGGGCCGTCGCTCCACCTGTCTGGCTACGGCGAAACATTGCTCCCTGACGCCATTGGTTAGCCCCTCCTTCGCCTCTGGGATGCTGTGAGTAAGACGCTCCAAACTTGGATTGCCCTAAACGGCTGATCGCGCATCGGTAAACAACCGCGCTGGGCAGAGTGCAAGAATAGCACGTTTCAGGATTGGACGAGCGCCAATGCGCGGCGTTCCCGGGTCTGAGGGCCTACGAACTGTTCTGGCGAGCCGGTTCCTTCGAACGGCGGCGCCGTGATGTGCCGGTCAGCTTTTCAGCGCGTCGGCGACCGCGGCGAGGGCCCGCGCCCGAAGGACGGGATCGCCAATCGCATTGGCGTGCGGCAGGGCGGCGGCGGGATCGCCGCTTTCAGCGAGCGCTTCGGCCAGCGCGTTGGTCCATCTGTCCCGGATCTTGTCATCCTTCGCCGTCGAGAGGTAGGACGCCGCCTCCGCCGGCTGGCCGGCGAGAATCAGCATCCTGACGAGATACGCGCCGCTCTCCGCCGAGCCTGACACGAAGATTTTCCGGGCGGTCGGAAGCAGTTGGGGCGAATGGGCATGCTTGGCGAGCTTGACGATCGCGGCCTTCTGAGAATCTCTCGGTTGAGCGCGAACGAGACTGAGCGCCTGTTCCCAGTCGCCGACAGCGGCCAGCGCCCCCACGACTTCCGGGATGACCGTTCCGGCGCCGAAATAATCCGCCTTCGCCTTTGGGGGAAGGCCATCGAGCGCGTCGGCGCATCGTTCGGCAGTCGCCCTGTCCTTGGTTCCCTCGGCGATTCTGGCGCAAGTCGCCACGCCATCGGCCGTCGCGAGGTTCAGATGGGCGAACATCGGCCCGCTCGCGTCCATCCGTCGGGCGAGAAGCAGCATCTCAAGCGCCACGGTCACCGCGTTGGCGCGGTCATCGCCTGTGAAAGGCGCCAGGACCGCGAGCGCCTTGTCCGCATGTCCAGCCATCAGGTCGCCGGCCATCTGCATGCCCGCGAGGTCGTAGCCGGAGAGCTTGCGGGACTTGGCGAACTCGGCGAAATCCGCCTCACGCCCGCTGGCGACAAGCGCCGGCCCCGTATACATGTCAGCTGAGCGATCCTGCGCCATCGCAGGGGACAAGTCCTTATCCCGACCGGCGAGCTTCATCGCGACGAAGAGCGGGCCGGTTTCTATGCCGCTGTAATTCGGCTCGAAGCTGGACACCAACCGCATCGCCAGATCGAACTGCCCCGAATCGGCCGCCGACCGGATGATGGCCTCGGCGGTCCGCCAGATCACCAGCATGCGGTCTGAATCGGCGGGCTTTTTCTGCGCGAGGACGGGCTCGATCGCGTTGACGGCCATCGCCAGCACGCAGGCGCGGGTTGGCGACGCGAGACAGCTCGCGTCGTCAGCGGCGTGAGACGCGACGACGGTCAGAGCGAGAAGGGCGGCGGAAATCGAAAGCCTCAAAGTGCGCCCCCCCGTGCTGAAAGAAGAGCGCCGTTTGCCGGCGCGTCTTGAGTCGAACTTACAGCAATTCCGGCGCCCGCAATCCAAATTCGCGCGGTCGAAGCGCGGGTCATCTCGAAGAGGCCGCCTTGGGCAGTTCGTCGGGGGGCTCGGATGGCGGCAATTGACGCAACCGCATGGGTTTGCTCAAACCCGTCTCGATAAAAGCACGATGGTGACACATGTTCGGCCTGGACACAGTCGAAGGCGTTGCACACGTCATCCAGGTCGCGCTGACACCTGTCTTCCTGCTTTCTGGAATCGCATCTCTCCTGGGCGTCCTTTCGACACGCCTTGCCCGCGTGGCCGATCGCGTCGACGCGCTGGCTGATCAATTGGAAACGGCGGGACCGGTCGACAGCCGTCGACTAATGCTGAGGCTCGCCTACCTCCGGCGAAGGTCCCACGTGCTCGACGCCGCTGTGATGATGGGAACGCTGGGTGGCGTCGCAACGTCTTGTGCGGGGTTGCTTCTGTTCGTCGGGACTCTTCGAGATCAACCCGGTGTGGCCTTGTTCGTGGCCTTTGGTCTGGCGCTGCTTCTCACAATGGGCGCGCTTCTTGCATTCCTGATTGAAATGCTGCTCGCCAGCCGCGGGTTACGCGATCAGGCGAGCAGTGCAGACGAGCGACGGCTCACAAAGTCTCCGTGACCTTCTTGAGATGGGGCGGCTGGTCGGGGTCGCGGCCGCGCTGCCGCGCCGTCGCCTCGGCCACGCGATAGAAAGCGTGAAGCGCGACGATCGGCGTCAGCAGAGCGTGGCCGCCGTCAAGCGCGACCAGAGTCGGCCAGCGTTGGTGCGGCCCGGTGTCGACGAGGAGCGGCGCTGCGCCAAAGGCAGCGAGCCGGTCGAGCGTGTCGAAGAACCCCGGCCGCGCGGCGTCCGCGGGCGCGAAGGCGAGGACCGGGAATCCCGGTTTGATGATCCCCGCCGGCCCATGCAGCACTTCGGCGGACGAAAAGGCTTCAGCGTGGATCGCCGACGTTTCCTTGAGCTTGAGCGCCGCCTCGGCGGCGACGGCGAGCGTGGCGCCCCGCCCGACGACGAACAGGGACGAGGCTTGGGCCAGCGTCGCGATCGCTTCCGTCGCGGGCGGTGCGGCCGACGATGCGTCGAGGATCGAAGGCAGCTTCGTCAGCGCCGCCAGAAGTTCGGAATCGTCGCTCCAATGGGCCGTGAGTGACGCGCCGGCGACGAGCGCGGCGATCATCGACTTGGTCGCCGCCACCGAGCGCTCGGGGCCGGCGCAGAGCGGCAGAAGAGCGTCCGCCTCGCGCGCGAGCGGAGAGTCCTCGTCGTTGACGAAGGCGATCGACAGCGCGCGCTGAGCCTTCGCCGCCCGCTGCATGGCGAGAATATCCGGGCTTCGGCCCGACTGCGAAATTGCGATCGCGACTGCGCCCTCGAGCTTGAGCGGCGCGTGATAGAGCGAGGCGATCGAGGGCCCGAGCGAAGCGCAAGCGAGCGCGAGCTTAAGCTCGACCAGGTGTTTCAGATAGAGCGCCGCATGATCGGAGCTGCCCCGTGCGACCGTCGCCACGAACGACGGCTCGCGCGCCCGCAGATCCGCGGCGACTTTCGCGGTCAGGGCGGCGTTGGCGGCCAGTTGGCGGCGGACGACCGCGCCGGCCTCCGCAATCTCCGCGGCCATGAACGTCTGGGTCACCCGCGTCGCTCCTTCCTCGACTCACGGATAAAGGAGCCGCTTCACCCAGCCCGATTCCGGCGTCGAGCGGGTAAAGCTGATCCGCTCATGCAAGCGCGAAGGACGATCGCGCCAGAACTCGATCTCGACCGGCTCAAGCCGATAGCCGCGCCAATAGTCCGGCCGAGGCACGTCGCCGCTCCCGAACCGCCGCTCGTAAGCTTCCACCGCCGCTTCCAGATCGCCGCGCGCGGGGAGGGGCCGTGATTGCGCGCTCGCCCAGGCGCCGATCTGGCTCCCTCTTGGCCGGGAGGCGAAATAGGCGTCGCTCTCGGCCGCGGTCACTTCGGAGATGGACCCGCGGAACCGGACCTGCCGGCGCAGCGATTTCCAGTGGAAAAGCGCTGCCGCCCGCGGCTGGCCTTTCAGTTCGCGCCCCTTGGCGCTCTCGATGTTGGTGTAGAAGACAAGGCCGCGCTGATCCGCCCCCTTGCACAGGACCATGCGCGCATCGGGCAAGCCATCCGCATCGACGGTGGCGAGCGTCATCGCCTCCGGATCATTGATTTCCGTCGCCCCGGCTTCCTCAAGCCAAAGCTTAAACAACGCGACCGGATCCACAGCCTCGGTAAAGTCGGCCGTGCTGAGTTCATTCAAAGCGCCGATGCTCCACGGAAGACAAGAAAGGCCAATGCAAACACTATCGCGGCCGGCGACTGATGGCCAACCGGCGCTTCCGCCGCCTGGACTTGCGCGTCGCGGGGTGAGAGGCCAAATGTGCGGGTGAGACAATGGCCTTTGCGCTTTTCATGAAGGCTCAGGCCGAGGAATGGGCTCATAGATGCGTGATCCATATGACGTTCTTGGCGTATCCAAGACGGCGAGCGAGGCGGAGATCAAATCCGCCTTTCGCAAGCTTGCCAAGAAATACCACCCCGACCAAAGCAAGGAGCTAAAAGCGAAAGAGCGCTTTGCCGAAGTGGGCTCGGCTTACGAGATCCTTGGCGACGACAAGAAGCGCAAAGCCTTCGATCGCGGCGAGATCGACGCAGAAGGCAAGCCGCGGGCGCCGCAAT
This sequence comes from Roseiarcus sp., assembly GCA_036521435.1. Lineage (GTDB taxonomy): Bacteria > Pseudomonadota > Alphaproteobacteria > Rhizobiales > Beijerinckiaceae > Roseiarcus. Next base: position 6,320 of record DATDHT010000447.1, read on the forward strand.
TCGAGGGTTTCGGCTTTGGCGGCCAGCCGGGAGGCGCGGGTCGCGGCGACTTTCGCAATTTCGGCTTCGACTTCGGCGCTGGGGGGTCTTCGACCCAAAGCGGCTCCATCGATCCGGACATCCTGGCCGAACTGTTCGGCGCCGGCCGCACGCGCGGGCGCAGTCAGGCCGCCGCCCACGGTGAGGATATCGGCGTCACGATCGCGGTTCCCCTGACGACAATTGCGCAAGGCGGGACGACCCGCGTCATCTTGCCGACGGGGAAGTCGCTCGACGTCGCAGTCCCCGCCGGCATCGAAGAGGGGAAATCCATCCGCCTGCGCGGTCAGGGCCACCCCGCCCGCCGTGGCGGATCGCCCGGCGACGTCATCGTGACCATTCGCTACGTCCCTCATTCGCTATTTAAAGTGGAGGGGCGCGATCTCAGGCTGGACCTGCCGATTACCCTTTACGAGGCGATTCTGGGCGCGCGCGTGAGGGCGCCGACGTTAAGCGGCGAGGTCGAAGTCTCGATCGCTCCGGGCGCGAACGGCGGTCGCGTGCTGCGATTGCGGGGCAAAGGTCTGCCCGGCGGGGCCGACCAAGCGGCCGGCGATTTGCTGGCGACGCTACGGATCGTCCTGCCGAACGAGCCGGATGCGGAACTGACCGCGCTCATGAAGACAATGCGCGATCAGAAGCCTTACCAGCCTCGCTCCGGCATGGGCTGAGCGGGTTCCGCCGGCGGGTCGGCGAAGTCGGCCGCAATCTTCATCAGAGCCGCTTCGTCGAGGTCGCCGACCAGGGCGAGTCCCTGGCCGCGCCATGTCCATATTGCCGCGGCGCCCCCGTCGGCGGCGAGGAGTTGCGGCGCGATCGTCGGCGGCGCGTCTAGCGATTGGACCAGCAACCCGACCGGTCTGTCTTGCGACCTGTAGATCAGAAAGCCGGCCGGGGCGCCAGGATAAGGAGCGATCCGCGCTCCGACGAGCCTGAGGGCGGAGGGGGTCGCCGGGAGATAGACGGGGCGCGTGAGCCGGGTCGTCAACCACGCTTGCGCTTCGCTCATGTCGCTGGTCGCGAATTCGACCGGCTGAACTCCCGGGCGGGCGAAGGCCTGGAAAGCTGCAACGCCGGCTTCCCCAAGCCGGTCGCCGGGGACGACGGTCGCGGCTGGAGCCCAAACGAAGCCAAGGCAGACGGACAAAACAATGAGCCCCAGCCGCCATACAAGCCACGGCCGAACCGCGTTGCGCGCCAAGATCTTCGGTGAAGGTCGCCCGGTCTGCGCGACGGCAGCCAATGACCCTCGCGCCGGTTGCTCGCCGGACGGTTTAGGGCCGGCCCCGCCCGACCGTGCAGCCCTGCCGAAGCTCTCGTTCTGATGACGAACGATGCTCATCGGAAAGGCTCTCGCGCCCTCGCCATCGAGGGCTGTGCGAATCGCGTTGTTTTGTGCTCGCCAGAGCGCGGCGCGGCGCGCCAAGGCCGGGTCCTGGGCCATCTGCTGCTCGAACGCCAGACGCTCGTCAGGCTCGAGGCAGTCGTCCACGTAGGCGTGCAGATCCGCGAGGCGCCCGGCCTCCATCACTTGACGACGCGCAGATGCGGAGCCGCCCTAGGCGCCGCCGCCGCAAGCGGGCGGGTCAACGCCGCAACCCGCTCGCGAGCCTTGGTCAGTCGCGTGATCAGGGTGGCCAGCGAGATATCAAGCGCCGAAGCGGCTTCCCGGTGGGTGAACCCGGCCAGAACCACGATCAACAGCGGCTCTCTCAGCTCCAAGGGGAGCGCGCGGACTGCCGCCGCGATGCCAATCTCGCCCGCGCGCGGCTTGCCGTGGGCGTTTTCCCCATTCTCATCCCAGCCGAACTCCCCATCATCGAGGGCGAGGCGGCGAACGTGCCGGCGATGAAGGCGAACGAATTGGCCAAAGGCGCGGACGCGGGCGTCGTCGAGAGCCGCTCGGTCTGTGTCGTCTCGAACGCCCTCGCCGACCGCTTCGAGCGCGGCCTGCCTGAACAGGCGATCGACCAGCGCGGTTGCCGAAGCATGATCGAGCACGAGCCTGTCATCGCGCGTCAACGCGACCCCGAACTGGCGGAGGTCATTGAGGTCGCCCGGACGATCGCTTAACGGCGGCACGACGGTCACCGAGAGTTTGCGTGAGTCTCAACAAGCGTTAACGCTGGGTAACAATTCTAGCCCGAAGACGCTCGGGTTCCCAGCGCGTGGTCGAGCAAACTCACACATTTTGTGACGGCTGAGGAGAGCCTTCTCCTTTCCATGCGTCAACAGCAGGGCTAAACCCGGCCCCGGCATGGGCGTACGAATCGCCGGCCAGGACGAGTGAGGCCTTGATGGAGCAAACCCTCTCAGCCGGCGTGACCACTGGCGTCATGCGGGGCATG
>DATDHT010000448.1:0-3416 GCA_036521435.1 Roseiarcus sp.
CGAGGCCTTCCGGCGCGCCGATGAGCGAGCTGGCGCGGCTCTTCCCTTTGTTCGGCGCTATCGCGCGTGAGTTGCGCCCACAAAATCCAGAGGGCCGAGCGAGCCCACTCGGCCCTCCTACTTCATCTGCTCCAAAAGATGGGCGGCGCTGGAAACGTCCGCTTCGCCGGGCTTCGGCTCGATGTTCAGTTGTTTGACCGTCCCGTCCTCGACCAGCATCGCATAGCGCTTTGAGCGCACGCCCAAGCCTCCGGCGGACGCGTCAAAGTCGAGGCCCAGCGCCTTGGCGAACTCGCCGCCGCCGTCCGCCAGGAAATCGATGTGGCCCTTGGAGCCCGTCGCGTCCGACCAGGCCTGAAGCACGAAATGGTCGTTGACCGAGGTCATGGCGATCGCATCGACCCCCTTCGCCTTGAACGCGGCCTCGCTGACGATGAAGCCGGGCAGGTGATTCTTGTGGCAGGTCGGGGTGAAGGCGCCCGGCAGGCCGAACATGACGATTGTCTTGCCGGCGAAATAATCCTTCGTTTCCACCGGCTTCGGCCCATCGGGGGTCACGAGACGCACGGGGACGTTGGGCAGGCGATCGCCGACTTTGATGGTCATGAGGCGCAGTCCTCGGTTGCGGGAAAAGGTCGCCCACGGAGGCGGGCGTGGGCCAGACACTAGACGACGAGCGCTTGGGCCGTAAAGCGGGGCCGGGGCACGACCGGAGTCGACGAAAAGGGGCTAGCCTTTCGGCTTGGCCTCGACCGTCGTCTCCATCGCCCCCGCGCCGCCGGTGAGCGTGAGCCTGAGCGCGACCGGAAAGGCGGCGTCTTTGGGTTTGTCGCCGATGGTCAGCGTGAAGCAGTCCCGACCTCCGTCGGCGTGCGCGGGCGCGGTCTTCAGCCACCAGCCCTCGGGCGCCTCAACGAACAGGTCGCGCGGGGGGCCGTCTTCATGGGCGGAGCAGAGGCGCCAGCTATCCGCGCCAAGCGCCTCAGGCGCGCCGAAATCCTTTGGCGGAACGGCGCGCGGCACGGCGGCCAGAGCGGCGTCGATCGCGCCCGCATGCGGCGAGCCCGGAACGGACGGAAGTTTCAGCTCGAGACGCGCTTTCGCCGGCAGGCACACTTTCTCGCACACGGCAAAATCGGCGTTGAGCTTGAGCGTCGCGGGCTTGGCAGGGTCGCGTGGCTTGACCCTCAGGGGAAAGATAACGCCGCTGTCGTAGCCGAACGCCTCGCCGCCGTCGGCCTCTTTGATACGCTTCGGCGCAGGAAACTCGGGTTCGACGCTCGCCACATTGTCGGAACCGGAAAAGTCCAGCGTCGGCGGCAGGCCAGCGTCACCAGGATCGCGCCAATAGGTGATCGCGCCGGGCGAAAGATCAATCTCGAACCCGGCGAGATCGCCGCCGCCCGCGATGAGGCGCGCCTGAGACTTCGCGCTGGGCGCCCAATCGGTCGAGAACGCATCGGCGGCGAACGCCGAGCCGCCGGGAGGGACAACCGAAAGTGCGGCCGCGAACGCGCCTGCAATCGCCAGGCCTCTTGTGGCCAAGCGAAGCTTCTTAACGAAACATTCTGCGCTCATCTCGCGTTGCCTATACCATGCCACGAATTTCAAATAGCATCAAAGGTCTGAGCTCACGGGCGATCCCGACGAGGCGATCATGAGACAGGCGGATCCGCCGCCGCCGACCAGTCTGGAAGGACAGTTCCTGATCGCGATGCCGTCGCTCCGGGAAGGCCCGTTCGCGCGCTCCGTCGTTTATATGTGCGCCCATCGCGACGACGGCGCCATGGGAATCGTCATCAACCATCGGGCGGCGGAGATCGATTTCGGCCAGCTTCTGACCCAGCTCGACATCGTGCCGGAAGCCGAGGCGATCAGCCTGCCGCCGCGCGCCCAGGCCGTGCGCGTGTTGCGGGGCGGTCCGGTCGAGACGGGCCGCGGCTTCGTTCTGCATTCGAGCGATTACCTCGCCAACGATTCGACGGTCAAGATCGGCGACGTCTGCCTGACTGCCACGCTCGACATCCTGCGTGCAATCGCCGAAGGGACAGGCCCATCGCGGGCCGTGCTTGCGCTTGGCTACGCCGGCTGGGCCTCGGGGCAGCTCGAGAACGAGATCCTCGCCAATGGCTGGCTCACCTGCCCCGCCGACGCCGGCCTCATCTTCGACCCCGATTTCGACCGCAAATACGATCGTGCCTTGGCGATCCTCGGTGTCGACGAAGGCATGCTGTCCTCCGACGCCGGCCACGCCTGAGGGCTGTCGAACACGGGCGCCACACTCGCTGTGTCGGCGCCATCGTCGCGAGCGCCGCCACGGGCGTTCGGGGGGCCCCGTCGTGATGCGCACGATGTCCGTAGAGGACGTCAAAGAATAGTGTCGATGCCCTTGGCGTCGGCGAGCGCGAGGAGCTTGAGGGAAGGGCCGCTCGGATGCACTTCGCCTCGCTCCCATTTGCTGACGAGCATCTTCGGGACGTTCAACGCCAGGGCGAAGGTCGCCTGGCTCATATGAGCCTTCTCGCGGATTTGTCTGATCGCTTCGGGCGCGAGTTTCTCCACGGGCGTCAGGCAACCAAGGTCAAAGTCACGCATCGTGGCCTTGTCGATCGCGCCGACCTCGCGGAGGTCCTCCATCACCTCGTGCAGCGACTGAAGCGCGGGGCTTCGGTAGCGCTTCGTCTGGGTCATATTTCCAATTCTCTCCATCCTCGCTTGGCGCTCAGGGCGGTCAGCTCTTTGTCCGTGAGCTTCGCAAACGCCTGACCCGCTCGTGAATACATGGCCAGTTCCGACATGGTGAGATTGGCCGTTTTTGCTCCAACCATCGACAATCGCGTCAAAACAGGCCCAGGACACTCCGACTTGGCCGATTGCAGAGAAAACAGATCGGTCATTCTCGCATCGAGACCGTGGAACGCCGCAGCAAAATACCTCTCCAAGCGAGGGAATTACCACCGCAGCGTCATCGGCGACATTTTCTGTCATCCCTTTCCCCAAATCGTCCCCTACCGCGAATAGTGACGGATGAAATGACCAGCGAAATCCGTGAAGGCTCTCGCTATTTCTTGCTGTCGCATAGCAATTTCCTCGACCTTTTTCCGACGCTCCTCTGACTTCGGGTAATCTTGCTTAAAAATGTCGTATATCACCATGTTACTCATTACAGCATCTCCCAACTCGAAGTGCCAATCCAGCCCATCGTGGCCCATCGAACAAGCGTAAGGTGTATCAGATTGGTCTTTTGAGTCCTCATCGTGGGGTCGCTTCTTAGTAAGCTTTTTAAGGTTTTTTATCGGTAGCTCTCTGTCATAATGAAACGCAGCTTGATTCCGAAAGTCCTTGAGTATCGCCATTTCTGGTGATTTGGAAAATGATTCAACTAGTAGAAACTCGTCGATTGTTTGCCGTTCACA
>DATDHT010000449.1:0-7188 GCA_036521435.1 Roseiarcus sp.
TCGTCGATGATCTGCATCGCCCGCACTTTCGGCGCGCCGGAGACGGTGCCGGCGGGAAAGCCGGCGGCCAACGCCGCCACCGCGTCGACCCCGTCCCGTAGCTCGCCCTCGACGTTGGAGACGATGTGCATCACGTGGCTATAGCGCTCGATGAAGAAACTATCGGTGACCTTGACCGTACCGATCCGGGCAACGCGGCCGACGTCGTTGCGGCCGAGGTCGAGCAGCATGAGATGTTCGGCGCGCTCTTTCGGATCGGCAAGGAGCTCGGCCGCCAGCGCATCGTCTTCCGTTGGGCTTTTTCCCCGCGGACGGGTGCCGGCGATCGGGCGGATGACAACCTTGCCGTCGCGCACGCGCACCAGGATCTCGGGACTCGAGCAGACGATCTGGAAGCCGACGAAATCGAGAAAGCAGAGGTAGGGAGATGGGTTGACCCGCCTCAGGGCCCGGTAGAGGGCGAACGCCGGCACGTCCAAGCGGCTCGTAAAGCGTTGCGAGAGCACGATCTGGAAGGCGTCGCCAGCGGCGATATAGTCCTTCGCCCGGGCGACCATCGCAAGATATTCGGCCTCGGTCGTATTCGACCGCGCTTCGCCCGCCTGGACAAGCGGATCGACGGCCATGACCGTTGTATGATCGAGCGGCGATTCGAGCGCATCCACCACCGCGTCGAGCCGGGCCATTGCGTTTTCGTAAGCGGCGCGGGCCGAGACCCCCGGCGCGGGCCGGACCGGCGTCACGATCGACATCTCGTCGCGCGCGCCGTCGAACACCACCATGACGGTCGGACGGATCAGAAGCGCTTCAGGCACGCCGATCGAATCGGGCTTGGCTGGAGCCAAGCGCTCCATGCGCCTCACCATGTCGTAGCCGAGATAGCCGAACACGCCCGCCGACATCGGCGGCAGGCCGGGCGGCATGGCGACGCGCGATTCGGCGAGCAGCGCTCTCAGCGCATCGAGCGGGTCGCCAGGGCAGGGGACGAACGCATCCGGATCGATCGCCGCCCGGCGGTTGATCTCGGCGTGAGCGCCGCTCGAGCGGAAGATGAGATCGGGATCGAGGCCGATCATCGAATAGCGGCCGCGCTGCGCCCCGCCCTCAACCGATTCGAGCAGGAACATGTTGCCGGTCCGGCCGCGCGCGAGCTTGAGATAAGCCGACACGGGAGTTTCGAGATCGGCGACCAGCGTCGTGACCGCGACCTCGGCTTCGCCGGCGAGATAGGCGCGCGCGAAAGCTTCATAGTCGGGCAGGGTGGTCATCGGCGGCTAGCTGCCCTCGGCGGATTGGAGAACATCCTGGTGGACGGAGACGCCAAGCGCCTTTCGTAGCGCCGCGACATATTGATCGAGCAAGCTGTTGCGGGTCGCCGTGTCAAGCTCCGAGGCCATGGCCTTGACGCGGACGTCGGCGAAGTCGACCGGCGGCGTTCGGTCGGCGGTGATCTTGAACACCATTCGCCCGTCGGGCGTCGCTGCGGAGCCCGCGCGGTCGGGGGCTTGTCGGAAGATCGCGGCCACCACCGATTCCGGCAGGGTCCCCTGCTCGGCGCGGTGGATGTCGGTCGCCGTTTTCACCTCGGCGGTCGCCCCTTTCGCTGCGTCGGCGATGCTTCCGCCGGCGCTGATCTGCTTGACCAGGTCGTCCGCCTTGCCGGCCAGCGCCTTATCGACTTCTTCGGCGCGCCATTGCTTCTCGACCTCGGGCTTCGCCTCGTCGAACGTGAGGTCGTGCGCCGGATCGATCTTGCTGATTTCAAACCAGACGTACCCGCCGTCCTTGGTGTTCAACGCCGCCTCATCCAGCCCGACGTCGGACGCGAAGGCGGCGCGCAAGAGTTCGGCTTCGTCCGGCAAGGTGACCGGCGCGCCCTTGGGGTCACGTCCTGCGGCATCGACCGCGGCGATCGATTGCCCGGTCAAGCCCACCGCCTTCGCGGCTTCGAGGATGGTTTTGCCGGACACCCGCGCGTCCTCGATCTTGTCGTGCAGAGCCTGGATCTTGTCGCCCGCGCGCGAAGCGGAAACTTGCTTCTTCACGGCGTCGGCGACCTCGGCGTACGGCTTGATCGTGGATGGAATTATGCCTTTGACGTGAACGATCACCGGCCCAAACTGGCTCTTCAAGACCCCGCTGACTCCCCCTTGGGTTAAGGCGAAGACGGCGTTGGCCTCGTCTTTATCGAGCATGGCGTCCTTGGTCGTCTCGCCAATGTCGGTGTCCTCGGCTTTGAGGCCTCGGTCTTTGACGAGGGCGTCGAAGCTCGTCCCGGCTTTGAGCTTGGCCTCGGCCGCGGCGGCGTCGGCGTCATTGGGAAACAGGATCTGCTGCAGATCGCGTTTCTCGGGCGCGCCGAACTGGGGATCCTTCCCGGCGATCTTCTCGTAAGCCGCCTGAGCGTCGGCGTCGGTCACTTCGGCTGGATTGGCGATCGTATCCGGCTCGAGCGCCAGGATGGTCATCTCCCTATATTCGGGCGCACGATAGCTCGACTTGCGATCATTGTAGAAGGCTTTAAGCGCATCCTCCGAAGGCGCGGGAATGTCCCCCGCCGCCGACGCCGGGAGGAGGAAATAATCGACCGAGCGTGTCTGGCCCTGATAATCGGCTTCGGCGTCTGTCTCGGCCTTGGGCGCGGCGATCCCGGTCGACAGCGCGGAGACGATGAATTGCCTCAGCACCTGCTTGCGCAATTCCGAGACGAAGCCGCGCTCGTTCATGTCCATGTCACGTAGCGCAGCGGCGAGACGGTTCGGATCGAATGCGCCGGACTTGTCGCGGAAGTTCGGGTTCGAGGTGATGACCTCGCGCAGCGCTTCGTCGGAAATGCCGAGCCCCATTTTGCGGGCCTCGTCATCGGCCGCCGCTTCGTTCAGCAGTTGCTGGAGGACGCTGCGATCGAGGCCGACCTGGCGCGCTTCTTCGTTGGTGAAGGGACGCTTGAGCCGGCGCTGATATTGCTGGATCGCTCGATCGTAGGCGATGCGATATTCCTGGGGCGAGATTTTCGTGCTTCCAACGGACGCGACCGTCGATGGGCTGAAACCGCGCAGCATGTCGCCCACGCCCCAGATGACGAAGCTGACGATGATGAGCCCCATGACCACGGTCATGATCGCCTTGCCGACGATACCCTGGGAGGCATTGCGTATCGATTCGAGCATTTCGCCGTATTCGCCTTTCCGTCGCTCTTGTGGGCTTTTGTAGACGCGGTCGCTGACCGCGTCAGCCGCACTCACCGAGCGCGGCTTACAAGCGCGCCCTATCTAGCGGTGCTTGCGTGCTTTGCATAGGCGAAAGGGCGGCTTTGCAGAGGCGGGGGGCGATGATAACAACCGCCGATCAAAGTTGCGGAGAGGCCTGAATGACCCCTGGCGTACGGCCGTTGGTCGCCGGAAATTGGAAGATGAACGGCCTTACCGGGTCCCTGGTCGAGATCGATGCGATCCGGCAGGCGGCGGACGCGGGGGAATCCGGCTCCGCCGAATTGCTCGTCTGCCCGCCGGCGACGCTGATCGCGCAAGCCGCCTTCAGGATCAAGGGCGCCGACCTCAGCCTCGGGGCCCAGGATTGTTACACCGAGGTCAGCGGCGCCTTCACCGGCGACATTTCCGCCGCGATGCTCAAGGACGCGGGCGCTCGCTACGTTATCGTGGGACACTCCGAACGTCGGAACTACCACCACGAGACGGACGAACTGGTCCGCGCCAAGGCGGAAGCGGCGTTGAAGGCCGGCCTCACGCCAATCGTTTGCGTCGGCGAGACCCACGCTGAGCGCGAAGCGGGCCAGCAAGCCGCCGTGGTCATTCGGCAATTGCGAGGCTCGCTGCCTGCCGAGGCGAGCAGCGAGACGGTTGTGGTCGCCTACGAACCGATCTGGGCGATCGGCACCGGACTCACGCCCACACCCAAGGACATTTCCGCCGTGCACAACGGAATTCGGGCGCTGCTCGCCGACATGTATGGGCCCCCGTGCGCCAAAATCCGCCTTCTCTATGGCGGGTCGGTCAAGCCGAGCAATTGCAACGAACTTTTGACCCTGGATAACGTCGATGGCGCCCTGGTCGGCGGCGCGAGCCTGAAAGCGACGGAGTTTTTGGCCATCGCGGCTGCTTATCGGTGAGGACGGCCCCGTCCGTTCCGATGGACGGCCCCCTTGCGCCATGTTAGGAGCGCGCCATCTTTCGAAGACGCTGGCCCCGCGGCCAGGCGCTTCGCCCGGTTGAGACCTTCATGCAATCCGTTCTGATCGTCATTCATATCCTGATCGTCGTCGCGCTCATCGTGGTGGTCCTCTTGCAGCGCTCCGAGGGCGGCGCGCTCGGGGCGGGCGGGGGGACCGGCAGTTTCATGACCGGGCGCGGCCAGGCGAACGCGCTCTCGCGGGCGACCGCCGTCCTCGGCGCTTTGTTCTTCGCCACCGCGCTCCTGATGTCGATCCTGTCGAGCTGGAGCCGCGCGCCCCATTCGATCCTGCAAAGGGGCCCCGCGCCGGCAGGGCAGACCGCGCCGACTCCGATTTCGCCGGGCAATATTCTCGATCAGCTAAAGAAGATGGAGGGCGGGTCGAGCGCGCCTTCCGCGCCTGCGCCTGCTCCGGCCGCCCCTTCCGCGCCGGTCCCGAAGCCCTAAAGACTGGCCGAAAGCGGAGCGCAGGAGGTCCGCAAACCCTTGCCCGTGTTCCGCGACGAGCGCCCCGTTCGCCACAACGCCGTTCAGATGTTCGATCTGGTCGCCGACGTCGAGCGCTATCCGGAATTCGTTCCGCTATGCAAGGGGCTGAGGGTCCGCAGCCGAAGGCCGGAGGTGGACGGTCGCGAGACGGTCGTCGCCGACATGACGGTCGGCTACAAGTTTATTCGCGAGACCTTTACGAGCCGGGTCGCACTCGACAAGCCGAATCTCAAACTGCGCGTGGAATACATCGACGGGCCGTTCAGCCGGCTCGAAAACATCTGGACTTTCAAGGACGAGGCTGAGGAGGAGGGATCGCGCGTCGGCTTCTTCATCGACTACGAGTTCAAGAGCCGCACCCTCGGGATGCTGATGGGCTCGATGTTCGACGCCGCATTCCGCAAATTCGCCGGCGCTTTCGAGCAGCGCGCTGACGCGGTCTACGGGCGCGGCGTGTAGCCGCGCTTGGCTCAAGCGCGGAGACGCGGTCAACGACCGCGTCAACAAAGCATCACTGCTTTGGAGCGGGCGCGGGGATCGGGCTGTTCGGCTCGCCCTTGATGGCGCCGGCCAGAGGCGCGTCCTTGTGCGGGGCCGGTCCCTGCGTGTGCTCCGCCACATCCGTCAAAGAATCCGGATTGATGACCATCATGATCGAATTGCCCTGCGCATCCTTGGCGCGGACAATCAAGGACGCCGGCATGATGGTAATGTCGGTGAACCCGGCCTTGGTCAGGTCGTCGTGCAGTTTCTGGCTCATGTGCGCTGGAACTTGCGCGTCCGGAGTTGTCTGAGCCGAGTCCATCGCCGCGAGCGCCGAACCGGCGAATCCGGAGCCGAGGAGGACAACAAGCAGAGTCCTGGCGGTAGCATTCATCGGTTTCGCCTCCAAGATGGTCTCGCCCAGCGCCTAGTGAACGACGCTAGGGGCGTGCGCGTTCCATTCGACGAGATGAACTTGGTCTACTGACGAAGCGCCGCCTCGAGAAGTTCGAGCGCGACCCTGACCGAGGCAAGCCGCACTTCGTTGCGGCCGATCGCGCCGAACCGCTGCTCGCGCGCCACGGTCGGTTTCCCGCGCCGGGCGCAGGCGAAATGGACGAGGCCGACCGGCTTCGCCGCCGTCCCGCCGTCCGGCCCGGCGATTCCGGTGACGCTGACCGCGACCTCCGCGCGCGAGGCGCGAAGCGCGCCCTCCGCCATCGCGACCGCCGTCTCAGCACTCACCGCCCCGTGGCTCACAAGCGTCTCGGCCGAGACGCCGAGCAGCTCCTGCTTGGCTGCGTTCGAATAGACGACGAAGCCGCGCTCAAGCATGTCCGAAGAGCCGGGAATCTCCGTCAGCAGCCCGGCGACAAGGCCGCCGGTGCACGATTCCGCCGTCGCCGCCATGAGGGCAGCCTCACGGTAATTGGCGACGAGCGCGGCGGCGCGGGCGATGAGGTCCGGGGGAAACATTGGATATGCCTTGGGCAAGCCTACGCGATTTGGTCTGGTCGCGAAACTCCACGGCCTGCCACAGAGTTTCGCTGGACCAAGATAATCCGAAAGCGGCGGGGCATTTTGATCGAAAGATAAGCCTTGATCTGCGGGCGCCGTCCGGACAAGAGGACGGCGGCGGGGAGATCAATGGCGGACACGACCTCACAGACCGACGCGATCGTTGCGCAGCCGGTATCGGCGCCGCTCACGCGCGCCGCGATTTTCCTGGTCGTGACCATCAACAAGGGCGAGCAGGATATCGCCGCCGCGCGGTCGTTCTGCGCGGACTTTGCGGCCCTGGTTCGCGCGGTTGAGTTTCGCGATCTCGAGGCCGGCCTCTCCTGCGTGATGGGGATCGGGTCGGACGCCTGGGATCGGCTGTTCGGCGATCCGCGCCCGGCTGAACTTCATGCCTTCCGAGAGTTCCGGGCCGGGTCGCGCCAGGCAATCGCGACTCCGGGAGACCTGTTGTTCCATATCCGCGCCAAGCGGATGGACCTGTGCTTCGAGATCGCGGCGCAGATCATGAGCCGGCTCGGCGATGCGGTCACAGCAGTCGACGAGGTGCATGGCTTTCGCTACTTCGACGATCGCGACCTCTTGGGCTTCGTCGACGGCACGGAAAATCCGCGCGGGCAAGCGGTGATCGACGCCGCTCTCATTGGCGGCGAGGATGCCGCGTTCGCCGGCGGCAGCTACGTGATCACGCAGAAATATCTTCACGATCTTGCTGGATGGAATGCGCTGCCGACCGAGATGCAGGAGCGCATCATCGGCCGCATGAAGCTCTCCGATATCGAACTCGATGATTCGGTAAAGCCGACATATGCGCATAATGCGCTGACGGTGATCTCCGAGAACGGACAGGAACTTTCGATCGTCCGAGACAACATGCCCTTCGGCAAGGTCGGCGAGGGCGAATACGGCACCTATTTCATCGGCTATTGCCGCACGCCGCGGGTGACCGAGCAGATGATCGAGAACATGTTTCTGGGCAAGCCGCCCGGCAATTATGATCGGCTGCTC
>DATDHT010000450.1:0-3781 GCA_036521435.1 Roseiarcus sp.
CATTTTCTCGGGCTGGATGTTCGCCGACTCACCGGGCCTGCACGGCGTCGAGCATCCGATCTTCGATATTTGGCTCACCGCCTGCAAAGGCGGCACGGTGGTGATTCACGATGCGCCCGCGGCCGAGGCCTCGGCGCCGAATCCAGACGAAAGTCCGCCGACCAACCCGGGGGCCGATGCAGCCTCCCCGGAGCAGCCGGCTCCGCCACCCGCGCAAGCGGCGAAAAAAAGAAACCGAAGCCTCCGACCATCGTTGCGGCCCCCGCGCCCGATGCGCCGCCGACAGCGCCGTTCGAGCCGGCGCCCAACACGTCGCCGGGGGGCAACGCGCGCGCGCGTTGACCTTGGCCGCCACGACAGTCCTGAGGTATCATTCGCCAAAGGCCCGTCGCGAGCGTCCGGCCGACGGCCCGCAGCCGACACGGGGACGAGAGGAAGCGCCATGACCGCCATTCGAAACGCCATCAAGCCGACCCGACGCCCCGGCGAACTCGGCGTTCACTCGGTCGATCGGTTTCATTTCGCTGTTCCCGATCTTGCGGTCGCGAAGAATTTTTATGGCGAGTTCGGACTCGAGATCGATGAGGACGGCGGTCTCCTGGCGATGAAGACCCGCGGCAACCCGCATGTCTGGGTCACCCTCGGCGAGGGCCCGCGCAAAAAGCTCGGCCATATTTCGTTCGGCGCGTTTGACGACGATTTCGACCGCTTCGCCGAGCGGCTTGAGAAGCTCGGCGTCAAGCGGCTTGATCCGCCGCCGGGCGTCGAAACGAACGGCCTATGGTTTCACGATCACGACGGCAACCTGGTCGAAATCAAGGTCGCGGCGAAATCCTCGCCCAACGAGAAGTCTGAGTTTTCGGAAGTTTCCGCCGGTCCGGGCGTGCGCGGCGCGCCTTTCCGGCGCGACGTTGCGCGGGTCATGCCCCGGCGTCTGGCCCATGTCCTCCTCTTCACCCGCGACGTCGAGAAGGCGGTTCAGTTCTATACGCGCACGCTCGGCTTACGCCTTTCCGACCGCTCCGGGGACGGCATCGCCTTCCTGCACGGCATTCACGGCAGCGATCATCATATGATCGCCTTCGTCACATCGAGCGCGCCGGGACTGCATCATTTGAGCTGGGACGTGGGGTCCGTCGATGACATCGGCCGCGGCGCGACGCATATGCTGGGCAAGGGCTTCGCGCGGGGATGGGGTCTCGGACGGCACGTCCTCGGCTCCAACTTTTTCCACTATGTCGCCGACCCGTGGGGTAGCTTCAGCGAGTATTCGGCCGGCATCGATTTCGTGCCCGTGGATTGCGACTGGAACAGCGGCGACCATCAGCCCGAGGATTCGTTCTACGTGTGGGGGCCAAATCCGCCAGACTATTTCACCCACAATGCCGAGGCGTGATGAAGGCCGTCCATCCCGGCAGGCGCTCCTTCGACGGGAAATGCAGGCGCGCAAGCTCTCGGCCAACGCGCTGGCGCTGGCGCTCCGAGTCAGCTCCGGCCGCATCACCGACATCCTGAACGGAAAGCGCGGCGTGTCCCCAGAGACAGCGATGCGCCTGGCTCGCTATTTCGGCAATAGCCCGCGCTTCTGGCTCAATTTGCAGACGACATACGAGCTCGAGGTTGCAGAGGCGGAGCTTGGCGAACGCATCGCAGCCGAAGTCGCCCCCGCAGCCGCATGACAGCGGCCAGCGGCGGCGCCGATCGATCCAGGATGGCGCGCGCCCGCGGCGTCAGCCGCAGCGGACGCGTCCCCAGCGGTCGCGCCAGCAGGTCTGGCAGCGGCGGCGTCCCCAGCGGTCTCGCCAGCAGCGCCGCCACCGGGCGTCCTGGATGTCGCTGTTGAGGCCTGCGATCATGGTGTGATGCGGCGCCATCGGCATGGCCTGGGCGGTCGGCGCGACCGCCGCGAGGATGAGCGCCGCGAGCGCGGCGGCGACTGCGGTTTTGGGCATCGCGAGATCCTCCCTTTTTTGCGCTTACGTAAGAGCGTATTCGACGGCCCAGAATGGCGAGCTTTCGCGATCGAGGTCAAGGCGCCAGCGCCGCTGGTCCGCGGCTGCTGCAATTTCCCCCGATGGAGAAGGACGCCGCTACCGCCACATCAGCCAGGCCGTCCCCACCGCGAGCGTGATAATTGTCAGCGGCGCTCCGACCTTGAAATAGGCCCAGAAGCTGATCGGCATGCCCTCCGCGCGAGCGCGCTCGGCGACGATCAGGTTGGCGACCGAACCGAGCAGGGTGAAATTTCCCGCCAGTGTCGAACTCATCGCGACCACGAGCCAGGCGCGCTCGGGGTCGGGGAAAGTCGGAATGAACGGTCTCAGCGCCAACACCGCCGGCACATTGCTCACGATGTTGGAAAGCACCGCTGTGAACAGGGACAGGCGCCATACCATATCGAGACCAAACGTCTTCGCCATCTCGATCCGCTCAGGCGTCAGCAGCGCCTTTTCCGCCCCCGCGACAACGACGAACATACCCGCAAACAGGATCAGCAGCGGACCGTCGAGCTCGCGGTAGATGCGGTGAGGCTTGATCTGGCGCGTCAGGAGCAGGAAGGCGCCGCCCAGGATGGCCGCCTTCGCGGGGGGAACGCCGGCGAAGAAGGCGATCGCAAGCGCAACGCACGTGACGCTCGCCTTGAGAACCTGGCCATTATGCATGTGACCGCGAAAGAGATGCGGCTGAAGCTCGCCCTTCAAAGCGAATTCCTGCGCATAGACTAGGCGCACCATGAGGATGACAGCAACGAGGCTGAAGGCCGCGACCGGCGAAAGCGCGGCGGCGAACGCCGGATAGGAGATCTTGGAGAGCGTCCCGATCACCATGTTCTGCGGGTTGCCGGTGATCGTAGCCACGCTGCCGCAATTGGACGCGGTCGCGACCGCGACAAGGTAGGGCAGCGGATTGCGGCCGAGCGAACGAACCACCTGAAGCACGATCGGCGCCATGACGAGGCAGATCGCATCATTGACCAGAAAGGCCGACAGAACGCCCGCCAGCACCGTTACGATGACGAGCAGAAGGAACGGCGCACGGGCATATTCGATGGCGAGCGCGCCGAGCGCCCGGAATGCGCCGGAAACCTTCAAGTGCGCGACCACGATCATCATGCCGAGCAGAAGCGCGATGGTGTCGAAATCGATGGCGTGAAAGGCTTCTTCGAGGCTCAAGGGACCGACCGCGATCATCGCCGCGCCGCCGAGGAAGGCAATGCCCGCGCGGTCGAGCCGCAGGCCCGGAATCCGGCCCACCGCCACGCCGATATAGGTCAGGACGAGGATGACGAGCGCTATAGTGCTTTCGGCAGTCAAGAACTGGCTGCTCCTTCGAGCGCAGGCGGCTCGCGATCGTGGGCGACGGAGTCCTCGTTGCGTGTTTCCGGCATGAAACCGAAAAAGACGAGAAAAGCTATGGCCGCAGCGGCGCCGAGAGCAAGAAAGGTGACGCTATAGCCGAAATGATCGACGACGACGCCAGCAGCCAGGGCGCTGACCGACGCGCCGATTCCCTGCGTGGTCGCAACGGCGCCTTGCGCGAGATTGTAGCGGCCGGTGCCATGCATGATGTCGGCGATGACCAGAGGTGTGAGCGCTTGATAGATGCCCGCCCCGACCCCGTCGAGCAGTTGTATAGCAATCAGCCAGAAGGCGTTATCCGACAGTGGGTAGAGCGCCGCGCGGATCGGCAGAGCCGCGAAGGCGATGAGAAAAATCGGCCTGCGTCCCCAAGTGTCGGCGTTGCGCCCGACGAGAATTGCGATTGGCAGCATCACGCCCTG
>DATDHT010000451.1:0-15870 GCA_036521435.1 Roseiarcus sp.
TCCTGGCGCCCGAGCGGCGTTACGTCGAGGTAATTCCAGACGGTGCCCATCGCCTCGTCGCCGCGATTGTTGATGAAATAGGTGCGGTAGATTGTGTCGCCGTCGCGGAAGAAGACATTGTGGCCGTGCCACTGGTCCACCCCGAAGTCAGCATCGAAGCTGTCAGTGATGGTGTACCATGGCATCGACCAGCCCATCCGCGCCTTGAGCCGCGCAATGTCCGGCTGCGGCGCGCGCGAGACGTAGGCCAGCGTCGTGTCGCGGGCGTTCAGGTGTGCGAGATGGGAGACCTGATCCGCGCCCAAAGAGCAGCCGCGGCAGGCATGGTCGGGCCAGCCGAACACGCCGGGCTCGAAGAACGCGCGATAGACGATCAGCTGACGGCGGCCCTCGAACAGATCGAGCAGGCTCGCCTTGCCGTTGGGCCCGATGAACGCATAGGCCTTCTCGACCGCCATCCATGGCATCCGCCGA
Source organism: Roseiarcus sp. (assembly GCA_036521435.1). Taxonomy (GTDB): domain Bacteria; phylum Pseudomonadota; class Alphaproteobacteria; order Rhizobiales; family Beijerinckiaceae; genus Roseiarcus. The sequence continues at coordinate 475 of DATDHT010000451.1, forward strand.
CGTTCGGCGGCGAGCGCGTCATGGGCGCGCATCACCGACTTCTCTTTCACGAGCAGCTGCTCACGGGCCGCGTCCCAGTTCTGTTGCGATACGATCGGGGGAATATGCATGTTGGACTCCTGCTTGCTGGTTGGATTCATGCGGCGGGCGCCGCAAAGCGTAGCTGTCAGTTCGGGATGCGCTGGTCGTATTCGGCTCTCAGGCGACTGAACCGGTCCCAGAAGGGCTCCGACGTCTCGCCGTTGAGGTGCGCGGCCAGCATGTCGAGATGCGCGTGCCAGCCAGTGCTGACGCCGACCATCATGCCGCGCGTGGGCAGGCGGCGGTGGATGACGGTGAGCAGCACCTTTTCGCCTCTCGGCTCGAGCGTCATCGAGACGTCGCTGTCTTCCTTGCCCCAGGCGTAGACAAGTTTGCGCGGCGGATCGATTTCGAGGATCCGGCTCTCCATCCGGTGCTCCTCGCCAAAACCCTCCGGCCGGTTGCCTGGCGGGTCGGTGAGCTCGCTGTTGCGCCAGACAAGTTCGAACGGCGCGCCGACCTTCAATTCCATCTCGCCGGAGGCGAGCCACTTGCGGCGCAGGTCGCTCTCGGTGAGATAGGCCCAGACCCGCTCGATCGGGCCGGGCAACATGCGCTGGATGGTCAGCGTCGCCGGCTCCGACAGCGCGCCATAGGCGTCGACTTTCGCGCGTTCGTTCATGTCTCGTCTCCTTGTTTGGGACTCGGTTTGGGGGTCGCGGATTTCTGTTCGTCCTCCTTGCGGAGGAGGCGATCGAGGATGTCGAGGCGCGAGGTCCAGAAGCGCTCGTAGAAGGTCAGCCACTCATGCGCGGTCTCGAGCGGTCCCGGATCGAGGCGGCAGAGATGCGCGCGCCCGCGCACCTCGCGCCGGATCAATCCGGCGCCTTCAAGCACTTTGATGTGCTTCGAGGCCGCCGCAAGCGACATGGCGAAGGGCTCGGCGAGCTGGCCGACGGTCCGCTCGCCGGAGGTGAGCTCGAGCAGCATCCGCCGGCGAGTCGGGTCGCTCAGCGCGTGGAAGACGGGAGTGAGCTCTGGGGCCAATAGTTCAACCATAAGGTTGAATGTATGTGGTTGCTTTTGCAATGTCAACCACATGGTTGAATGATTGCTTGCAAATGCGATGCGGGGCTACAGGCGCCTTGACTTATGATTCAACCGCGCACCATGAGGGCGGATTGGGTTGGGCCGACAAAGACTCGACAGGGAAACGTCCATGATGAATTGCAAGCTGTTCTCGGGCGCTTTTGCGCTTGCCGTCGGTTCAACCGCGCTGCTCGGCCTCTCGGCAGCCAACGCCGCCGGCTTCTCGGCTGAATACGTGTTCGGCGACAGCCTGTCCGACAATGGCAATCTCGCTGCGGCGCTTCACACGACCTTTCCCAACCCGCCAAGCTTCGACAACAGCTTCACCAACGGGAAGGTCGCAGTGCAATTGCTTGCCGAGAGCCTCGGTCTCACTGCTGACGCCTCTCTCTGGCTCACGGCGCCAGCAGTGCCGGCGGGAACGAACTACGCCGTCGCCGGAGCGACATCCGCGTTTGCCGCCATCGGCGGACCAACCGACATCAACCTGCCGCAACAGGTCGCGGCCTTTAGCGCATTCGCATTGGACCATGCCGACCCGAACGCGCTCTATGTGGTGATGATTGGCGGCAACGACGTCCGCAACGCGGCATTGCAAGGAACCGGCATCGACGCGGTGAACAATGGCGTTGGCACGGAATTGACCGAGATCTCGACGCTTGCGGATGAGGGCGCCAAGCACTTTTTGGTCGTCAACGTTCCCAACGTCGGAATCATCCCGGAATTCGCACAGGACAATCCGACCCTGGCTCCCGACGCTACGACATTTAGCCAATTATACGACACGGAGCTTGCCAGCGGACTGGCCGAGCTCGAACCTGAGTTGGCCACGGGGACGACGCTTCAGGACTTCGACCTTTACGACTATAATGCCGGGCTCCTGGCCAAGGCGGGAGAACTCGGATTCACCAACACGACTGACCGCTGCTACACTAACACGCCAGGGAGCGCGGCGACCTCGGCGGCATGCGGTCCGAACGCCGAGAACATCGACAGCTTCGTGTATTGGGACGACATCCATCCAACCGCCCCTGTGCAGGCCCTGTGGGCTCAGGGTTTCGAGTCGGCCGTGCCCGAGCCCTCGACCTGGGCGATGTTGCTTATTGGCTTCTTAGGTCTGGGCTTTGCCGGCTATCGGCGCGGCGCGCTGGCTCGCGCGGCGGCGTGAGCCAATCAGGATTGGGGTATCCGAAAGACTGCTTCCGGCTCTTTGTCGAAGATCCACGCTTCGTCGCCAAACCATCGCGAGACGCCGTTGCGGGGTCGGGTTCCGGCCTCGATCAGAACAATCAACAATCTCTTGTCAAACCGGCTGAGACATGGTATTGTTTTTCAGAATTAAAAAAATTCTCGCTGGCGATTTCCAGTAGACAACGCGCGCCTGAGCTTTTAGACTCAGCAGCTCCATCTTCACGGGGGGCCGCAGAGGGCTGGAATGATTGCCCAACGAGCGCCCGAGCCTGTGGGCACAGGTCGTTGAAGCCAAAACCGAGGACGAAAAAAGTTGCGCAAAAGCGCACTTAAGCCGCTGAAATCATTCGCTCGCGTAAACTTGTGCGCCGGGCGGCGAAATCGGAAGCGCCGCAGCCAGCCAGGGCTTAAGAACGTTCATCAATAGGTATTTGCCCGGTCGCCTTCGCGCGAACTTGTCGTGTCGTTTCCGCCGGTCGCCCCGACGACGGCCCGCGCCAGCGCCACGAACCCCATGACGTCCACCTCCTCCGCCCGCATGGTTGGCTCGAGCCCAGCCGCCGTGATGAGCGGGACGGGGTCGAGGCCGCGCGCCGCGGCGAAGCCTTTCAGCGACTGGCGCAGCATCTTGCGCCGCTGGCCGAACGCCGCCTGAGTGAGCGCCGACAGCCTCCCCGCGTCGCAGGGTTCCGGGCTCGGGCGGGGAACGAGCTCGACCACGCTCGAGGTCACCCTGGGCGCGGGAACGAAGGCGGCGGGCGGAATGTCGAACAGGATGCGCGGCTCAGTCCGCCATCCAGCCAGCACCGCGAGGCGTCCATAATCGGCGCGCTCGGCCGGCGTGGCGACGATGCGCTCAGCCACCTCGCGCTGGAACATCAGGATCAGGCGATCATAGAACGGCGGCCATGGGTTCACCTCGAGCCAGCCTGCCAGGAGCGCCGTCGCGATGTTGTAAGGCAGGTTGGCGACGATCCGGATTGGCGCCGCCCCCGCCTTGGCGATCAGCGTCGCGGGCGCGACGCGCAGCGCGTCGCCTTCGATGACTTCGAGCCGCCCCGCCCAATGCGCGGCGATCTCAGCCAGCGCGCCGAGCGCGCGGGCGTCGCGCTCGATGGCGATCACCTTCTCGGCTCCCTCCGACAACAGCGCGCGCGTAAGCCCCCCGGGGCCGGGCCCGACTTCGACCACGACAACGCCGGCGAGCGGCCCCGCGGCGCGGGCGATCTTGCGGGTGAGGTTGAGGTCGAAGAGGAAGTTCTGGCCGAGCGCCTTGCGGGCCGCGAGCCCGTGCGCCGCGACCACGTCGCGAAGCGGCGGCAGGCCGTCCGCGGCGAGGCTCATCGGGTCAGCCGGTCGGCGAGCTTGAGCGCCGCTATGAGGCTCGCCGGGTTGGCGACCCCCTTCCCCGCGATGTCGAAGGCCGTTCCATGATCCGGCGAGGTGCGCACGAACGGCAGGCCGAGGGTGACGTTGACGCCTTCGTCGAAGGCGAGCGTCTTGACCGGGATCAGGCCCTGGTCGTGATACATGGTCAGCGCCACGTCGTAGCGCGCCCGCGCTCTTGGATGGAACATCGTGTCGGCGGGAAGCGGCCCGAAGACGTCGATTCCTTCGCCCCGCAGGGTCTCGATCGCGGGCCCGATGATCGCGATCTCCTCCCGCCCCATCGCCCCGCCCTCGCCCGCGTGGGGATTGAGCCCAGCGACCGCCAGGCGCGGCCGTTCAATACCAAAGCGGGCGCGCAGGTCGCGATCGACGATGCGCCCGGTTCTGATGATGAGGTCGGCGGTCAGGGCCTTTGGCGCGTCGGCGAGCGGAATATGAATGGTCACCGGGACAACCGCCAGCGTCTCCGACCAGATCATCATCACCGGAAAGGCCGGAGCGCCCCAGGCCTCGGCGAGCGCGCCGAGATATTCGGTGTGTCCGGGGTATTTGAAGCCGGCCTGATAAAGCGTGGCTTTGGCGATGGGGTTGGTCACCACCGCGCGCAGGTGGCCTTCACGGACCGCTTCGACCGCGCGCTCGATCGATTCGATCGTCGCCGCGGCGTTGGCGGCGCTCGGACGGCCGGGCGCATCTTCCACCGCCTTGTTGAGCGGGACGACCGGCAGGCGGTTCGAGAACGCGGCTCTAGCTCCCGCCGGATCGATCTCGACGATCGGGACCGTTAGGCCCGCGCGCTTTGCGGCCGCGGCCAGGACGCCGGGCGCGGCGAAAACGACGAACGGCGCGCCGGGCGTTCGGGCGCGCCAGGCGGCCAGCGCCAGCTCCGGTCCGATCCCCGCCGGGTCGCCCATCGTCATCGCCAGCGGGGCCATGTCGCCGGTCATGCTCGAGGCTCCAAGGGCGAGTTCCGTAGGCGGACGACGATCAGAGGCCGACGTTCGTCCTCACATCGCCGAGCGTGCGCAGCACGAGCTGAATCATCAGCGTCTGGTTGCGCGTCGAGGGGTTCAAAGCGACGGGACCGCTCGGGAACGTGGTGAAGATGCCAGGCGCGCTGACATTGGACGAATACCTGAAAGTGAGCGTCGTGCAATCGTCCTTGTAGCCGACGCCGAATGAATAGCCGACCGGATATAAGATCGGCGTCGTCTGTCCCAGCGTGTCATAGTAGTGACGCGACATGTCAAGTACGAGCGATCCGTCGACAGACCAGCGATCCTGGAACTTGTAGCCGACGTTTCCGGTCAGGCCTTCGCGCGGGAATTCGAACCCCAGCGCAGGCTGGGCGGCGTAGAGGGCGTAATCGATGGCGCCGCTAACGCCGCCAAAGGTCGCTTTGGCAATCCCGTCGAAGCGTGCGAGTTGCAGTGTCGAGCTGTCGAACTGCTGCTTGCTCATGAGTATAATCGGGCTCGAGAACGGTTGCAGCGTCTCGCCGAAGACAAAGTTCGAATACTTCTTGTCCAGGCCGGATTCGAGCCCGACGTTGGTGGGATCGTAAAGGGTATAGGAGTTCTGCCCGGCGACCTGGATTGACTCGCCTGCGACAAAATTGGCGTGGCCGCCGTTGGCAAAGTCGGCGGCATACTGGAATCCGTAATTGAGCCGGGTGCCGCCTTCGACCCGATCGTAGCCGGAGAACTTGTTCCAGGCGAACAGGTTCGTATCGTCGAAAACGAGGCTCTGCGAATCATCGTTGGGCTGGATTCTTGGAATGATCTCGTTCGGGCGGGCGATGAACTGAGCAATCGGCGTGATCGTCTGAGTCCCCCAGGACGTTGTAGACGTGAAAGGATAGCGGTACTCGAGGCCGGCGCCCGCCATGCCGCGGGCGAAGGCGCCCTGGTTCGAGCCAGAAAAGAAGGCGGCCTGGTCAGAATTGGCGACCGTGCTCGTGCCGATCGCGCTGGCGTAGGTGATCGATCCTGTTTCGTTGAGTTCGGTCGCCTCGCCATCGAGACGCGCGAACAGGAACGGCTTCCAGACCTCGCCGATGGGATCGATAAAGCTGCGCTGCCAAGACACCTGTCCCGATGCGCGCGTGTAATCGCCGGCGATGCCGCGCAGGAGGCATTTGCCAGGGAAATACGTGTTAACAGCCGTAGTTCCGACCTGGGTCTCACAAACGTTATAAAGGTGAAAGGCGTTGTCGAAGGTCTGCAGCCCGGTCGACTGGAACGCGGCGTTGGTCTGGTTGATATTTGCTACGTTGGCGTCGACAGTCAGTTCGCCTCCGAGGCCATTGGTGCGATCGGCGGGAACATTGATCACCCGGTTGTAGTCGAAGACAGGCGCGACCGCGGTCGGCAACGTGCGATTGTCGTCGTATGCTGTTGTGCCTTCAAAATGGTAGGCGCTGAGATCGAAGAAGCTTTGAGCGCCCTGGCCGCGCAGATAGACCGACGAGACGATGTCCTGGAAATAGAAGGTGTCGAAGTTGATGCCCTGCAGCCGATAGTCGTTAAGGAAGAATTTGTCGCTCAGCCACGTGCCGTTCCAGCCAAGTTGCCACATGTCATTGAGGAAAAAGTTTCCTGTGCTCTCGAGCGAGCCACGCAGGCGCGTATCTCCCGCGCCATAGGGAAACGCTGGAAAGGCCCCAGGCTGCTCTTGGTCGATCCCCACCGCCTTAATGCTATAAGTGCCGTTGGACAGCCGTTGACGCCAGTCGACCTCACCCAATAAACCCTGTTTCGAGAGGAACGTCGGAGTGACCGTGAGGTCGTAGTTTGGCGCCAGATTGAAGAAATAGGGCACGCTCAGGCCAAAGCCGAGGTTGCCCCCGGAAACGAGCGAAGGCGCTAAAAAGCCGGTTTGCTTGTTGACGGTCGCGTCAGGCGAGGAAAAATAAGGCATGTAGAACACGGGAAAGCCCCAGAACTGGAGCTGAGCGTCCTCGTAATAGACCGTGTGGGTCGTTTGGTTCTCGATGATCTTGGTTGCGCGGACCTGCCAGAATGGCGGCCGTTCTGGATGGTCCTTGCACGGTTCGCAAGCGGTATAGGCCCCCTTCTGCAGCACCGTGACATCGCCGTTGGAGCGCTCGATACGCGGCGAGGTAAAGCGCGTCTTGTCGACCGTCAGAACCTGCACGCTGTCGATGAAACCGTCGCGAAAATCATCACTAAGCGCAAACCGACTGCCGTAGATGACGTTGCCATGCTCGTCCGTCATCTTGGCGTGGCCTTCCGCGTAAACGCGCTTGCTGGCGCGGTCGTAGGTTACCCGGTCGGCCTGAAGCACTCGGCCTTGATAGAAGAGCTGAACGGAGCCCACAGCCGAGATGGTGTTCTTGTCCTTGTCGTAGACGAGTTCGTCCGCGTCGATGAGGAGCTTGTCTTGCGGATGGGCTTGCGTGGACTGAGCGGGGGGAGGCGTTTGCGCCACCGCCGGTCCGGCGAACAATTGTGCGCATGCCGCAACCGCCGCGATCGCCAGCGACAGTGCGATCCTCGCGGCCCGCTTCCGGCGGCGATTGAACTCAAAGGAAGAGCTGACGGCGAACCCCATCAACCATCCTCTTGTTGCAGCAACACATACACGCCAAACATGCAGCCGACGATCCCGGGCGACCACCCCGCTACGGAGGCGCTGAGGAATCCCGCGCCGCCGAGATCGCTGACCACTTTGGTCGCGACATAAAGCACGAACCCCGCCACGACGCCACCGGAAACCATATATTCGATCCCGCCCATTCGGAAGAATCTTAACGAAAAGCAAGCGGCCACGAGCACCATCGCCGCCAGCATCAGCGGGCGCGCCAGAAGCTCCTGATATTTCAGTAGGTAAGCCGTCGGGTCCAGCCCTGCGCGCGCGGTCTGTTCGGCGAGCCCGGGCAATCGCCAAAACGATACAGTCTCCGGTGCGACGAACGCCTGGGCGACCTCCCTGCGATCGAGATTCGTCGCCAACAGGTAGGTAGAAACCCGAAGAGCTTCGAAACCCGGAGTGATCGCCACGACATCATGCAGGACCCAGTAACCCTGGCGGAGCTCACCTGAGGCTGCCTCCAGCCGCTCGACGAAATTACCCTGGTCGTCAAAGTTGAAAACCTCGATCGCATTAAATTCAGCGCCGTCTGGGCTCCTTCCGCCGGCGCGAATAATTGCCTGACCATCGACGCTCTTCTGCCGAATCCACATCGCCATCGAGCCCGTTGCGGGGCCCCCGAACACTTTGCTCTCGATTTCGTCTGCTTTCTCTTTCATCCATGTTGATGCTGGGTTGTAGGCGATAACTGAGAACACACCGATGAGGACGATCACGGTGAGCGGGGGGGTCAGGAATTGCCAAACAGACAGCCCTGCTCCGCGGGCAACGACCAACTCCATTTTGCGCGACAAATTCAGGAACGCGATCATGGACCCGAACAGAACCGCAAACGGCAACGCTTGTTCGGCGACCGTCGGGGTTCGCAGGAATGACAGGCCGGCCATCAGAATCCCGGTTGCACGCTGAGAATCGCCTGAACGACGGAGGAGTTCTATGAGATCGACGGCATAGATGAGAATAAAGACGACCAGGAAAGCGGCGATCACCGAGCGTGCGAAGCGGCCGGCGAGATAGAATGACAGCGTCCGGCCGATCACGCCGGGACCCTTGGGAACGCCCGGATAAGCGCTAAAATTGCTCGTCGGAAGATCAGCGCCAGAGCCCCGAGGCAAGCGGCGACCGGAACTGCCCACACGAAGACGGAAGCAGATGGTACGCCGACGGCGAGCGTCGTGGCTGCAATCCCAAGCATACGCACGCCGGCAAACGCGAGTACCGCTCCTGCGATCGCAACGCCCCGTCCCTGACGAGTCGTCCGCGCCTCTCCAAGCGCCGCAAAGGCGATGAGCCCGCCCGCGACAGCGTAAAGTGGGCTGGCCAGGCGGTCGAGCAGTTCGCTGCGGATATGGCCAAACAGGGCTGGATCCGCTTTATCCTTGGCGTCCGGCGCCATCAGTTGCGCGGTCGTACGCTCGCGCGGCCTTTTCATCCCGCTAACAGCGTGCATGAACTGCGACAGATCGATGGTGTAGTCATCAAACGTCACCATCGACGAGTCACCGGCTGACTGTGGCCGCAACAAGACGCCCTTGGACAGTTGAAGATAGCTCGTCCCATCTCGATCGACCGTTTTTCCGGCCTCGGCGATGTACGTCGTGACCTTGGTCATATCCCGTAGATCCTGCATAAACACGCCGTGAAGGGCCCCGTCGGGGGTGCGTTCACGAAAGTGAAATACGAACCCTTGTTCGAGTTGGGAGAAAGCGCCTGGACGGGCAAAGTTGGCAATGAAATCTGCGTGAACGAAGGTCGTCAGATTCTCGATGGCGCCGAAACTCCAGGGCAGAACCTGGATATAGAGGACGGCCACGACCGCAAACACGGCCGCTGAGAGCAGCGCCATCGGGCGCAATAGCCTAGCAGGCGACATTCCCGAGGCGGCCATGACAACGAGCTCGCTGTCGCCATTGAGCTTGTTGAGGGTGTAAAGGACACCGGCAAACAGCGCCACCGGCGCAATGAAGGCGACGAGCGAGGGAAGCGCAAGCGCCGTGATCAAGAGAAATAACAAAATGGTCTGGCCTTTGCTGGTGATCAGATCGATCTGCCTCAGGGCCTGGGTCACCCACACGACACCCGTCAGGACGACCAGGCCCGAGACGCAGGCTGTCGTCGCTGTCCTCAGCAAATAGCGTTCAATCTGGATCATCGCGGCCGCGTCGTCCGGGAATGCGACGAGCGCGCATCAGCTCGCGCCGTCCCGGCGCAGCGCTTGCCCCATGTGCCCTTTCGTTGCAAGGCGACCTGCTCCCGCTGGCGATGTTTGATCCGAACCGGCTGAAATGTGTCGTGCAATCGCGGCGGCTTATTGACGAGCGCGGGAAACCCCCTGATATGTCGGCGCCCGCCGCGGGCGACGCCCTGTCGGCTGGCCTCAAGTTGTCAAATCCGGACAAGGACACGCGTCATCTATGAGCGGATCGGTTAAGATCGCCTTCGGGTTCCTGTCCGCGCCCAAAGGCAGCGCGCTCGTGGTCTTCGTCGGGGCGGACATGAAACCTGCGCCCGCGGTGACAGCGCAGTTCGGCGATCTCGAACCACTCATCCGCGCCGCGGCGAAGGCGTCCAACTTTCGCGCCGCCCAGCGCAGCGCACTCGACATCTTGGCGCCCGCCGGCCTCGACGCATCCCGGTTGGTCGTTGTCGGCGTCGCTCCGGGCAAGGACAATGCCCCGGTCGACTTCATCACGCTCGGAGGCTTCACCTTCGGCAAATTGACCGGCGCGAAGCGGGCCGAAGTCGCCTTCGAGGCTCCCTCAGGAACGTGGGACGGCACGGCGGCGGCCGATTTTGCCCTTGGCCTTCGGCTGCGCGGCTACCGATTCGATAAATACAAGACGCGCAAGAAAGACTCGGAGGACAACGGCGAAATACCCGATTTCGTTATCGGCTCGAGCCACGCCCTTGCCGCGCGCGCAGCCGCGCAGGAGCGTTTCGCCGTCGCCGAAGGCGTTGAACTGGCGCGCAATCTGGTCAACGAGCCGCCCAACGTCCTCTTTCCAGTGGAATTCGCTGAGCGCGCTAAAGCGTTAGAGAAGCTCGGCGTCACGGTGGAAACGCTTGACGAGAAAGCGATGGGCAAATTGGGGATGAACGCGCTGCTCGCGGTGGGACGAGGATCGGCGCGCGAGAGCCGCCTTGTCGCGATGCGCTGGAACGGAGCGCGGTCAAAGCGGACAAAGCCCATTGCCGTCGTGGGAAAGGGGGTCTGTTTCGATTCCGGTGGGATCTCGATCAAGCCCTCAGCCGGTATGGAGGATATGAAAGGCGACATGGGCGGCGCGGCGTGTGTCGTCGGGCTCATGCACGCGCTCGCCGCGCGCAAAGCGAAGGTCAACATAGTCGGCATCGTCGGCCTGGTCGAGAACATGCCCGACGGCGACGCAATCCGGCCGGGTGACATCATCACCTCGATGTCGGGGCAGACGATCGAAATCGTCAACACGGACGCCGAGGGACGGCTCGTTCTGGCCGACGCGCTCTGGTACACGCAGGAGACCTATTCCCCGCGAGCCATCATCGATCTTGCGACGCTGACCGGCGCCATCATTGTCGCGCTCGGCGCCGAGGTGGCTGGACTCTTTTCCAATAATGACGAGCTCGCCCAACGACTAGCCGCAGCCAGCGAGGCCTCGGGCGAGAAGGTCTGGCGCATGCCGCTCGGCGCGGCTTACGACAAGATGATTGATTCCAAATTCGCCGACATGAAGAATACCGGGGGCCGCCACGGCGGCGCGATCACCGCCGCGCAGTTCATACAGCGATTCGTCAGGGAGACGCCGTGGGCGCATATCGACGTCGCCGGCACGGCCATGGGTTCGCCGCCTTCCGACATCAATCAGTCCTGGGGTTCGGGCTGGGGCGTGCGTCTCCTCAATCGTCTCATGGCCGACTCCTACGAAGATTAGGTTCTCATTGACGAATTGATTCGAGAATCGGGCGGAAGGGGTCAGAATGCGGATTCGGTCCACGATCTTCGCGTTTGCCACCGCCTGGACCGCCTCGCAGGAGCCGGCTTGGGCGATCGTGGGATGCGACGCTTTTTCAAACGCCCTGCGGGCCGAAGCCAGCGACATGCAGGTCGAGTTGGGGCGTGCTGTCGTCGTATCCCGCACGCGCTCCGGGTCGGACATGTTCGACATTACGACGAAAGTGGACGTCGACGGGACTCTCAGCTGCCGCGGCGATCAGTTCCTGCGCTTCGAGGCGCGCATCGCCGAACCGGCCAACGCACGCACGACGACGAATTTCGAGCATTTTCAGATGGCGGCCCTGAAGGCGGCGCTCGGCTGGGACGCAACCAAGAGCCGCAGCGTGCTGCACGGCATGAGCACGGACGCGGGGGAATATCTCGCCGCATCGCGCCAGCGGGGCGATGTCTATGTCGCAGGCAAGACTGAGGAGCACATGCCAGGCGGCGTGAGCCTCGGACTGATCGCGACCGGCTCCGACCGCACCTTCGTCATCGTCGGCCCAGCTGGGCAGTGACGGAGATCCGCTTTTACCATCTCGAGCGGCGACGCGTCGATCAGGCGCTGCCGTCCTTGCTCGAGCATGCGCTGGAGGAGGGCCGACGCGTCCTCGTGCGCGCCTCGTCCGAGGAAATGGTCGCCGCTCTCAACGAGCGGCTATGGACCTACGACGACGCGAGCTTTCTTCCGCATGGCGCGGCCGGCGACGGCGATCCGATGGAACAGCCGATCTTCCTGACGAGCGAACTCAAGAACCCGAACGCCGCGACCATGCTGGTCAGGCTTTCCGGCGCTGAGACCGGCGAGGCGGACGGCGCGTTCGAGCTCGTCTTTCTTTTGTTCGACGGTCGCGACGAGGCCGCGCTTGCCGAGGCGCGGAGCGAATGGCGGCGTCTCAAGGACCAGGGCAGCCCGATCAGCTATTGGCGCGAGAGCGACGAGGGCGGCTGGGAGCAGGCGCGGTAGCAGGCGTGTTCAATTCTGCGCGCGACTCAATCTTTTCAGATGCTTAAGATCATTTTTCTGCAACTCGACGAGCCCTGTTGTTCGACGAAGACGTTTTCAACAAACGTGTATATACACTAAAATACTGGGCCGGAACGGAGTTCGCCACTCTTCAGCGTGCGCGGCGCCGCCGGCCCGGTGGGCGAATCACGGACCTGCCGCCGCCGCCATCAGCTTCAGCAGACGATCGCGCTGGCTCCTTGTTGAGTTCGCCATCCACGCGGCGGGCGCGCTTGCGAGCGCCTGCTTCATCAGGTCCTCGCCGGATTTGTCGCCCAGCGCGATCAGTGATTCCGCGCGCGTGGCCGCGAGCCAGAATTTCTCGTCTCGCAGAGTTGTCGTGTCCGCGCCCGCGGATGTGTTCGCGGAGAGCGTCTCCAGGCCGCGATTGACGATGTCCACAACCTCTCGGCGGACGCGACTGGCAAGAACGTTGTCAGCGATTCGATCGTCGCCGGACGACAACGACGCCCTCAGGTTCAGGAGATAAGCGAGGTTCGTTCCGTTGTAATAGTCCCGCTTGATGATAAAGCCGCGCTCGGCGGCGCGGATTGCTTCAGTAAGGTCCTGCTTTCGCTCGTCCGGCGATCGTGTCGCCATTTCGGCCCTTCGTTTGTGGATCGCGCTCCACAAGCCGATCGTCTCAGGATCAGTGGTTGTCTCGGCATCGAGTTGCCGGAGCAACGCCTCGGCTTCGGCGTACCCCGCCAATGCCTGCTCCGGACCATCAGTTTTCGCCTTGGCTTCGCCCGCTTTGTACGTCGCAAGGGCAAGCTGTTGAATAATGAAGGGCCGGGCGGCCTTCGGTTTGCCGTCCGCGCCAGGCGCTGTCTGATCGTTATAAATATCCTGCAGCTTTTTCTTCGCGAAATCGAACGCGCCGGCGTCCATCGCTTCCCGCGCGGTTTGCAACTTGGCGGCGTAACTGTCCTCGGAGGACTGTGGTTGAGCCGCGGGAGCGGCGACGCCCAGCTTCGTCGCGGGCGGACGGGTTGGTCTCTGGAGATCAGGAAGCATCGTATAAACGGGGCTGTCGACCGCGTCCCCCTTTTTCAGAGCATCGATCAGTGTCACCAGTTCGCCTCGCATGCGCATGGTTTCCTCGAAGCCGATGTCCGGCCCAAGATGTTCATAGTGGCGAACGACAATATGATTGGCGTCAAACGGGATCGTGAACTTGCTTTCCGCCATAATCACCGTCGCGCGCGGCTTTAGCGCGTGGCGCACGCCCAGTTCGAAGATGGCGTTCAAGTTTGCCGTCGACAGGTCCGCGACGACCAGCTCGGCTCCGAAAAGCAATTCGTACATGGGTACGTCGATGACGCCGGAATGCTGAATCTCGTCAGCCCTGACGCAATCGTAGCCGGCGGCCGTAACGGCGGGCTTGATGATGTTCCTGTAGCTCCTGTCGAGATCGAGCACTCGGCCAGTCGCAAGATCGGTCTTTTTCCCAAAGCCCATAATCACAAAACAGACCGGCATGGCTCTTCGACTCCCTAAACGAATGAAAAATGGACTTATTTCACTCGGGCGCCGCGACCTGGAATCAGAATGGCGGAGCCTGGCTGCAAATCGGCATCAACAATGTGTGGGTTCAACTCTCCAATAGCGAAAAGACTTTTGCAACAGGGTGACCTTCACTGCTCGTACCCTCGGAGCGAAATCGGGGCCGGGCGGAACGCCGATCGTCAGCGCCTTGACTTTGGCCAATAGAGTGTATATGCACTGAAGTATGGAATCGGAGCGAGTCGACTTCGTCGCCTGCCGGCAATGCGTGTGCACCGCTGCGCGCCGCCGGAGCCGAGATCTGACTCGAGCCTTCGAAAAGGCGATGCGAGGGTCCGGCGTTCGCAGCACCCAGTTCACCTTGCTGGCGACGCTGGTTCAAACCGGCCCTATTGCGACCACGCGCCTCGCGGACTTCCAAGGTCTCGAGCGGACCACGCTGACCCGGAACCTAGGCCGTCTCGTTCGCGATGGATTTGTTCAAATCGATGAAGGCGAGGACCGCCGCGTTCGCAAAGTGACGATCACGCCGACCGGCAAAGAAGCCGCGCGACGCGCCTTCCCCTTCTGGAAGAAGGCGCAGGACGCGGCTTTGGCGGAAGCGCAGTCCTCGGAGCCGTCCTAAAATTTTGGTCGATATGTGTATCTACACTGAGAAGGAGAAACTGCCATGTTCGAAATTCTGTCGGCCATAGAATTGACCGTTAGCGCCTCGATCTTCGTGGCGCTTGTATCGCATGCGCTCGCACGAACCTGGCGGGGGCGCCTGACGGTCGCCGGCGTTCTCGCCGCCTGGTTCGCGCTCGTGCTCATGATCGGTGCGACGGGTGCGCTCGATCCGGTGCGCGGGCTCGGCGTTCCCGCGCTGGGCCTTACGGTCATGCTGCCGCTCGCTGCGCTCGTTTGCACCTTCTTCGTTGTTCCCTCGATCCGCAACGCAATGCTGGCCGTGCCGTTGCCGGCGCTGGTCGCTGTCAACGCGATCCGCGTGCTCGGGGTCACTTTCCTCATCCTCCACGCCGCGGGAAGGCTTCCCGCGCCTTTCGCCCAGAGCGCAGGCTGGGGCGACATTTTCGCCGGCGTCACGGCGCTGCCCCTCGCCTGGTCGATCGTCCAGTTCGGCTCGCGGGTCCAACCCCTCGTGCTGTTGTGGAATGGGATCGGGATCGCAGACCTAATCGCGGCGGTAGGACTGGGCGCCCTGTCAGCCCCGGGTCCGCTTCAGGTCTTTGTTGGCCCGCCGACGAGCGCCATCATGACGACCTTGCCCTGGCTCATCGTTCCGGGATTTATCGTGCCGATCCTGATGTTCCTTCACATCGTCATCTTCGCTCGGCTGCTCGCCAAGTCCCAAGCTTCCGAGCCGGGGTATGGGTGGCGTGGCGCTGCGGGCCAAGCGAAACCGGCCTGAAACGGCGACGCCGGAGCTTACGCCCCGGCGTCGGAAGTCGATTTTGGGGATGGCAAGCCGGCCTCATGGCCGCCGCGTCTTAAACGGCGGCGCGCTACCCTCCCAGCAAGCGCGCCGCCGCCCATCCCCTCAGGCGTAGGACTCGGATTACGCCTTGGGGAACGGGACGGCGACGAAGCGGGCGCCGTCGGCGGTCTG
>DATDHT010000452.1:0-2695 GCA_036521435.1 Roseiarcus sp.
TACCGTTTCAGCGAGTTCCGCTCGACGGCGCTCCGATTCTCTCTTCAGGTCGGTCAGAGACCGTTCGTCGACGCGATCCATATCGGCTTTCCGATGTTTCCAAGTTGCCGGCGTAAACGCCACGGCCCTTGCGTTCGTTCCAGCTTCGGAAAATTAACTGGCGCTTTCGGCGCTGCAAACTCGAGCGGGACGAAGGTCTGGGCATTGCCCGCGCCAGCGCCTACTGAAGAGTGGAGGCCGGATAAGGGGAGGCAGCGATGCCAGAGGGCGTGACGATCATTGTTGATCAGAACCGCACGGAAACGATCGGAGGTAACGAGACGATCACCATCGACAAGGACCGCACAGAGACGGTCCAAGGTAACGAGACGATCACCGTCGACAAGAACCGCACAGAGATGGTTCAAGGCGACGAGACGATCACGGTCGGCAGGAATCTCGCCCAGACGATAGGGCTGAACGAGGAGCTGACCGTCGGGGCTGCGCGGACCCAGACGGTGGGGGCGGCGGAGGCGATCACCGTCGGCGCGGCGCGCACGATTTCGGTCGGCGCCTCGCAGTCGATCAGCGTGGGCAACGACCAGTTGATCGCTGTGGCGGGAAACGAGACGACGTCGGTCGGCAAGGATCGCTCGACCAGCGTCGGAAGTAATGAAACGCTGGAGGTCGGCAGGACGATCACTATTTCCGCCGGCGATCAGATCGTGCTGAAGACCGGCTTGGCGACGATCGCGTTGCGAAAGAATGGCGATATCACGATCGAAGGCAAGCAGATAACCATCAAGGCGTCCGGCGACGTCATCATCAAAGGACAAAGAATCCTTCAAAATTGAATCCGCCGTCACGCTCATTTTTCCTTGCGGTTCGCGGCGGCTCAGGCGGGTGAATGGAGCCGACGCCACCTTCCGTCCCTGGGCTCATTTTCTGCATTCGCCGCGAGGGGTCATTCGCGCGTCCTTGCAAGCCCGAGCGGCTCTTCGCGCCGCCCGCGTGGAAGTCCGGGTCAAGCCTCGCCATGACGCATGCGGAGAGGCGGCGTCAGAAAAATTCCTGCAATTTTTTGCGCTGAGCAAAAATGTGTGTTACACTTTCTCATTATCCAGATGAGCACTGTGCCGCAAAGGGATTGGCGATCCGCCGGAGTCGGTGCTTGGTCCGAAAAGGCCCGCGATGCAAAAGCTGCGAAACGAAATGGCAGTTAACCTATTGAAAACAAACGATCCCGCGAAATCACTGATTCGTGCCCTGTAATGATTTCAACGAGTTATCCCCACGGATGCGAAACGTTTCGTTTCGCCTGGCGAAACGCAGGGTTCGTTTGGCTGGTTTTGGGCGTCGCCGCCGCGCGAAACGAAATGGTTTTATTCGCCTCGGATCCTGCTTTGACTCGGGGATCTCATCACTCGAGCGGCTTGCGGCGCGGGCGTCCCGCGCACCTCGCGCCTCAAGAAACGCCGCCAAAGGCCGCGAGTCTCGAAGGACGCCGGCGCCTTCCGCTTGCGGACGCAAAAGCAGGCCTTCGAGGCCGCTTCGTGGGAGCCTCAGAACGAGGTCTTTGGTGCGCGACCCAAGAAGCGCAAAAAGTTGCGCAAGGGAGCAGTCAAGCCATTGGAATCGTTAGGGCGCGTAACTTTGTGCGCGCCCCCGTTCGTGCGGTCACTGGTCGAAGCTGGCGTTCGGTCCGGCCTCGGCCAGCGCCCGGCCGACTTCGAGCCCGAGGTCGTCCATCGAGGTCTGCTCGCGCACCGAGAGGTCTTCGCCCTTCGCCTGTCGTTCGGCCTGCTCGGGCGAGCGGGCGACATTGACGGTCACCTTCGACTCGACCTCGGGATGGAGGTGGATCGGAACGGCGTGCAGGCCGAGGGTCTTGATCGGCTGCTGGATCGCGACGTGGCCGCGTTCAACCTTGTGCCCGGCGGCGGTCAGCGCCTCGGCGATATCGCGCGCCGACACCGACCCGTAGAGCTGCCCGGTTTCGCCGGCTTGGCGGACGATGACCACCTTGACGCCGTCGAGCTTGGCCGACACCTCGTTTGCGCCGCGCTTGAGTTCGGCGTTGCGCGCTTCGAGATCGGCGCGCCGAACTTCGAACTTCTTCTTGTTGGCGTCGGTCGCGCGCAACGCCTTGCCGCGCGGCAGAAGGAAATTGCGGGCGTAGCCGTCCTTCACGCGCACGGTCTCGCCGATGTGTCCGAGCTTGCCTACACGCTCGAGCAAAATGATATCCATGTTTATCTCCTATTGGGTCCAGTTGGGGTCGGGGAGGCAATGAGGGCCGCACGCGAGCGCAGCTTGAGGAATCCATCGATGATGCCGAGGCCGGCAAGAGCGGGAAGGGTGTATTTGGCTCGCAGAATGCAGCAGGCGTAGAGCGCAATCAGCATCAGGGGCCGCATCTTGAGACCGCGCGACAGCGCGTGCGCGACCGCGAGCCCCTGCAGCGCCAAGGCCGCTCCGAGGCCTCCAGCGCCGATGGAGAAATATTGCGCGGTCGGAGCGGGCAGGGCGTAAGCCGCGCCGAGGCAGACAAGGAATGCGACGCCCACCGGCCAGGGAAGCGCCAGCGACGTCGGCACGTCGGGCCAAGCCCTCGGAAGATTGCGCGACAATTGGGTCGAGCGCGCCGCGGCATAGAGATTGACGCACAGCATGACCAGCGTCGAGCCGGCGATCGCGGCTGGGCCGAACCGCACGA
>DATDHT010000453.1:0-3864 GCA_036521435.1 Roseiarcus sp.
AGCAGCGCCGCGAGATGCGCATCGTCGCCGGGGCCCGGATCGACGATCGCGACCTTGTCGCGCCCCACGATATAGCTGCAGGTGCCGTTGAAGGTGAAGGGCGAGGCGTTCGGCGCCACCAGGCGGCGCACCATCGGCGAAACTTGGGTCAGAGCGCGCGGCGGCGGCTCGCGCGCGGAGACGAAAAGGTCGGACTCGTTCTCGTCGTCGGCCATCGCGCGCTCTGTGCTCTTTGCTCGGCGAAGGCGGGTCGCCGCCTTGTCAGTATCGCCAGGCTCAGGCTATGTGGCGAAGCGCCGCGTCGCGGCAAGTCTTCCAGCACATCCCCAGATCTTCCAGGACATTCCCATGACTCTTCACACGCCGCCAGTCGCCATTCGGTCGGCGGCGGAACGAATTGCGCATGGCCTCGCCTTCGCGCTCGGCGGATCGCTCCTGCTCGCGGTTTCGGCCAAGGTTCAGGTTCCCTTCTATCCGGTGCCGCTGACGCTGCAGACGCTCGTCGTGCTCCTCCTCGGCGCGACGCTTGGCGCGAGGCTCGCAGCCGCCGCGGTCGCGCTCTATCTCGTCGAGGGTCTGGCGGGCCTGCCGGTCTTCGCCGGCGCGGTCGCTGGACCTCAGTACATGTCAGGGCCCACGGCAGGATTTCTCGTAGGATTCCTCGTCGCGGCGGCGCTGGTCGGCTTTGCCGCCGACCGGCGGTGGGACCGATCCTGGATCAGACTCCTCGCGTCGCTCAGTCTAGGCCACGCAATGGTGTTCGTCTTTGGCTTTCTTTGGCTAGCCCAGCTTATCGGCGCCGAGAAGGCGTTCGCTGCGGGCGTCGCGCCTTTCGCGCTGGCGACGATCGTCAAGACCCTGCTCGCCGTCGCGCTGGTCGGCGCCGGCAGAAGCGCGCTCGAGCGAATGGGCCGCGCCTAAGCCGGGCGCGAATCGGCATGGCGGCCGACCCCGATCGCCAAGGGCCGCCTTCCCGGGCGGCTTTCGCCCGATTCGTGAGCCTGGCGACGCGCTGGAGCGACAACGACGCCTACGGCCATCTCAACAATGTCGTCTATTACGCGCTGTTCGATTCGGCGGTGAACGCGATCCTCATCGAGGCGGGGCTGCTCGATCCGGCCTCGAGCCCGATCATCGGCCTGGTCGTCGAAAGCAATTGCCGATTCTATGCCAGCCTCACCTATCCCGAGCCGGCGGAAGTTGGCGTCGCAGTCGAGCATCTCGGCCGCTCCTCCGTGCGATACCATCTCGCGGCGTTCAAAGCCGGCGCTAAAGAGGCCGCCGCGGCGGGCCGATACACTCACGTCTATGTCGAGCGGGCGACGAACCGCCCGGTTCCCATCCCCGAGGGGCATCGTCGGCTGATGGAAGGCCTGAAGGCTTCGTGAGGGTGTTGGCTGGGCTTTAAGGTTTTGATCAATTGAGGTCATACTCTGCACGCCTCCGAGCTGAAGATACGAGGGTTGCGTCAGCCGGTCCGGAAAATCATTACAGATAGGAAGGGCTTCGCGGTGGCTAAACCATTGACCATCCTTTTCGCGGACGATCAGGTCCCTTCGGACTCCAAGGAAGAAAACGACAGGACGAAGGAGGAGATTCGCCGCGAATTTGCTGTCGCCAAGCCGGAAGTGGACGTCGACACGGCATTTGCCGATGACCAACAATGGTTCACGGGGTTGTTGGGATACCTGAGGCAGACGAAGGGCGAGACCGTCGTCTGTGTGCGACACTTTGATGAGGCTAAGCGACGTCTCGAGAATCCGCGAGGTCTAGACGTCGCGATTGTCGATCTGTCTTGGTGGGGCGATTCTAGCCGTCCGCGTGGCGCTGACGCTCGTCACAATGCAGGGCTTGAACTTCTGCTTGCCTCGAATGGCGAGAACGGCCCCAAATTGCCGACAATATCCCTATCTCAGAATTTCAGCGGCAACTTCGAGCTGATGAGCACTGTGTTGGAACGCGGCGCTCTTCCGATGCCCAAGAACTACCAGCAAAGGGAATTGGCCTACAGGGCCCTATACGCCGCCATTCAATATCTGACGCGGGCCAGGCGTCTCTCTGGGGTCGAGGTTTTTATAAGTCATTCCCACGAGGACAAAGACCTTGCAGAACGGCTGGTGACAGCGGTTTGTTTGGGGCTACACGTTCCGGCCAGTGCTATTCGGTGCACATCCGTGCCTGGCTATGATTTCGCGCCGGGGACGGATTTTATTGCAACGCTCAGGAACGAATTGAGCGAAGCTCTATGCGTGATCGGCATTTTGACTCCGCGCAGCCTGAAAAGTCAGTGGTGCCTTTTCGAACTCGGCGCGGCTTGGGGGTTGGCGCAAAAATCCCTGTTCCTGTCACTCGGCGCTGACGCCTTGCGAGACCCTCCTGCGGGCTTCCGGTCAATTCAGGCTTCGCAGCTGAGCGATGCGGGACAGCTTCGAAAATTCCTTGACGAAATCGAGCGAATTACAGGCTGGCCACCGAATAATCGCCCGGCTGCGGAGAGTCAGCTCGATACGTTGGCCCGACTGAGCATTGAAGAACTGGCCCGGCTGCAGCGCTAGCGTTGCCGCCTCACCGGTTCCGCACGGCGATCATGGCGTCGCGTAGAACGTTGACCTCGTCGCGCGCTTCCCGCTGCCGCCACACCATGACGTCCCTGATCGACAGCATGCCGACGAGCTTTCCGTCGTCCATGACCGGCAAATGGCGAACGCGGTGCTTGTTCATGAGCTTCTCCGCCTCGAGCATGGTCGTTTCTTCCGAACAGGTCGTGACCTCGCGGGTCATCAGGTCGCGAACGTGCATATCCGTGAGCCTGGCCCCGTCCCTGGCGAAAGCGCGCACCACGTCGCGCTCGGAAATGATGCCGACCAGAGCCCCGTGGGCGTCGCAGACGGGGAAGGCGCCGATGTTGAGCGCGCTCAGCCGCGTGCAGATGGACGTGATCGATTCTTCGGGAATACACGTCGCCAGGGACTGACGGTTGGATTTCAGGACGTCTGCAACCCTCATGGGAAGAGCCTCCGCTCGAAGGTTCGGATCTTCACGCCCCCCTTTCGAAACTGTCGCCGAAGTTGGTCTGAAACAAGGCGGCCGCCCTCGGATGGCTCGGGCGCCCTTGATCGCGGCGCCCGTTTGAGGCATAGGAGCGCCTCCTTAATTAGCCGCCGGTGGGCTCGTCCCTCGCGGGAAGACCTTCTGGTGAGAAAAGTGAAAGTCCGTAATTCGCTGAAATCCTTGCGCAACCGCCATCGCGACAACCGCCTTGTGCGTCGCAAGGGCCGCGTCTACATCATCAATAAGACGCAGCGGCGCTATAAGGCGCGGCAGGGGTAAACCGTCGGCGCGCGGGCCTTTTTTCGGCCGCTGTCTCCGGCCATAAACTCCCGCCATGCGGCGCTCTGCACAGTCCGTTTTCGCCAGCTTAGCACTCGCGGTCCTTTTGGCGGGCGGTGCCGCGCGGGCGGCTGAACCACCGGCTGCGCCGCAGGATAACCTGGACAGTCCGGCAGATCCGGGCAAGCCAGACGGCCAGGCTCCGCAGACGAACGGGCCGCAGGCGAAACAGGACGAGCCGGCCCCGAAAACGCCCGCGGAAGAACGCGCTGATCTCTATGCGCGGCTCGCCGCCTCCAAGGATGCTGACGAGACCTCAGGCATCATCGGCCGGCTTCTGCACCTCTATTCCGAATCCGGTTCCGACACAGGCGACCTTCTGCTTAAGAGGGCTCGGCAGGCGATCGGGATCGAACGCTATCCCGACGCGCTCAAAATCCTCGATCAGACTATCGCGCTCCTGCCTAACTGGGCGGAAGGTTGGAACGCCCGCGCCACCGCGCGCTATCTCGACGACGACTATAAAGGCTCCAT
>DATDHT010000454.1:0-18228 GCA_036521435.1 Roseiarcus sp.
TGAAAGCCGGATTGATCGCGGCGCCGACCGAGACGAAGTAGAGCCCGAGCAGCAAGCCGCGGAAGGGTTCGATCGTCACTTCGATCTCGCGGCGGTATTCGGTCTCCGCCAGCAGGAGGCCGGCGACAAAGGCGCCAAGGGCCATCGACAGATGGCCCGCCGCAGCGGCGAGCCCATCGCCCAACACCACGAGCAGGCACGCCGCCATGAAGAACTCGGGGCTCTTTGTCTCCGCGACAAAATGAAAGAAGGGTCGCAACGCGAGGCGGCCGAAAACGACCAGGGCGGTCAGAACGAGCACCGCCGGAACAAGCGTGGTGAGAAGCTGCCACGCAAGGCCGCTTTCGCCCGCCGACGATAACGCCCCCGTCATGACGAGCAGGGGCGCAACCGCGATATCCTGGAACAGCAGCACCGCAAGGCTCGCGCGCCCGGCCCCGGAATGAAGCCGTTTGCTCTCGACCAGCATGGGAATGACGATCGCGGTCGACGACATCGCCAGCGCCGCTCCGATCGCGAGCGCAGAAGGGGAGCTGAGGCCAAGGCGCCACGCCGCGGCGGCAAGAATCAAAGTCGTTACGACGACCTGCGCGAACCCGAGCCCGAACACCAGACGACGCATGCGCCTTAGGCGCGCGAGCGACAGCTCGAGCCCCATGGTGAACATGAGCGCGACGACGCCAAAAGCGGCGATCCGGTCGATTGCGTCGACATTGATCGCAAGCGCATTGAGCCAGGGCGCATCCCGGGCGATCGAGCCTAGGCCATAAGGTCCAAGCGCGACGCCCGCGAGCAGGTAGCCTAAGACCGGACTGATGCGCAGCCGGAAGAACAGCGGCGCGACCACGCCCGCCGTCACCAGGAACAGCAGCGTCTCCTTGTAGACCGAAAGGTCGGCCGGCTCGTTCACCCTAGCCTCGTCGCATCAGCGCGCTCGTGAGGAATCGAGCCTAGTCGATTCGAGGGCGAAGGGTAGCGTCGCGGCGCGCGCCGCGGCATGCTAAGGGCGGATTGTTTTCTCTCTGGAGAGCGCCATGCCGTTTTATCCTCATGGCCGTGAAACCGCCGCGATCATGGCGCTCGCGCCGGTCATTCCGGTGCTTACGGTCGCGAGCGTCGAGGATGGGATCGCCCAAGCCAAGGCCCTGGTGGCCGGCGGCCTCTATGCGATCGAAGTGACGTTGCGCACGCCTGCCGCGCTTGAGGCGATCAAAGCCATCGCCAAAAATGTGCCAAAGGCCGTCGTGGGAGCAGGCACGATCGTTTCGCCCGACCAGATCAATCAGACCGTCGCGGCCGGAGCCAAGTTTCTGGTCAGTCCGGGCGCTCCGGCGGCGCTCGCCAAGGCCGCGGCTGGGTCGCCGGTTCCGTTCCTGCCGGGATGCGCGACGGCTTCGGAAGCGATGGCGTTACACGAGCTTGGCTTCCGGGCGCTGAAACTCTTTCCGGCCGAGGCGGTTGGGGGCGCGAAGCTGCTTGCCTCGCTCGCGGCGCCCCTGCCGGATCTTGTCTTCTGCCCGACCGGCGGCATCGATCTTCAGAAGGCGCCGGAATATTTGCGGCTTCCCAACGTGACCTGCGTCGGCGGCTCGTGGATGTTGCAAAAGGCGGCGCTCGCCGCTGGCGACTATCTCGCGGTCGAGGCTCTGGCGCGCGATGCGGCGGGGCTTGAACGGGCGGCCGCCTGAAAACGCTCTCTAACTAAGCGTCGGAGTTTTTTAGGTCGTTCGAGGGCTCGGCGCGGCTCCTAAAAATCGGCGGTTCGCTACGACTTGTGCGCGGACCGTGGGCGATCTTGTTCTTGTCCGACGCGTTTCCCGGGAAGCGAAAGCGTATTGTTGATTAAGTCCTCGATGCGGACTCCAATCGCATCAGCGAGTTGGGCCCAAACCTTCACTCCACCTTCGCGCTCGCTGGCCTCGAGTTGAGCTAGGTACGCCTGCGAAACGCCGATTCGGTCGGCGAGCGCTTTCTGCGTTAGCCCGGCCCGCTGTCGCCAGAAGGCGAGTGGCGAGCGCGCCGCCAAATATGAGTCGACCTCGTCGTCAGCGAACGTCGGCGCACCGGCCGCCACCCCGCGCATCGCCTCAGCGTGAGCTCGCGCGTCGAGCAAGTCCTGAAAGTCGGCCTCACTCATCACTACGTTGCGGCTCCCATCCGGCGCCGTGACGAACTCGATGGTCATCGCGTCTCTCTCTTATTCGTAAACTCCGCCCCGTGGTCCGATTTTGCTGACCAAAATCCGCTCGTCATCCTCCTCGAAAATCACCCGGAAATCGCCGATCCTCAGCCGCTTAGCAGGGGACCCCACGAGGCGAGTCACATTGTTGGCGTGGGCCTTGCCATCCGCTGCATACTCGCCAAGCGCCTTCCGGACGCGCTTCGCCGTTGCCTCGTACCGTCTCAAGTCCTTTAGCGCACCCAACGTGTAAAGGACCGGTTTCACTGGCTAAATATAGCGGATAGCTATATCAGGCTCAAGACCGGATTGCTATCAAGCGACCGGCCGGCCACGGACCCGCTTTTTCCTTGAAATACGGCGCCTCAGCTTAGCAACGCTGCGACGGACGCCTGCCTTAGGCAGCTTCCGCTTCGGTCTTCGACTCGGCGCGCTTCTTGGCGATTGCGCGCTTGAGCTTGACCGCGTCGTCGGAAAGCTCCGACTCGTGGGCCTTGGTGAGGAAATCGTCGAGCCCGCCGCGATGCTCGACCGAACGCAACGCCGCCGCGGTGACGCGCAGCCGCACGGAGCGCTCGAGCATGTCCGAGACGAGCGTGACCTGGACGAGGTTGGGCAAGAAGCGCGTGCGCGTCTTGCGGTTGGAATGGCTGACTTTGTTGCCGGATTGAACGGCGATGCCTGTCAGCTCGCAGCGGCGTGCCATCGAACTTAAGTCCTTCAAAACGAACGCTTCAGCTCGATCCCGGCAAATATGAAAGCGGGCCGCTCCAATCAAGAAGCGCCCCGCCTGCCGCTCGGCCTGGCTAAAAGATGACGGGTCTATAGGGGAGCGGGTTTTCGGCGTCAAGCTTGCCGCGCTCGACAGGCCGTCCTTAGGCCCCTACCCTCGCGCCATGCAGGACGGACAGGCAAGCGTGACCGCGCTTGGCGCGGCGGGGCATCGGGCGGCGCATCAGGTCCTCGAGCGGGGGTTCGTGTTCGCCGACCCGCTCGCGCTTCGTATCCTCGGGCCAGACGCCGACGCCGCCATTGCGCTCGCCCGGGAACGGCCGGAGCGGCGGCCTTTGCGCCTTTTTATTGCGATGCGCAGTTGTCTCGCCGAGGATTCGGCGCGGCGCGCGATCGAAAACGGTGTGCGGCAGATCCTGGTGCTGGGCGCAGGTCTCGACACCTTCGCCTATCGGCTCGAGCCGACCCACGGGCTGCGCGTCTTCGAGCTCGATCATCCAGCAACCCAAGCCGAGAAGCGGCGCCGGCTCGCCGAGGCGCAAATCGCCGAGCCCGCCCATGTCTCATACGTCGCTCACGATTTCGACCGCGGCAGCATGAAAGCCGCGCTCAAGGCCGCCGGCCTCGACCCGGACAGGGGCGCCTTCGTGCTGTGGCTGGGCGTCACGCCCTACCTGACCGGGGAGAAGGTGTTCGCTACGCTCGGCGAGCTCGCCAGCTTGCCGGGCGGGACGGAAGTCGTGTTCGACTATGCCAACCCGCCAGAGGCGGTCGAGGAGACCGACGCGCGCAACTTTCATCGCGAGATGGCTGAGAGGGTCGCGGCGAGCGGCGAGCCGTTCCGGGGCTATTTCGATACGCCTGAACTGCACGCTCGCGCGCGCAAGCTCGGGTTCTCCGAGATCGAGGATCTCGATCGCGCGGCGCTGGTTGCGCGCTATCTGCCAGACTTGCCCGTCCCTCCCCGTCCCGGTCCGGGCGGGCATGTCGTCAGGATGGCGACGGCGTAACCCCGCGCCATCTTCCGCCGTCACATCGCCGCCGCCACGCTCTGTTGCCGCAGCCGATCGTATTCGGCCTTGTCGACCGCAGGCGCGTCCGGATCACCGAGATCATTGAGATGCACGCGGTAGGTCTCGCGCGCGCTCCAGGCCGCGAGCGCGGAAACCACCGTGACGCCAAAGGCGAGCGCGCCGACCGTCATCGGCACGTTCATCGAACCCGGCGGCGCAAGTGTGGCGAAAAGCGCCGGCAAGAATGCGGTCAGCATCGTGCCGATGTTCTGGGCGATCGCCATGCCGGAGACCCGCGCGCGAGTTGGGAACAGTTCCGGGTAGAAGCTCGGAAAGACCGCGTTGTAGCCCTGGTAGACGATGCCCCACATCAGGACCGAGAAGAGGAAGGCGAGCGGAACGTTTCTGATGCTGATCGCGTGAAGATAGGCGAACGCGAGCAGTCCGGCGCCCAATGCGCCGATGATGATCGGCGGCCGGCGGCCGATCCGGTCCGACAGCGCGCCGACAAACGGGATCACGATCACCGCGACAATGTTGCCGACGACTGGAATCCACAAATAGATGCTCTTGTCCATTTGAACGCCGTATCCCGGCTGAACCGCGTAAGCCGCGCCGAAAATGGTGGCGACGACGGGGATCACGTTCATCAGCGCCATGCCCATGACGCGAAGGAGGTCGGCGCTATGGTTGGTCAGCACTTCCCTCACCGGCGCGGTCGGCGTCGTGTGCTTGGCCTGTTCCTCACGGAAGGCCGGCGTCTCCTCGACCTCGCGGCGGATGATGATTCCAACGATCAAGACCAGCACGCTGAGCAGGAACGGGACCCGCCAGCCCCACGATAGGAACGCCTCTTTTGAGAGCGCATAGCTCAGCGGCAGAAAGACAGCGGCAGCGAGAATCTGGCCAGCCTGCACGCCCTGCAGAGTGAAGCTGGCGAAATAGCCGCGCCGTCCGAAGGGCGCGTGCTCGAGAATCATGGAGCTCGCGCCGGAGATTTCGCCCGCGACCGCAAAGCCCTGGATGAGCCGCAGGACGACGAGCAGAACCGGCGCCCAGACGCCAGCTTGCGCATAGGTCGGCACGAGGCCGACCGCGATGGTGGACAGGCCCATGAGAAAGAGAGAGACGAGCAGGACGTTTCTGCGACCGTGAACATCGCCGTAATGTCCGAGGACGAAGGCGCCGACGGGCCGGGCCACATAGCCGACGCCGTAAGTCGCGAGCGAAGCGACGATCGCGACGGTCGGATTGCTCGAAGGAAAGAAGGTCTGCGGGAAGACGAGCGAGGCGGCCGTCGCATAGATGAAGAAATCATAATATTCGAGCGCGGAGCCGATCCATCCGCTCGCAGCGGCCATTCTGGTCTGACGCGGGCCCGCTGGCTCGTGCGTCATGGCTGATGACATCGTCTCCTCCCCGATCGCGCAGCTTCTCGCCGCCGCTAGCTCTTTATTTCGGCCGCCTCCCTGAGCTCCGCCGCAGTCGCCGACGGGAACCCGAAGAACTCCAGATAGGCGGGAATCTGCTCGAACAACATATCAAGGCCAGTCACGCACGCTAGCCCCCGCGCTTTCGCGGCGGCCAGAAAAGGTGTGGTCGCGGGCTTGAGCACAACCTCGCCGACGAGAGCACTCGGCGAGAGGCGTGAGGGGTCCATGGGCAACGGGTCGCCGCGATACGTTCCCAGCGGCGTCGCATTGACCGCGATGTCGAAACCCGATGGGTCGTTCGAGCCGAGCGAAACGTTGAGTTTGGGATAGTTCAGTCGCAGCCGCTCGGCGAGCCCCTGCGCGGCCTCGGCGCGCATATCGGTGAGCGCGATCTCCTCCGCTCCGGCCTTGGCGCAAGCCGCGGCGATCGCCGAGCCGACGCCGCCGGCGCCGAGAAGGAAAACGCGTTGGCCAGCGATGTTGCGGCCGGCGCCCGAGGCGGCGCGAACAAAGCCTTGGCCGTCAAACATATCGCCGATCAGCTTGCCGTCGTCGCTTCGGCGAACGGCGTTGGCGGCGCCGGCCACGCGCACGGCTGCGGACGCTTCGTCCAGCCGATCGACGACGGCTACCTTGTGCGGCATGGTGATCAGCGCGCCGTGGAAATTGGTGAAGCGGCAGATCTGGGGGAACGCTTCGGGGAAGTTCTCGCGCGTAACGCCAAGCGGCACGACCAATGCGTTGATCCCGCGCCGTCTGAACCAGGGATTGTAGATCAGGGGCGCTTTGAAGCTCGCCGTTGGGTCGCCGATATGCGCGATGAGCTTGGTGTCGCCGTCGATCATGGGCGCGGCCTGCGAGCGAGCCTGGAACGAAAAAAGGCCGCGTCTTGGCGCGGCCTTCTCCCCTTAATGCTTTGCGTCGAAGCGACGTCAGGTCTGCGGCTGCGGCTCGAGACCGCCGGCCTCCGGACCGATCGGCCGCTGCTTGCCGGTCGAAGGCACGGCGGCGCGCGGGGGCGCCGGGGGCTCCCGGTCGGTCGCCGATTCGCGCACCGGCCTCACGCCCTGCAACAGGCCAACGATCTCGTCGCCGGTCAGCGTCTCGAACTCCATCAGTCCGTCTGCGAGCGTCTGGAGGTCGGCGCGCCGATCGGTGAGGATGCGGGTCGCCGTTTCATGCGCTTCCTGCACGAGCCGGCGCACTTCCTGGTCGATCGTCTCCGCGGTTGCTTCCGAGATGTTCTGCTGCCGGCCCAGCGAATAGCCGAGGAACACCTCGTCCTGGTTCTCGCCATACATGACCGTGCCAAGCTTGGGAGAGAAGCCGAGCCGGGTGACCATGGCGCGGGCGATCTTGGTCACCTGCTGGATGTCGCCGGCAGCGCCAGAAGTCACCTTGTCCTTGCCGAACATCAATTCCTCGGCGACGCGGCCGCCCATCGACATCGCCAGCATGGCGATGAGCTCCTCGAAGCTCTGCGAAATCTGGTCGCGTTCGGGCAGCGACTGCACCATGCCGAGCGCGCGGCCGCGCGGAATGATCGTCGCTTTGTGAATCGGGGTCGAAGCGGGCATCGACACCGAGACGAGCGCGTGGCCGGCTTCGTGAAAGGCGGTCAGCCGCTTTTCCTGTTCGGTCATGATCAGCGTCCGCCGTTCGGCGCCCATCATGATCTTGTCGCGCGAATCCTCGAATTCCTGACGCGTGACGACGCGCTTTCCGCGCCGGGCGGCAAGCAGCGCCGCCTCGTTGACCAGATTCATCAGATCCGCGCCAGAGAAGCCAGGCGTTCCGCGCGCCACGACCTTGAGGTCAACGTCGGGCCCGAGCGGGACCTTGCGGACATGGACCTTGATAATCTTCTCGCGGCCGATGAAGTCGGGGTTTGAGATCACGATCTGACGGTCGAAACGGCCGGGCCGGAGCAGCGCCGGGTCGAGCACGTCGGGCCGGTTGGTGGCGGCGATGATGATGATGCCTTCGTTCTGCTCGAAGCCGTCCATCTCGACCAGCAACTGGTTGAGCGTCTGTTCGCGCTCGTCGTTGCCGCCGCCGAGGCCGGCGCCGCGATGGCGCCCGACTGCGTCGATTTCATCGATGAAGATGATGCAGGGCGCGTTCTTCTTCGCCTGCTCGAACATGTCGCGTACGCGGCTCGCGCCGACGCCAACAAACATTTCGACGAAATCGGAACCCGAAATCGTAAAGAAGGGCACGTTGGCTTCGCCCGCGACCGCCCGGGCGGTCAGGGTCTTGCCGGTGCCTGGCGGGCCGACCAGCAGCACGCCGCGCGGGATGCGCCCGCCAAGCTTCTGGAACTTCTGCGGATCACGCAGGAACTCGACAATCTCCTGCAGGTCCTCCTTGGCTTCGTCGACGCCGGCGACGTCCTCGAACGTCACGCGTCCCGACGCCTCGGTCAGAAGCTTGGCCTTCGACTTGCCGAATCCCATCGCCTTGCCGGCGCCGCCCTGCATCTGCCGGGTCATGTAGATCCAGAGGCCCAAGAACAGCAGCACGGGCAGGACGCTGGAGACGATCGTCAGCAGCCAGTTGTTGCCGTCAGACGGCGGCTTGGCGGTGATCGTCACGTCCTTCTTGTAAAGCGTCTGTACGAGGCCGGGGTCGTTCGCCGAATAAGTCTGGAACGCTCGCCCGTCCTTCATGTGGCCGGAAATCTCAGGGCCGGCGATCGTGACGTCGCGCACGTTGCCCGCGTCCGCGTCGGACAAGAGCTGGCTGAAGGTGATCTCGCTCGACGGCGACTTCTGGCCCGGGCTCTGAAACAGGGTTACGAGCGCCAGAACGAGCAGAAAGATGATCACCCAGAGGGCGAAATTTCGATAGTTTGCGTTCATAATCTTTCCGTCACGGAGCGGTCGTCTGAGATTTCTCGGACCCTTCCGACCCCGTTTCTTCCATTTAAGCGCACCCGGTCGAATTGCCAAGAGAACTCAAATTGTCTCAACATCCAGTTTAAGGCCGAAATTGTTGCTTTTTGGCGGCGTGCGGAGGGGTGTCCCCGCCTGCTGCCTAGGCAAATCCGCCGCCGCACGCTTCAGTAAAGTTAAAGTTTCTTAACTCTCGCCAGTTTGGCGCCCCCTCCCGTGCGTCAGGCCGTCTTCTCTTCAGCCAGGGCCAGTTCCTCCATCATCGCCTTGCGCATCAAATACTTTTGAGCCTTTCCGGTGACCGTCATCGGAAACGAGTCGACGAAGCGCACATAGCGCGGAACCTTGTAATGGGCGATTCGCTCCCGGCAAAAAGCGATGATTTCGGCCTCGTTCAACGCTGAACCGTCGCGCCGGCGAACCCAGACGCAAAGCTCCTCGCCATAGCGGCGATCGGGAACGCCGAAGGCCTGGACCTCGGCGACCGCCGGATGGGTGAAGAGAAATTCCTCGACCTCGCGCGGATAGACGTTCTCGCCGCCGCGAATGACCATGTCTTTCAGTCGGCCAACAATATTGCAGTAACCTTCCTGATCAATGGTCGCAAGATCGCCTGTATGCATGAATCTGGCTCCGTCGATCGAAGCTGTCGTCGCCGCCTCATCATCCCAATAGCCACGCATGACGCTATAGCCACGAGTCAGCAACTCGCCGGCGACTCCCGGGGGAACAATTCGACCCTCGGCGTCGACAATCTTGACTTCGAGATGCGGCAGGATGCGTCCGACCGTGGACACGCGCCGCTCGAGCGGGTCGTTGTAGGCGCTCTGAAAGCTGACCGGACTCGTTTCCGTCATGCCATAGGCGATGGTCACTTCGCTCATATGCATCGCGTTAACCACTTTTCGCATCACTTCGACCGGGCAGGGCGAGCCGGCCATGATCCCCGTCCGCAAGCTCTTGAGGTCGAAACGCGCGAATTCGGCATGTTCGAGCATGGCGATAAACATCGTCGGCACCCCGTGCAGGCCCGTGCATCGTTCGGCTTGCACCGCCTCCAGCGTGGCCACGGGATCGAATCCTTCCGACGGGCTCACCATGCAGGACCCGTGGGTGACGCAGGCGAGATTGCCCAGCACCATGCCGAAACAGTGATAATACGGCACCGGAATGCATAAGCGATCGTCGGGCGTGAGCCGCATCGCCTCGCCGATGAAATAGCCGTTGTTGAGGATGTTGTGATGGGTGAGCGTCGCCCCTTTGGGCGCGCCGGTGGTTCCCGACGTGAACTGGATGTTGATCGGGTCGTCGAACTGAAGCGTCGCTTCGAAGGCCCTAAGCTCGGCGCGCTCGTCCGCCGTCGCAGGGCGACCCACCTCGTCGAAGTTGAGCATGCCCGGCGACTTGTCTGTCCCTAAGCGGATGACGAACTCGAGTTTTGGCAGGCCCTTGGACCGAAGCTGGCCGGGTTGAGCGGCGTCGATCTCGGGGGCGCAGGTCCGGAGCGAGGCGAAATAGTCGTTGTTCTTGTGGCCCGGACTCAGGATCAGCGCCCGGCAGGCGGATTTCTTGATCGCGTAATCGAATTCATGGGCGCGGTAGGCCGGATTGATGTTGACGAGAATGATCCCGGCGAGCGCGGTGCCGAATTGCGCCAGAACCCATTCGCTGACATTGGCCGACCAGATGCCGACCCGATTGCCCTTCTCCAGGCCCAGTTTGCGCAAGCCCACGGCCAGATCTTCGGACCGGCGCAACAGGTCGGCGTAGCTCCAGCGCACATTTTGGTGACGGGTGATCAGCGCCGGGCGCTCCGGCCCCTCCGCGGTGACGCGCCGCAGGAGCTGGCCGATGGTCTCTCCGATCAGCGGCGTCGAAGACACGCCATGGACGTAAGATTGCGTGAGCAGCGCCATAGATTCCATCCTCCCCGCACGGCTCCGATTTCACCGGGTATTTATCACAATTCGCGCGGAAAGACCCCTTCGGATATGAAGCCGCTTGTAAAATGCAAAGGGAGCATTGTCATGAGGTACTCGGTCAGCGTCGATGTTCCGAACCTCGAAGAGGGTCTTCGCTTCTATTGCAACGCCTTTGAACTCACCGAGATCGCACGGCCGATTGCAACGTACGTCATCCTCAAATGCGGAGAGGCGCAACTCGGAATCATGGAGAAACCCGCGGGCACGAAACCCGCCATGGGCAGCGACGATATTCGTCGATACGAACGTCACTGGACGCCCGTGCACATCGATTTCCATGTTGACGACTTTAAAGCCGCCTTGGCGCGGGCCCTGAACGCCGGCGCTAAATGCGAGCAGAAATTCGACATGCCAGGCCGCCCGCCCATTGCCTTTTGCAGCGACCCCTTCGGCAATGGTTTCTGCGTAGTCGGCCCATAGCGCTGGCTGTCCTCCACGCCCTCGCAAAAGGGCCCAGCGTCACAATTCGCGCAGGTATGCCGCGGGCTTCTGGCTCAGGACCCTCCATGCGCCGATCATGCCGAGGCCTACGGTGATCGCAAGGCCTCCGCCAGCGGCGGCGAGGGCGGCGTGCAGATCGAAGACGAAATCGAACTGCATGATACGCCAGACGACCCAATAGGCGGCGAGCGTTCCCGCAGCGACCCCGAACGCGGCCGTCGCCAGTCCCAGAAGCGCGTATTCGATCAGGAACATCATCGCCAGCCGGCCGCGCGTCGCGCCAAGGATTTTCAGGATCGTCGCGTCGGCGAGGCGCGCGCGTCGATTGGCGGCGAGCGCGCCGGCAAGCACCAGGACCGAGGTCGTAAGCGCCACCCCCGTCGCCGCGCGGATGGCGAGCGCAAGCTTGGCGACCAGCGATTCGACGCTGTCCATCGCCTCGCGCACCCGGACGCTGGCGACGTTCGGGAATTGCTGCGCCACGCTACGCATGAGCCTGAGCTCGGCGTCTGACGAAACAATGGGCAGCGCGGCTGAGACGAGTTCGGTGTAAGGCGCGCCTTTGAGCGCGTCGGGCGAATAGACCAATACGAAATTGATCGCAAAGCTCTTCCAGTTCACTTTGCGCAAATTCGCGAGCTTCGCGGATATATCGCGACCGAGCACGTTGACGACGACCGTGTCGCCGAGATGGAGCCCGAGGCCCTCGGCCACCTCCTTCTCCATCGAGACCAGCGGCGGCCCGGAATAGTCGCTTGGCCACCATGTCCCAGCCACAACCTCGGAGCCCTCCGGCGGTTTGTCGGCGAAGGTGACGCCGCGATCGCCTTCCAGCGCCCAGGCGACCTTGTCGCTAGGCTTGACCTTTTCGACCGGCCTGTCGCCCAGCTGCACGAAGCGCCCGCGCATCATGGGAGTCTCGCTCACTTTAACGCCCGGAACCTCGCGCTTCACGAAATCGACGAACGGGCCCGCGTCTGGCCCACGCACATCGAGGAAAAAGAAGCTCGGGGTCACGCCTGGCTGAGCCTCACGCAATTCGGCGCGCATGTTGGCCTCGACCAACGTGAGCGCGACCAGCGCCGTTAGGCCAAGGCCAAGCGACAGCACGACGGAGGGCGTCAGCGCGCCCGGCCGGTGGATCGCGGCCAGCGCCATGCGCCACTCGACGAAGCGCGAACGGGGCGCGCGCCGCGCGAGATAAGCGATGCCGTAGGCGACAAGGCGCAGCGCAAGAAACGCCGCCACCGTCGCGCCTGCGACCATCGCCGCGATCGATTGCTGCGGGCTGGTCAGGACGGCAAGCGCGACCAGCGCGGCTCCCGCAACTGCCGCGCCAGCAAGGTAGCGCTTGCGCGGCCAGCCCTGGCGCTCCTCGACCAGGTCGCGGATCAGCGTGGTTACGGGTAGATCATGCGCGCGTCCGAGCGGCGCGATCGAGAAAGCGAGCGCAGTCAACAGTCCGTAGATCACCCCGAGGCCTATAAGACGGGGCGAGATCGAGGGCGCGAGCGGAATCGGCAGCAGGGAGGCGAACAGCCAATCGACCGCGAAGGGAATCGAGGAGCCCAGCGCCGCCCCGAGAAGCGCGCCGATCAGCGCCACGATCATGAACTCGACGAGCGCGAGCGCCACGACGCTTGAACCCGTCGCGCCAATCGCCTTGAGAATGGCGAGGGTCGCGCGTTTGCGCTCGACGAAACCCTGCGCCGCATTGGCGACGCCGACGCCGCCGACAACCAGGGACAGCAATCCCGCCAGTGTGAGGAATTCGGCGAAGCGGTCGAGATCGCGACTGAAGTCCGGGTTGATGTTGAGGCGAGAGCGCGCGTCCCATCCGGCTTGAGGAAAAGTCCGCTTCGCCTCGCCCATGAACGCCTGGACGGCGGCATTGTCGGGCGCGCCGTCCATGATGACGCGTGTCGTCCACCGCACCAGCGAGCCGGGTTGGATCAGCTTCGTTGCGTCAAGCGCCGCTTGCGAAATGAGCACGCGCGGCCCCAGGCCAATGCCCGTCGCCAGCCGGTCCGGCTCGCTGACCAAAAGGCTCCGAATGGCGAAATTCGTCTCGCCGATGCGAATGACATCGCCGAGCTTGAGGTTGAGGCGAGCCAGCAGCGCCTCTTCCACCGCGGCGCCGTACACGCCATCGCGTTCGCCGAGCGCGTCCTCGAGCGACATGTGCGGCGCGAAGGTCGCCTGGCCGATACGCGGCCACGATGGCTCGACAGCCTTGATTTCGATCAGCGCCGCATCGCCGCTCGTCACTCTCGCCATGCCGCGCAAGGTCGCGACCGTCGACAGCGAACCATGCGCTTCGAGAAAGCGCTGCTCGTCGGGGACAAGGCGGCGATGGATGAGCGCGAACGAGGCGTCGCCGCCGAGGATCACGCGTCCCTCGCGCCCCATGCCATCGTTGAGCGCAAGGGCGAGACTTTCCACGCCGACGATCGCCGCCACGCCAAGCGCGATGCAGAGAAGAAAGATGCGTAAGCCCGCCAGACCGCCGCGCAGGTCCCGCAAGGCGAAGCGCAGGGTCGGCCCGCGGCTCGGCCGTGCAATGAGCCCTGTCGCCGGCGCGTTCACCCCCTTCTCCCTGCGGAAGAAGGTCGCGGCGACTCCCTTCTCCGTCGGGGAGAAGGTGGCGGGCGAAGCCCGTCGGATGAGGGTACCCCTAAGCTACTGGCGCATGGCGCGTGCAAACCCTCACCCCCAACCCCTCTCCCGTTGGAGAGGGGGGCGCTGCGCCGCCTGACTGTTGAAGCTTGAAAGGCTCCGCAACCACTCATGCCGGAAGCGTCGCCGCGGGAACCGGCTCGTCTTCGATTTTGCCCGATCGCATGCGGATCACCCGGTCGCAACGCGAGGCGAGCGTCGGGTCATGCGTGACCAGCGCCAGGGTCGCTCCGCGCCGCGCGGGCAGATCGAACATCATGTCGATGATGGCGCGCCCGGTTGTCTCGTCGAGATTGCCGGTCGGCTCGTCGGCGATCAATAGCGATGGCCGGGGCGCCAGCGCCCGGGCGAGCGCCACGCGCTGCTGCTCGCCCCCCGACAATTGCGCCGGATAATGCTTGAGGCGGTCGGCGAGACCCACCTGCTCGAGTTCGGCCCTCGCGCGCTTGGCTGCGTCGCTTGCGCCGGCAAGCTCAAGCGGGGCCGCGACGTTTTCGAGCGCATTCATGGTGGGGATCAGATGAAAGGACTGGAACACGATGCCGACGCGTGTCCCTCGAAAGCGCGCGAGGGCGTCTTCGTTCAGGCCGCCGAGTTTGACGCCGTCGATCTCAACTTCGCCTTTATCTGGCCGCTCAAGACCTGCCATGATCATGAGCAACGTCGACTTGCCCGACCCGGAAGATCCGACTATGCCGACCGCCTCGCCTTTGCCGATTGTCAGATCGACGTCGCGCAAGATATGCACGCGAGCCGCGCCGCGGCCGAGACTGAGGTCGACGCTGCGCATCGCGACCGCAGGAAACACCATTGTCCGAGCACCTTAAAACCAAGCCGCCCTCATATGGGCATTTGCTCCGCTTCGTCCAGGCGATGACGTTCGCGGCGGTCCTGGCGACCGCCTCGCACGCCGCGGCGGCGCGCACGCTTCGTCTTGTGGCCCTGGGCGACAGCCTGACGGCCGGGTACGGTTTGCCGCCCGGCAAGGCCTTCCCGGATCGTCTCGAAGCGGCGCTGCGCGCCAAAGGTTGGGACGTGAAAGTCATCAACGCCGGCGTCTCCGGCGATACAGCCGCGAACGGGCTCGCCCGCTACGACTGGTCGGTGCCGCAGGACGCCGACGCGCTCATCGTCGAGCTGGGAGGCAACGATATGCTCAGGGGCATGAAGCCCGAGGCGACGAAGAGGACGCTGGCCGCGATTCTGGACAAGGCCCGAGCCGCCCATTTGCCTGTGCTCCTCGCCGGTATGCGGGCTGCTCCCAACCTCGGCGGTGAATACGCGGGCGAGTTCTCCCCGATCTATCCGGCTTTGGCGAAGCAATACGATGTTTCGCTCTATCCGTTCTTCCTCGATGGCGTCGCGGGCGACCCTAAGCTCGACCAGGCCGATGGGCTGCACCCCAACGCCCAAGGGGTCGAAATCATCGTTCAGAAGATTCTGCCTTCGGTCGAGGCGCTGCTGAAGCAGGCGAACCGATAGCAGGCGTTCCCACTGCCGTCATAGCAAGGAGATCTCATTGTCGAGCGCGCGCCACATTCTCACTTTGTCGTGCGTCAACCGGCCCGGAATCGTCGCGAGGGTCTCGGCCGCGCTGTTCGACGGCGGGTTCAACATCCTCGACGCCCAGCAATTCGACGATGTCGAGACTGGCGACTTTTTCATGCGGGTGTCATTCAACCCGGCCGTGTCCCACGCGGACGTGGAAGCGTTCCGCGACACCTTCAAGGCGATCGCGATCGGTTTCGCGATAACATGGTCGATGCGCCCCGTCGACCAGCTGAAGCGGGTCGTGCTCATGGTGTCGCGCTTCGACCATTGCCTGGTCGATCTCCTCTATCGCTGGCGCAGCGGAGAACTCGCGATGGATCCTGTCGCGATCATCGCCAATTATCCGCGCGAGACCTATGCCCATATCGATTTCGGCGACATCCCCTTTCACCATCTGCCGATCACCAGGCAAACCAAGATGGAGCAGGAAGCTCAGGCCTGGGAGATCATCAAGTCGGCGAAAACCGATCTCGTCATCCTCGCGCGCTACATGCAGATCCTGTCGGATGGCTTTACTGCGAAGCTGCCGGGGCGGTGCGTCAACATCCATCACTCTTTCCTGCCCGGCTTCAAGGGGGCAAAGCCCTACCACCAGGCGCATGCGCGCGGCGTGAAGCTAATCGGAGCGACGGCGCACTTTGTCACCTCCGATCTCGACGAGGGGCCGATCATCGAGCAGGATGTCGAGCGCATCAGCCACCGCGACACGCCCGAGGACCTGGTGCGCAAAGGGCGCGACGTCGAGCGCCGCGTGCTCGCCCGCGCCGTCGCCAACGTGCTCGACGACCGGGTGCTCCTGAACCACGGCAAGACCGTGGTGTTCGAGGGGTAGGTAACTTACGGTCGCTCGGAAACGTATAGGACGTGAAGACAGCGCCGTTCGCGCCTATATAGGGTTCTCAAGGAGGATCTCATGAAAGAAGACCACTTTTCCGTCACCCACACCGACGCCGAATGGCGCAAGATTCTGAGCCCCGAGCAATACGATGTGATGCGCGGCCACGGCACGGAGCGGCCGGGCAGCTGCGCCCTCCTGCATGAGAAGCGGCCGGGGACGTTCGTTTGCGCCGGCTGCGGACAGCATTTGTTCGAGAGCAAGACCAAGTTCGAGAGCGGCACTGGCTGGCCGAGTTTCGATACGCCGCTGGATGGCGGAACGGAGACGAGCGTCGACCGCAGCATGGGCATGACGCGCACCGAGGTGCATTGCGCCCGCTGCGGCTCGCATCTGGGCCACGTCTTTCCGGACGGGCCGCCGCCGACTGGTCAGCGCTATTGCATCAACGGGGTCGCGACGAACTTCACGCCAGCGGCCGCAAACTGACGGACTGTCGCTGACGGCCGGACGCCGGCCGGGTCGATAAGGCGGTTTATGAACCTATCGAATCTGCCGAGTGAAGCGCGAATCCATCGGCCGGCAGCCCATCCGCCGGCGCTGGCCGGTCGGGTCGGGGTGCTGATCGTCAACCTCGGCACCCCGGAGGGAACTGACTACTGGTCGATCCGACGCTATTTGCAGGAGTTCCTGTCCGACCGCCGCGTCATCGAGACGCCGCGCGTGATCTGGGCGCCCATTCTGCAAGCCATTCTCCTCAGGCGACCGCACGTCAAAGGGCGCGACTATGAATCGATATGGAACAAGGAACAGGACGAGAGTCCGCTGAAAACGATCACTCGTGCGCAAAGCGAAAAGCTGGGCGCCGCGCTCCGCAATCTCGACAGGGACGTCGTCGTCGACTGGGCCATGCGGTATGGCGCGCCCCCGATCGCCGAGCGTCTCAAGGCGCTCCAGGCCGAGGGCTGCGACCGTATTCTCGTCATTCCCCTCTACCCGCAATATTGCGCCGCTTCGACCGCGACGGTCGGCGACAAAGCGTTCGAAGCGCTGCAATCCATGCGCTGGCAGCCGGCGGTTCGCGTCGCCGCGCCCTATTACGACGATCCGGTCTATATCGAGGCGCTCGCCAGCTCAGTCCACGCCAGCCTCGCCGATCTGGACTTCGAACCCGAAATCCTGGTCGCCTCCTACCACGGCATTCCGCAAGCCTATTTCGACAAGGGCGATCCCTATTTCTGCCATTGCGCGAAGACGACGCGGCTCTTGCGTGAAGCAACGGGCATGAGCGAGGAGCGCCTCCGGATGACCTTTCAGTCGCGTTTTGGCCGCGGCGAGTGGTTGAAGCCCCCTACCTCCGAGACTTTACGCGAACTGGCGGCTCGCGGGGTCAAGCGCGTGGCTGTCCTGACCCCCGGCTTCGCCGCCGACTGCCTGGAGACACTGGAGGAAATCGGCGTGGAGAACGCTGGCTATTTCCGCGAGGCCGGCGGGGAGCATTTCG
Organism: Roseiarcus sp.; assembly: GCA_036521435.1. Taxonomy (GTDB): domain Bacteria; phylum Pseudomonadota; class Alphaproteobacteria; order Rhizobiales; family Beijerinckiaceae; genus Roseiarcus. The sequence continues at coordinate 17,241 of DATDHT010000454.1, forward strand.
CCGCGATCCCGTGCCTCAACGACAGCGCCGACGGCATGGCGGTGATCGAAGCGGTGGCGCGCCGCGAGCTCAGGGGCTGGGCGGAGTAGCGCGCCTTCTCCCTCCGGGAGAAGGTGGCCGACGCAGTCGGCCGGATGAGAGAGTGTGCGGCGCCTCGCACCCTCTCAGGCCAATTCTGACCCTTAGAAGAGAGGGAACTCGGTCTTGGCATAAGGGGACGCTCGAGCTATAAATGACCAAATAGATGGTCATGAGGCGCTCGAGCATGGACGAGGTCACTGTCGCTGAGGCAAAGGCCCACCTGAGCGAACTCATCGATCGCGCTGAGCGGGGCGAGCCGGTTCGGATCACCCGGCGCGGAAAGCTCGTCGCGCGGCTAACCGGCGTCGAGCGACAGGTAAAACCCATCGATCTCGATGCTCTGCGCGCCTTGACCGGGTCTCAGCCCGTTCAGCCGGAGCCGGCGCAAACCTGGCTGAGAAGTGTGCGCGACGACGAGCGCTACTGATGCTTTATGTCGACACGTCGGTCATCCTCAGCGCTTTAACGAACGAAGCGAGGACTGCCCTCTCTCAGGTCTGGCTCGCCAGGCAGGAAACATCCGAACTGACGATCAGCGACTGGACGACGACAGAGTTTGCTTCCGCGCTGTCGATAAAATTGCGGACGGGCGCGCTCGGCGCGGACAATCGCGCCGCTGCGCTTTCGGCATTCACCGGCCTGTGCGCCGAAAGCTTTCGGACCCTCCCGGTGGAGCGAGAAGACTTTCGCGCGGCCGCGCGGCTCGCCAACCAATCCGCGCTCAATCTTCGCGCCGGCGACGCGCTTCACCTGGCGATCTGCGCGAATCATGGAGCATCGCTCTGCACGCTCGATCGGCGTCTCGCGGAGGCTGCGCCACGAGTCGGCGTGCCGGTGCGCGAAGTTGCGCTGGCGGATTGAGTTCGTTCGACGTCTTCGCGACGTCGTATTGCCGCTAAACCACCTC
>DATDHT010000455.1:0-17242 GCA_036521435.1 Roseiarcus sp.
GGCGACCAACATGATGATGCCGCTGAACACATTCGTGTAGAACGAAGCCGCTCCGAGCGCGAACAGCATTTTCTGCATCACCGTAAGGATGCCAGCGCCGACGACGCTGCCGAACACGCCGCCGCGCCCCCCTGTCAATGATGTTCCCCCTATGGCTACCGCGGCATACATGAACAGCAGAAAGGTGTTGCTCGCCCGCGGATCGCCGCTGCCGGTCTGGGCGCTAAGCAAGTAGCCGGCGCAGCCGTAGGCGGCGCCAGCGAGCACAAAGGCCAGCAGCTTCGTGCGACGCACGTTGAGGCCCGAAAGACCAGCCGCATTCTCGTCGGAGCCTACGGCATAGATAGCGATACCCAAGCGGGTGCGGGCGAAGACAAACCATAGCGCCAGAACGCCGATGATGATCACCGCCGCCACCGGCACAACGTCGGCGATATCCCCCGTGAGGCCGTTGGCGATGGTGTCGGAAACCTCACCACCGGGGGCAGCCAGAATCACTAAGGCCACGCCTTCACAGGCGATCATCGTGCCGATTGTCACCGCCAGCGATTGGAGCCCGAGCCCGACCACCAGCCAGCCATTGATGAGCCCCACCGCGGCTCCGATCAACACCACGGCGACGAGCGCGCCGAACCAGCCGAGGACGCCGGCGCTCGTCGTGGCCACGACGACATTGGTGATGGCGATGACGCCGATGGCGGAGAGATCGAGTTCTCCGGTGAGCACCACCAGCGTCAACCCGGCCGCGGCGATTGCCAGTACAATGGTATTGTCAAGCAGGTTGGTAATGGCGAAAACCGAGGTCGCACTGGCCTCGCTGATCGCGTAAACGAGATACATCACCAAGTAGATCAGTACGGCGATCGCCGCCCCCCGAGCGGGACGCAGTCGCGTGGCGAGCGACATCACGGTGGCCCCCCCGCGATTGTTTGGGCCTGCGCCGCCTGGCCGGAAGCGAGCGAAAGCACCAGCTCCTGAGACAGCGCTCCCCCACTCACCTCACCGGCGATATGGTTGCGGTAAAGCACCAAGCAGCGATCGCAAAGATGCACCAACTCGTCGAGTTCGGTGGAGTAGAATAGAATGGCGCCGCCTTCGTGCACGAAGGCGCGCATCATGCGGTAAATGCTCTGCTTGGCGCCGACGTCCACCCCGCGCGTTGGGTCGAACAGCAACAGGCAGCGCGCGCCCACGACCAAAGCGCGCGCCAGCACCGCCTTCTGTTGGCTGCCGCCAGAAAGGTCGGTGATGGGCAGGGGCAGGAAATGCTCTGGCAGATCGACATCCGGGATCACCTGCTCCACCAGCTGGCGCTCGCGCTGCCTGTTCAGGAAATGCAGGGGACTGGCGCGCCGGATAACGGGCACGGAGATATTGGCGATGGTCGATAGATCCTTGAAGATTCCTTCAGTCTTGCGCTCCTCCGGCACCAGCACCACGCCCGCTGCGCGAGCGACCCTCGGCGAGTGCAACCCACGGGCCGTCCCCGCCACCGCGATGCGCCCGCCGCGCAGAGGATGCAGCCCGACCAGAGCGCGGAACAGAGGTCCCTGGCCGTGGCCTTCCAGCCCGGCGACGCCGAGAATTTCGCCGGGCTGCAAAGCAAAGCTGATATCCTCAATGCCCTCTCCGGTCAGATGGCTTGCCTCCAACGCTGGCGCCTCCTGCAGGCGCGCCGAAGAGGGGGCGGCTATGAACTGCTCGACTGCCGAACGCCCGGCCATGCTCCTGAAGATGTCCTCATCGCTCATCTCCGAAACCGCCTGGTCGAGCACCTTCTGTCCGTTACGCAAAATGATGCAGCGCCGGCAGAGGCGACGAATCTCGTCGAGCTTATGAGTAATATAGAGGATCGAGACGCCCTCCTTCAGCACGCGGTCGATGAGCCCGAACAGCCACTCCCGATCGGCCAGAGCCGAAGTGGGCTCGTCGAGCAGCAGCACCGAGGGATTGCGGGCCAGCGCCCTAATCATCTCGATGCGCTGCCGCATGCCGAGCGGCAGTGAGTCGACAATGTCGCTCGGCCGAATGTCGGCAGCGCCCCACTCCGCCAACGTCGCCTCGGCTCGACGTCGCAACTCGCGTCCAGACACCAGCCCTATAGCGTTCTGCGGGGCGTCGGGCAGCGCCAGATTGGTGGCGACCGATAGGCTCGGCACCAAGCTGAGCTCCTGGAAGGCCGTGGAAACGCCCAACCGGTTGGCGTCCACGATCGACGTCGGCCGGAAACGATCGCCCTTTAGGCGAATCTCGCCATGGTCAGGTGTCACTACGCCGCTCAACGCCTTAACCAGGGTTGACTTGCCGGCGCCATTCTCCCCCAGCAAGCCGCAAACCTCGCCGGCGTTTAAGCCAAAAGACACGTCCTCAAGCGCGACGGTGGCCCCGTAACGTTTGGCGAGATCGTCTACCTGGAGAACCAGAGGTCTCACCGCTCGCGCTCCTCCCGTGGTCGCGGCTTGAGCACCGCCTTTGGTCCGACCTTTGACCAACGTAACATCGGCTCTTTTGCGTGGTCAAGGATACCCATCAGCTTCGGCATAAGGCCATCACGCAAGTCGCCAGAGGATTGGTCTGACCTTTTCGCCGACACCATGGCGGTCAAGTATTCAACTCTTTGCGGAGCAGCGCGAACAGGTCGTCCTTGGCCTCGAATCCGACGCCCGGCCTGTCGGGCAAGCCGACATGACCTTCGACAATATCTGTGTGGTCCGCAAAGCCGCCGAAAGGGCGGAACATGTCTGGGTAGGACTCGTTGCCGCCGAGGCCCAACCCTGCCGCGATGTTGAGCGACATCTGATGGCCGCCGTGCGGCACGACTCTGCGGTTCGACCAGCCGTTCTGCTTGAGAACGTCGAGCGTGCGCAGATATTCAACGAGTCCGTAGGATAACGCGCAGTCGAACTGCAGCCAATCGCGGTTCGGATCCATGCCGCCATAACGCAGCAGGTTGCGAGCGTCCTGGTGAGAGAAGAGGTTCTCACCCGTGGCGGTGGCGCCGCCGTATCGCGCGCTCAACTCGGCCTGCAAGGCGAAGTCCAGCGGGTCGCCCGCCTCCTCGTACCAGAACAGGCCATAGGGTTCGAGCGCGGTTGCATAGGCGAGCGCCATGTCGAGGTCGAATCGCCCGTTCGCGTCAACCGCGAGCTTTTGACCGGTCCCCACGACAGCCAGCACCGCCTCGATCCGCTTCAGGTCTTCGCCGAGCGGCGCGCCGCCGATCTTCATCTTGACGGTGGTGTAGCCGCGATCGAGATAGCCGCGCATCTCGTCCTGCAAAGCGGAGAGGCCCTTGCCCGGATAATAATAGCCCCCGGCGGCATAGACCCAGACCTTGTCATCTGGCGCGCCGTCCCCGAACTGCTCCGCCAGGAGCCGGTATAGCGGCTTTTCCGCGATCTTGGACACCGCGTCCCAAACCGCCATGTCGAGCGTGCCGACGGCGACCGAACGCTCACCGTGGCCCCCCGGTTTCTCGTTGCGCATTACGGTGGCCCAGATACGGAACGGGTCGAGGTTGGCGCCGGCGTCGTCAAGCAGGTCCGCCGGGTCAGCCTCAGCGAGTCGCGGGAGCAGCCGCTCGCGGATAAGCGCGCCCTGGCCATAGCGGCCATTGGAGTTGAAGCCGTAGCCCACCACTGGCGCCCCGTCGCGCACCACGTCGGTCACCACCGCGACGATCGAGCAGGTCATCTTCGAGAAATCGATAAAAGCGTTGGCGATCGGCGAGGCGATCGAGACGGTCCGCTCGCGGACGTCGACGATGCGCATTGCTAATTCTCCACGTCGGCCACTCGGGAACCGACATGCCCCGAGGGCGCAAAGACGGGTTACTTGATCCCATTCGCCAATTGCGATCCAATGCCGATCCGTCATCGCCCTATGCCCAAAACGACATGGACTTGAACTGGCTTGGACTTGAACTGGCTTGCCGATTTCGTAGCTCTGACGGAAAGCGGCAGCTTTTCTCGCGCAGCTGCTCATCGCCACATTACGCAACCGGCTTTCAGCCGACGTATCCGCGCACTGGAGCAATGGACCGGAGGTCCGCTGTTTGAGCGTGGGCCGCGCGCCGTGACGCTGACCGAGGCGGGGCAGCGATTGTTGCCCTGGGCAGAATCGCTGCGTCGCCAGGTCGATGAAGCGCGCACGGATGCGCGAGCCGCGTTGCCGGCCCCGGTTGAGCCGCTGCGCATTGCGGCCACGCATTCGCTGTCGCTCACCTTCTTTTCCGAGTGGATCGCAGCGATTGGAGGAAAACTCAGGCTTGGACCCGTCCAGCTCGCTTCTGAAAGCCTCGCTGGTTGCGAGCGGCTGATGGGGGAAGGACGAACTCAATTCGTGCTCGCCCATAGCCATCCGGCGACGCCCGTTCGGCTTGACCCCGCGATGTTCTCCTCCGTGTTGGTCGGGAGCGACGCCCTCGTGCCGGTCGCCGCTCCAGGGATAGTCGCCGCCATTGAGCAGAGCGGAGGAGATTCGTCGGCCCACCCCTTCATCACCTACAGCGAGGACTCGAGTTTTGGCCGCGTTCTTGCGCACCACTTCACGACGTCGCCGACGATGACCGGCGCCAGCCCGGTCTTCACTTCCCATCACGCGGGGGTGCTGAAAGTCATGGCCCTGGGCGGTCGGGGCGTGGCCTGGTTGCCGCAGTCGCTTATCGTGGCCGAACTCGATCGCCGCGATCTCGTGCCGGTGGGCGATCAGGCGCAAAGGACGATCGCGCTCGAAATTCGTCTGTTCCGACCGACGGCCCAGCTGTGCGCCGTCGCGGAGTCCTTTTGGATCGCTGCGAGTGCCGATGGCGATAAGAGCCTCGGATCGGCACGGCCTGTTGCGAATCGATCCGCCAGGCGTCATTCCCAGGTCGGGAATACGAATCATGATCCTTAAGTTGTGACTAACGATCTGAGAGCCACAGTCCCGACGATGGGCGACACCATCTCCAAGCCCAACGAGGCGGCGAGCGTCCCCTTGCCAAGCAATATAGCGGAAGGTGGGCGCGACCGCTTAGCTAGCGTCACCCAGGCGGTGGTCGCCGCGTTGCAGGCGATGATCCGCGACGGCACCTTCAAAAGCGGCGCGGCGCTTCCGCCCCAGCGCGAGCTTGCAAAGCAATTGGGAGTGAGCCGCGCCTCATTGCGTGAGGCGGTTTCGATCCTTGGTACGCTTGGTCAATTGTCGATCGAGCAGGGCCGCGGTACTTTTCTGGTCAGCGTTGTCGACGGAGGAAGATCCGGCGAGACGGTCGGCACATGGCGGTTTGCGACGCGCTATTCGCCTGAGGAAGTCTACCAATTCCGTCTCATTGCTGAGAGTCAGGCGGTGCAACTCGCCGCTATGAACCATAGCGAAGAGGAATTGGCCGAGCTTACACATAATCTCGAACGCTTCCGCTTGGCCACTCGGCAAGTCGATCTGGGCGAGTATGCGAGAGCCGATTTTGATTTTCACCGCCTCATCATTCGCTTTTCGCGCAACCGGCTGCTTGCCGACATGCATGGGAGTTTCGCCGGCGTTTTGCTTGAGGCCCAGCGTCTGCCGCTGATTCGGCGGGACGCCTTGTGGGAGCCGGTTGTAGAGCACGAGCGTATTGTCGAGTCCCTCGAGCGCAGTGACCCCGAGGGCGCCCGTTACTACATGCGCCAGCATCTCAGCCGCGCCTGCAGCCGGGCGGGCATCCGCATCATTGAGGTGATCTGAGCGCCGCGTGGCCTAACCGCCAAGAAAGTCGAAGTCCTCGCGCATCGCTTCGATGGACAACCCGGCGCCGAGCATCACAGCGGCCAACACTCGCGCCTTCGGGCCGGCGAGGTCGCCGGCGAAGATCGCGCCGGCACGTTCGAGGTCGCGGGCGCCGCCGTTGCCATAGATCGGCCGCACGCGTCCTCGCGGACAACGTGACGTGACTATCACCGGTATGCCCGCCGTGATGATCTCGGCGACCCCCTTGGCGGCCGCCGGTGTTGCGTTGCCGCGCCCAAATCCCTCGATCACGATGCCTTTGGCGCCGCTGTCGGCCGCAAAGCGGAGGAAGCGGTCGTCTGAACCCATGACCAGTTTGATCAGGTCGACCCGGCTTTCGATCCGCTCCGCCATGAAGTTCTTGCGGAGCACCGGACGGCGGTGGACCGACACCCGCTCCCCATCGATCTCGCCTAGTTTGCCGTGTTCGCTCGATGCGAAGGTGTCGACCCGTGACGTGTGGGTCTTAGTGACGTCACGGGCGGCGTGGAACTCCTGTTCGAAGGCAATCATCACGCCGAGACCGATCGCCGCCGGCGAGGCGGCGATGCGCACCGCGTCAGCGATGTTGCGGGGACCGTCGGGGTCGTGCGTGTCGGCAGCGCGCTGGGCGCCGGTAAACACGACCGGCTTGTTGGAGGCAACCAGCAGATCAGCCAGGTAAGCGCTCTCCTCCATCGTGTCCGTGCCATGTGTGACCACGACGCCGGTCGTACCCGGATCGGCAAGATGGCGTTCCACGCGCTTCGCCAGACCGAAGGCCAGCGGCAGGTCGATGGCGAACGAACCGACATTGCAAAACTCGTCGACCACGAGATCGACACCGGTCAACGGATCGTGGAGGCTTTGACGGAGGCTATCGCCGTCTACGCTCGCCGCGGTGTGGCCACTTTTGGGATCGTGACGCGAAGCGACGGTGCCCCCGGTGGTGACCAGGACGATTTTGCTCATGCGTGGGTTTGCCTCAGTTATCGCCAATTGGTCAGACCTTAATGAGCAAGATCGGACCCGACTAGGGGTTATGACGCCCCTTTGAGCAACGGTTGCATAAAGTTCGAGATTGACGGCCCGCGATATTCGTTGTCCATTTCGGGCGCCACTATTGGTCCGACCTTTGCACGCGCCTCGCGCCACAGGAGAACAGCATGTCCGACCGCGACTCCGGCCCGTCCTTCGTTCAGAACCGCCGCCAGTTCTTGAGCAACACCGCCGCCATCGGCGCCGCCGGCGTCCTGCCGGCGTCGACCGCGCTGTCTGATGCGGCATCCGCGCAAGGCGCTTCCGATACGCTGGTGATCGCGGCCCCCGCCACCCCTCAGGGCCTCGATATCGAATTCGACGTCAGCTTGGGCTCGATCGACACGCTCGGCGCCATCTACGAATACATGCTCGGCTACGAGAAGATGGCCGATCCCAACGCGCCCGGCGTTATGCGCGAAAATACTGGCGTGCACCCCGACAAGCCGAACGGCCTCGCACTTAAGGGCAAGCTGGCCGAGAGCTGGGAACTCGCGCCCGACGGGCGCAAGGCCACGTTCAAGCTCCGCGAGGGCGTGAAGTCGAACTGGGGCAATCCGTTCACGGCAAAAGATGTGAAATGGACCTGGGACCGCAAATTCAACCTCAAGGGCCAGGGCCTGTTCCAGACGGCGGTGCTGGGCTTGCATACACCCGATCAGATCAAGATCGAGGGCGATCACGCTATTTCGTTCAACCTCGACAAGCCCAACCCGATACTGCTCAAGCAGCAATGCAACCTGGCCAACCCTATCTACGATGGCGCCAAATGTGCCGAAGTGGGCGGCAAGGACGACCCCTGGGCGGTACAGTTCCTCAAGAACGACAGCGCCGGATTCGGTCCCTATCGACTGAAGCAACTGGTGCGGGGCCAGCAGGCCGTGTTCGAGGCGCGCGACGATTATTGGGGCGAGAAGCCCGCCATGAAGCGCGTCATCATGAAGGAAGTGCCGACTTCGGGGAGCCGACTCTCTCTGCTGCAGGGCGGCGCGGTCGACATTGCGCAATTCCTTCAGCCGCGCGAATTGCAGTCGCTCAAGGGGGTCAATTCGGTCGCGGTCGACTCCGTCAACGCCTCCTATGCGATATGGCTCGAACTGAACGCTGACATGAAGCCATTCGACAACGTCGATGTGCGCCGCGCCTTCAACTACGCGCTGCCACAGGATGAGATCATCCGCACCATCTACTACGGCTATGCGGACAAGCAGACAGCTCCCATGCCGTACATTTACCCGATGGTCGACACCTCGTTCTTCGACTACAACCTCAACCTCGACAAAGCCAAGGAATTGCTTGGCAAGGCGGGATTCCCGAGCGGGTTCGAGACGACCATCTCCTACAACGCCGGCGATCCAACTCAGGAGCCGATTGCGCTCTTGATCCAGACGTCGCTGCGCAAGGTCGGCGTCAACGTGACGCTGGAAAAATTGCCGGCTGGCGTCTTCTACGAGGCCGTCACCAAGCGGCAGAAGCCGGTGATCTTTTACCTCGACTCTCCGTGGACGCCCGATCCTGGGTATTCGATGTACCTGTATTTCAACCAGAAGAGTTACGTCGACTATTCGAACTACAAGAACGACCGCGTCGACCGGATGATCACCGAGGGGCTCGAAACCCTCGACGACAAGATCCGCATGGAGAAATACAAGGAGGTCCAGAAGATCCTGATGGACGAGGCGCCGTGGGGATTCTTGGCCTATCCCAAATACACGCTGGCGCGGAAGGCGAACCTGAAGGGATTCACCTACTACACCTCAAACAATTTACGCTTCCAGGACTTCGGTCGCGGGTGATTGATCGGCGCCGCGCGTGTCAGGTCCGTCGTACGGCGAAAGGACGACGGTTCCCGCGCAACACTCTTGACGTCTGGAACGACACGCTCACGATAGCGGCGCGTCGCCAAAGACCTCGGCGAGTGCGGCCGGGTAACGTGACCTAATGTCTGTCCTGCGCTTCTTCGCATGATGTCCGCTCTCGGCTTCTTCGGACGCGCTCTCCTGGTCCGGCCGCGCTTCGCGATCGGATATGCGATCCTCACAGTCGTGGTGCTCGCGGCGCTGCTCGCGCCCGCCGTAGCGCCCTATTCGCCGATCGAAGCCAATTCCAACGAATTCCTGCAACCGCCCAGCCGCGCCCATCTGTTCGGCACGGACGCGGTCGGCATGGATATTTTCAGCCGAACGATCACGGCGCCGCGGATCGACCTCGCCATCGCGATCCTCGGCACGCTGCTCTCCGCAATAGTCGGCACGACAATGGGCGCTCTGGTCGGCTTCTATTCGGCTGGGCGTGGCCCGAAGGTCTGGCTCTCCTTCGCGGTGATGCGGGCCGCGGACGTTCTGCAGGCCTTTCCAATCTTTGTCTTCGCCATCGCGCTGGTGGCCGCGCTCGGGCAGAGCATTCAGACTGTGGTGCTCGCGATCGCGTTCGTGAACACGCCGATCTATCTACGTCTGGTGCGCTCGCAAGTGCTCAGCATCCGCGCCATGCGCTATGTGGAGGCCGCCAAGGTGGCGGGCGTGTCGGACATCACCACCATCCGCCGCCATATCGTCCCCAACGCCATCGCGCCCGTGCTGGCGCAGCTCTCGGTCAATATTGGTTGGGGCATTCTCTTGACCGCGGCCCTCTCCTTCGTCGGCGCGGGCGTACGGGCGCCCACCCCAGAATGGGGCAGCATGATCGCCATGGGGTTCCAGAACGTGGTGACCGGGCAGTGGTGGCCCTCGGTGTTCCCGGGGCTATCACTGGCCATCACGGTGTTCGGCTTTTCGCTCGTCGGCGCCTCGATCGAGATGCTGTCCGATCCCGCGCGCCGACAGACGCTCGCGCAGGCGATGGAACGGCGCAACGCCAGGATCGCGGCCGACAAAGCCGTCAAGGCCGGGATCTGAGCCGGTGCGTATCGCCCGTTACCTGCTCCACCGCCTCGCCTTCGTCCTGCCTCAGCTCCTTGGGATCGTCCTGGTCAGCTTCTTCTTGGTCAAGTCGATCCCTGGCGACCCAGCGGTGCTGATGCTCGGGCCGACCGCCACACCCGACGCCATCGCGGGGCTGCGCACACAGATGGGGCTCGACCAGCCTTTCTACGTGCAGTTTATCCTCTATGTGAATCATCTGCTGCATGGCGATCTCGGCACATCCTGGCAAACCACGCGGCCCGTGCTCGACGATTTGATCCAGCGCTTTCCTGCGACGCTCGAGCTCGTAACCTTTTCGTTGATCCTGGCCATCGCGGTGGGAATGGGGCTCGGGGTTGTCTCAGCGCTGAATCCGAAGGGCTGGGTTGGCAAACTCACCGACATCTACGGCCTCAGCGCCGGCGCCTTGCCGGACTTCTGGTTCGCGCTCGTGTTGATCTTCGTCTTCTACACGCTTGCTCACTGGGCGCCTGCGCCACTCGGCCGGCTTGACATCGAGGTTATCGCGCCCGCTCAGGTCACCGGCTTCATGACGATCGACACCCTGCTGGCGGGTGACATGCAGGCGTTCCGTTCCGCCGTTTCGCATTTGATCCTGCCAGTGCTGACGCTCGGATTGATCAATGCGGGGCCGATCATGAAGATGACCCAGTCCAGCGTGGAGAAGATGCTCGCCTCCGACGCTGGCGGCTACGAAGTGCTGTGCGGCATTCCGCAAAACTTGGTGGCCCGGCACGCGCTGCGCAACGCATTGCCATCCATCGTCACCATCATCAGCGTGCTCTATGGCTATCTGATCGGCGGCGCCGTGCTCGTGGAGATTGTTTTCTCCTGGGGCGGCGCCGGACAATATGCGGTTCAAGGCGTGCTCAATTCGGACATCTACCCTGTACTAGGCTTCGTGCTGTTCTCCGCCATCTTCTCGCTGATCGTCTATATTCTGGTCGATCTCATCTATGTGCTGGTCGATCCCAGGATCAGCCATTGAGGAGGCTCGCGTGGACACCCTGATCGGCGCCGCGAAGCCGAGTCATTCCGCCGTGTCCGCCACATCGGCGGACCTGTTGCGAACCGAAGACCTGCGAGTCGTCTTCCCAACCGCAACCGGGCAGGCGCGCACGGTGCTGCGCGGCATCGACCTGTCGGTCAAGCCCGGTGAAGTCCTTGGGCTGGTCGGCGAGAGCGGCGCTGGCAAGACAACGTTGGCCCGGTCGATCCTTGGCGTTCCGCCGGCTCCGGGGCGCATCGCCGGCGGACGGGTGATTTTCGAAGGACGCAACATCCTGGCTTTGTCGGAAAAGCAACTGCGACTCTTGCGCGGTCGTCGGCTCGCCATGGTGGTGCCGAATCCGCGCGGCGAACTGAACCCAACGGTGAAGATCGGCGATCAAATCGCCACCATGGCGCGCGTCCACCTCGGCCTCGACCGGAAGGCCGCTCGCGACCGGGCGTTCGAGATGCTGAAGGCGGTTCAGATCCCGGATCCGGAACGGCGCATGAACGCCTATCCGCACGAACTCTCCGGAGGCATGGCCCAGCGCGCCGTGATCGCCATCGCGCTGATCTGCGACCCGGCCTTCGTAATTTCGGATGACGCGACGAGCGGGCTTGACGTCACAGTTCAGGCGCAGATCCTCGACCTGATGCGCAAGCTCACGGCCGAGCACGGCAGCGCCATGTTGTTCATCACGCGCGACGTCGGGATTACGGCGCATTTCTGCGATCGCGTCGCGGTGCTCTACGATGGCGAGATCGTGGAGGCGGCGAGCCGAAACGCCCTATTTCTGTCGCCTGCGCACCCCTATACGCTGCTCCTGCTCGCCGCCTTCTCGCACAATCCGGCGCTGCGGCTAGGCTGGAGCGTCACGGCGGCCGCGGCGGCGCCCGCCGCTTCTGACGCCTGCATCTATGCGGACCGCTGTCCGTTGGCGCAGCCAATCTGCCGGGCCGAGAAGCCGCCGATGGCGGAACTTGCGCCGGGTCATGTGGTCCGATGTCACTTCCCGGTGAGGCATTGACCGCGCAATGCTGACCGTCGAGCACCTCCGCAAGCAGTTTCCCATCGCCGGATCGCGCAAGGTTGTCAGCGCCATCAACGACGTGTCGTTTTCCATCGCTCCGGGAGAGACGCTCGGCCTTGTTGGCGAAAGCGGCTCGGGCAAAACGACGGTCGGACGCATCGTCGTCGGCCTCATCGAACCTACGTCCGGCGCGGTGCGGTTCAACCTGGCGGGAGACGCTCAAGGCAAGGCTCGGCCGCCGAACGGCAAGGTCCAGTTGGTGTTCCAGGAGCCCGCCGAGTCGCTCGATCCCCGGATGAAGATCGGTTCGACCATTGCCGAACCGCTCCAGGCGCTCGCCGTCGAACGGACTGAATGGCGCCGCCGGGTGCGCGACGCCATGGGGCTCGTGCGGCTCAATCCCGCTCTGCTCGACGCGTACCCAGCCGAGCTCTCGGCAGGACAACAGCAGCGCGTGGGCGTTGCCCGCGCCATGATCACCGAGCCCGAGCTCGTGGTCTTGGACGAACCGACCTCGGCGCTCGATCCGACCGCGCGGGCCGAGATTATCGATCTCTTGAAGCGCATCCAGATCGAACGCAACACCGCCTACCTCTTCATTTCGCACGACCTCTCGACGATCCGCTTCATCAGCCACCGGGTCGCAGTGATGTATCTCGGCATGATCGTCGAACAGGGCGACGCCGCGGCGCTCTTCAGCCGGCCGCAACATCCCTATTCAAGCGGCCTGCTGTCCTCCGTTCTACTGCCGCACCCCAATCTCGTGATGGAAAGTCCAGTCAGCCTGAAGGGCGAAATTCCGAGTCCCATCGACCTGCCGACAGGCTGTTTCCTCGCTTCGCGCTGCCCATTCGTGATCGATCGCTGCCGAGGCGAGATGCCGCCGGCCGAGACGGTCGGCCCCGGCCATAGCGTCCATTGCTTTCGCCACAACGAAGTCGCGGCCACAACGCCCGCATCCAAGACCTTTGAGGCCTACGTCGCCGAGGCTGAGCGCACCTTGATGCGGCCCGCCCGCCAGCCCGCCCGTTTCATCCCCCAGCCCTAAGGAAAGATTGTCATGCCAGGACGACTCGACGGAAGAACAGCGCTGGTCACCGGCGGCGCGCGGGGAATCGGCGAGGCTATCGCCCGCGCCTTCGTCCGTGAAGGCGCCGCGGTCGCGGTCCTCGACCGGCAGTTGGCTCCGGCGAGGGCGACCGCCGACACACTCGCCGCGAACGGCGCCAAGGTGATCGCGGTCGCTGCCGACGTGAGCGATGAAGCCGCGGTAGAAAGCGCGGTGAAAGCCGCGACGAAGGGGCTCGGCCACATCGACATCCTGGTCAACAATGCGGGCATCGACACGACCTCTTTGGTGGCCGACATGCCGACCGCGATGTGGGACGAGATGATCGCCGTCAACCTGCGGAGCGTGTTCTTGTGCACCCGCGCCGTGCTGCCTGGCATGATCGCCCGCAAGTTTGGCCGCATCATCTCGACGTCGTCGCAGCTCGCCCACAAGGGCGCGGCAGAGATGGCGCACTACGCCGCCGCCAAAGCGGGCGTGATCGGCTTCACCCGATCTCTCGCCTATGAGGTGGCGCGTGATGGCGTCACCGTGAATGCGATTTGTCCGGGGCCCATCGACACCGAGCTTTTCAGGGGGATCCCGGAGGCGTGGCGAAAGCGGAAGCTCGCGGAGCTTCCGATCGGCCGCCCCGGCTCCGTCGAAGAGATCGCGCCGACCGCCGTCCTTCTGGCTTCGGACGAGGGCGCCTACTATGTAGGCGCAACTCTTAATCCGAACGGCGGCGATGTGATGATCTGAGGCCTCGATCTTAGCGAGCCTCGAATCGATGCTTTTGCAAGTTTGGCTCTAATATAACTGCAAGGCGCGGCAAACGGGGTTATGCTTTGACCTCGCCTCCCGCGGTCTGGCCGCGATACCAATCAAGGATCTCTGATCCCGTCCACGTCAAGACGCCATCACGGGCACGAATGTGGTCGTACAGCATCTCGAGATATTTGATCCGATGAGGAGCGCCCGTGAGATAGGGATGAATTGAGATTGCCATCACGCGAGGTTGCTTGGCTCCGTCTTTGTAGAGGCGATCGAAATGGTCGACGCCACGTAGGAAAATCTCGTCGGAACGATGCCCTTGCACCGCGGTGATGACAACGTCATTGATCTCGACAATATAGGGTTTCGCCCCCATGAAGATCGTCCAGTGGGGTTACCCCTGGCCGCCTGTCGTGCTTTTCGTCGGGAATGAAACAGCACTAGGTCATGCCTCCCTTGCCTGAAGCTAGCCCAGTGAGGCTCGGACTTGAAAGGTTGGTCGAATTGACGCCGGAGGTGACCATGACCACGACGGCAAAAGCCGACCGACGGCTCCGGGAAGAGCGGCTCGGGTTTCGAGTCGACGAACCCACCAAGGCTCTGATTGAGCGGGCGGCGCATCTCGAACGGCGCAAGCTGACGGATTTCTGTATGACGGCGCTCACGGATGCTGACCGGCGAACGATTCCTCAGCATGAGACGCTCGTCCTGTCTGACCGGGACCGGGCGGTCTTCTTCGATGCGCTGGTCAACCCCCCGGCGCCGAGCGAACAGCTTCAACGCGCGTTCGCGGAGCATAAGCGCCGGGTCGAGCCGTGAATGGCGAAGCGGCCATCCGAGGATCTACGCATCGTCCTGCGCAACGAGAAGCACGATCGGGGTGGCTTCACCTGTGGCGTGGAGAGCCTGGATCGCTACCTCCAAGACCCAAGCCGGCCAGGACGTGCGCCGGAAGGCCAATGCCGTGTTCATACTGGGCGAGCTCGGCGAGCTAGCGCATATTTTGGGCTACTACACCCTTTGCGCGATGGCGATCTCCCAAGGCGACGTACCGGAGGCGGCCCGCAAACATGTCCCGCGCTACCCACTGGTCAGCGCCACCTTGATCGGTCGCCTGGCCGTCGCAAAGGACCACCAGGGGCAGCGCCTGGGTGCGATTCTGTTGGCCGACGCATTGCAGCGGGCATTCGAGAGCGCTAGCACGGTTGGGTCTTCGATGGTCGTGGTGGAGGCGCTCGACGAGTCGGCGGCTGGCTTTTACGCAGCGTATGGGTTCGTGCGATTGCCGGACTCGCTGAGGCTTGTGCCGCCGATGCGTCTTGCGAGCGGGATGGCTGAATGATGAGTGTTGCATCCGCGTCGATGTCGGGGCTGGGGAAGCGCTCAGGGAAGCAGAATGAGCCTCGCTTCTGTATCCGGAGAAGCACAGTGGCGCTCAGACCGAGCTTTCATGATGGAGAGCGACGGCTCCCATTGCGGCCTGTCGAGCGGTCGGAAAACCGTGGCTTTCGGGCGGGACCCATGCCGAATGCACCCCGGAGCCTGCTATCTTTCGCTTTCTGCTGCTTCCCCGGCTTTCGCGCCGGGGTCGGGGAAGCGAAAACGGCCCCACAGGGCCGCTTTTATCCGCTTGATTTCCTTACAGAAATTTGGAGTGGGCGAAGGGATTCGAACCCTCGACCCCAACCTTGGCAAGGTTGTGCTCCGTTATAGGCCTTGCGCGGGCACCCTACCAAGGGAAGCGACACAACCCAACGCGCGGCAAAAGCAAAAGCGGATCCCACCTTGGGTTTTCAGTGCGAGCCCCACAGCGCGCTTGACAGGCATGCGCCACCACCGCACTCGTCCGTATCCGAACCTGAAGCCGCCGTTCTAAACACCGTTCTAAAAAATCTCTCTAGAACGGTGACGCTAGCATAGCTTGCTGAAATCATTGGCGCGCCCGGAGAGATTCGAACTCCCGACCCCCAGATTCGTAGCCTGGTGCTCTATCCAGCTGAGCTACGGGCGCTTAGGTCCCGCTTAAGGGCCGCGACAGCAGCCCTAGGCGACGGCGGGCTCTAGCCGCTTTTGACGAGGCAGGCAAGAGCCAGACAAGAAGGAACGTTCGTAGTTGCGCCTCGGGCGGCTTGCGCTGACAGGGGCCGCCCGGTAGTCAACGACGCGGCTCATGACTTCAGCTCCGCCGATCGCTTTCCTCAACGCGCGTCTTGTCGATCCCGTTCAGGAGACCGAGACACGCGGCGGGCTCATCGTCATCGACGGTGTCATCGCCGGCGTCGGGCCCAAGGTCACGCGCGACCAATTGCCGGCTGAGGCGTTGATTGTCGACTGCGGGAGCGATGTCGTTTCGCCGGGCCTCGTCGACATGCGCGCTTTCGTTGGCGAGCCCGGGGCCGAGCATCGCGAGACCATCGCCAGCGCCAGCGCCGCCGCCGCGGCGGGAGGCGTGACCACGCTCATCACCCGTCCCGACACCAATCCGCCGGTCGACGACCCTGCCGTGGTCGACTTCATCCTGCGACGCGCGCGCGACGACGCGAAGGTCCGTGTCCACCCCACGGCGGCTTTGACCAAGGGCCTCAAGGGCGAGGAGATCGCCGAAATTGGCCTGCTCGCGGAAGCGGGCGCTGTCGCCTTTTGCGACGGGGCCCATTCGGTCGCCGATGCGCTGACCATGCGCCGCGCCATGACGTACGCCCGCGACTTTGACGCGCTCATCGCGCCGATCTGCGAGGACCGGTCGCTCAGCCGCGAAGGGGTGATGGCCGAGGGCCTGCGCGCGACCTGGCTTGGCCTGCCCGGCGTGCCGCGCGAGGCGGAAACCATTGTGCTCGAGCGCGATCTGCGTTTGGTCGCGCTGACCGGCGCACGCTATCATGCGGCGCTGATTTCGAACCGCCTGTCACTCGAGGCGATGGCGCGGGCGCGCCAGGCGGGGTTGCCGATAACCTGCGGCGTGTCGATCAATCACCTCACCCTGAACGAGCTTGACGTCGGCGACTATCGCACGTTCCTCAAACTCAAGCCTCCGCTGCGCGCCGAAGACGAGCGCATGGCCCTCGTCGAGGCGCTGGCCGCCGGCCTCATCGACGTCATCTGTTCCGATCACGATCCGCAGGACGTCGACACCAAGCGGCTGCCATTCGCCGAGGCGGCGGCGGGCGCGATCGGTGTCGAAACGATGCTGTCGGCGAGCCTGCGCCTGGTTGCGGGCGGACACGTCGGCCTGCCGCGAATCCTTCGCGCCATGACTTCGCGCCCTGCCGAGATCCTGCGGCTGCCAGTCGGCAGGTTGTCGGTCGGCGCGCCGGCCGACGTCATCCGCTTCGATCCGGACGAGCCTTACGTGCTCGATCCCGCCTCGCTCCATTCGCGCTGCCGCAATACGCCTTTCGATGCAGCCCGGCTCGAGGGCCGGATCAAAATGACCCTGGTTGCCGGGCGGGTCGCGCACGAATAGTCTCTCTGAAAATCGACTGGAAGCGCGCATGGTGGGGCTTTCTTACGGGGGGGTGTTGGCGCTCGCGCTCGGCTATTTGCTGGGATCGATTCCCTTCGGTCTCGTGCTGACGAAGCTCGCCGGGGCAGGGGACTTGCGTTCGATCGGCTCCGGGAACATTGGCGCGACCAACGTGTTGCGCACCGGCCGCAAGGGGCTCGCGGCCGCGACGCTCGCACTGGACGCGCTGAAGGCGACGCTGGCGATC
>DATDHT010000456.1:0-9818 GCA_036521435.1 Roseiarcus sp.
CAATTCTCGCGATAGAAGATGAGCGGGAAGGTCTTTTCGTCGCGGATGCCGAGCAGCACGAGCGCGGTCAGGCGCACCGGATCGGTCCGAACGCCCTCGACATCGACGCCCTCGCGCGCGCATTGCTCGCGAATGAACCGGCCCATGTGCTCGTCGCCGACGCGGGTGATCAGGCCGCTTTTCAGGCCCAGTCGCGCGGTGCCGATGGCGATGTTGCTGGGGCAGCCGCCGACGGCCTTGGAGAAGCTCGCCACGTCCTCAAGACGGCCGCCGACCTGCGCGCCATAGAGGTCGACCGACGAGCGGCCGATGGTGATGACGTCCAGGCGGGGATCAAGCGCCACGCGCGACTCCAGGCTCAAGGTTCGAGCGGCGGGTCGCCAGTTCCGACGACATTCTGATCGAAGTCAATGTTGGCGCCGGTCATAAGCCCCGACTCGTCCGAGCAGAGATAGGCGCAAGCGCGCGCCACTTCCTTGGGATCGACCAAGCGTCCAAATGGCCTTGTCTTGACAGCCTCTTCGAGCCAGCCGTCCTTGGCGCCATGGTAGGTCTTCATGATGCGGTCCTCGCCTGGCGTCGACATCCAGCCGATATTGAGGCCGTTCACACGGATGCGAAAATTGAGCAGCGAGTGGGCAACGTTGCGGGTCAATGTCGCGAGCGCGCCTTTGGAGGCGCAATAGGCGGTTATATGGGGCTGACCGCCGTGCGCCGACATCGACTGGACGTTGACAATTGAGCCCGCGATTGTCTCCCGGCGCATGATGCGCGCCGTTTCCTGGATAAGGAAGAACGGCGCGCGCACGTTCACATCGAAGATCTCGTTGTAGCGCTCCTCAGTGGTGTCGAAAATATTGCCGCGATCGGTCAGCGCGGCGGCGTTGACCAGTGCATCGACACGGCCGAAACGCTCGTCCGCCTTCGCGACCACCTTGCGGCAATCGGCGACTTTCGCTAGATCCGCCTGGACAAAAACGGTTGGACAGCCGGTGGCCGAGATTTCGCTCGCGACCCGCTCGCCTGCCATGGCGTTACGGCCGCAGATCACGAGTCCGGCCGCGCCGCGCTCGCCAAAGAGCCGCGCGATGGCCTCGCCCAGGCCTTGGGTGCCTCCGGTGGCGATCGCAACCTTGCCGCTCATATGAGCCGGGCCCCGATAGGCCTGGCGCGCAGACGCGTCGGCCTCGGGCGCGGGGGTTTTGGCCATGGACGTTTTCTCCTAAGGCTTTTTGCCGAAAGCGCGCGGCGGAACGACCAGCTTGCCGCCGTTCCGGATCGCCAGAATGAAACAAAAATTCTATTCCTAAGTCAATATGGAACGTATATTCTTTTTGTGGGCGCGCTGCGTAGGGATCGGCGCCTCGGAGGAGGAGCGCATGAAATTCGGAATCATCGGCGCGGGTCGGATCGGCAAGATCCACGGCGGCAATGTCGCGGCGCGGGCCGACTGCCAAGTCGTCTTCGTCGCCGACGCGGACCCGGCGGCAGGCGCTGCCTTGGCCAAGGCGACGGGGGCCAAGGTCGCCGAAATCGACGCGATCCTCGCCTCCAAGGACGTTGACGCGGTCGCCATCTGCTCGCCGACCGACACCCATGCCGATCTGATCGAGCGCGCCGCGCGCGCCAAAAAGGCGATCTTCTGCGAGAAGCCGATTCACCTCGACGTCGAGCGCGTTCGCGCGTGTCTCGAGGTGGTCAAGCAAACCGGCGCGACGCTCATGGTCGGCTTCAATCGCCGCTTCGACCCCAATTTCTCCGCGTTGCGAAAACGCGTCGTCGACGGTGCGATCGGCGCTCTCGAGATCGTCTCGATCACCTCGCGCGATCCCGGGCCGCCGCCGATCTCTTACATCGAGCGCTCGGGCGGCCTGTTTCGCGACATGATGATCCACGACTTCGACTTGGCGCGGTTCATTCTCGGCGAGGAGCCGGTGGCGGTGAGCGCGATGGGGTCGGCGCTGGTCGACAAGGCGATCGGAGACGTCGGCGATATTGACACCGCAATCGTCATCATGGAGACCGCATCCGGCAAGGTGGCGCAGATCTCCAATTCGCGCCGCGCGGCTTATGGTTACGATCAGCGGGTCGAGGCGCATGGCGTGGACGGGATGATTCATGCCGCAAACGTGCGCGAGACCACGGTCGAGTTCGCGGGCGCGCACGGCTTCACCAGCGACAAGGCACTCAACTTCTTCCTCGAGCGCTACGAGGCCGCCTATCGCAACGAGCTCGACACATTCATCGGTGCGGTGAAGGCCGGAAAAAAGCCTCATCCTGATGGTGAAGACGGCCTCAAGGCGCTCGTGCTTGCCGACGCAGCCTATCGGTCCTGGAAGACGAAACAACGGGTCGCCGTTGGCTGATGGCGTAAAGGCCATTCCGCTTGCGCCTCAAGCGGCATAGCCCTATAGGCGGCGGCTCCAACGGAAAGGCAGCATGGCGCAGGCCCAGAAACGACGCCCGGCTTCGAACTGGGCGCCGGTCGAAGCGCCGCCCCCAACGCCGTCGACATTCATCGATCGTCTGATCGACGCCATTGCGCGTCACCGTTCTGCGCTTCGGCGGCTTGGCTTGGCCGCGAGCCTCATCATCATCGCCGGCTCGCTGACGATCTTTGTACACACGATCGTCCGCATCGATCCGAACAAGTTCAAGGCCGCGATCGCCGGGACGAGCGGCGATCAGTTCATGCTCTCCTTCGCCTTCGCTGCGTTGAGCTACCTCGCGCTCACCGGCTATGACGCACTCGCGCTTCGTCACCTTCAGATCAAGGTCCCTTACCGGCTGACGGCTTTGGCGTCCTTCGCCAGCTACGCCCTTTCCTTCACGCTCGGCTTTCCTTTGGTGACAGGGGGCGCCGTCCGCTATTGGATTTATGGACCAGCGGGGCTGTCCGCCGGCAAGATCGCGAGCCTCACGATCGTGGCCGGGATCACGTTTTGGCTTGGCATGGGACTGGTGGTCGGCGTCGGGTTCCTGTCGGCGTCCGATCCGATCGCCGACATCGATCATTTCCATCCGCTGGCCAACCGTCTGATCGGCTTGGGCGTCATCGCTGCGCTCGTCGTCTACTTTGCCTGGATCACACGCATGCGATGGCGGCGCGCGGCGGTTGTCGGCAATTTCAAGCTTCCAGGCCCGCGGCTTACGCTTGGGCAGATGGCGCTTGGCGTCATTGACATCGGCTCGGCGTCGGCGGCGCTTTACGTTCTGCTGCCACTGGATAACCGCTTTGGTTTCCCAGCCTTCGCCACGCTCTACTCGTTCGCCTCCATGCTCGGCATCGCCAGCAACGCGCCTGGCGGCCTTGGCGTTTTCGAAGCGACGATCCTCCAGGGCGTCGGCGGCTCCCAGGATGAGGTGCTGGCCTCGCTCCTCCTCTTTCGCGGAATTTATTACGCTGTCCCTTTCATCGCCGCGATGGCGATGCTGGGCGGGGTCGAGGCGGTTCGCCGCTGGCGCTCGCTGCGCGAAGCGATGTCGACCCGGTCGGAAGACTAGCGACTTAAGCGATGAGCAGCGTCGACGCGCAAAAACTCGCCGACCTCCTGGGATCGCCGTTCGCGGCGCAACTGATCGCCGCGATGCCGGAGCCCGCGGTGATCGTGAGCCCGGACGAGCGCGCGGCCGCCGCGAACAAGCCGGCGCTCACCCTGTTGCCTGGTCTTAGAGTCGGCGATCCTTTCGTGCTGGGCCTGCGCGCGCCCGACGTCATCGATGCGCGCCGCCGGGTGATGGCGAGCGGCGAAGCCGAGACGGTGCAGTGGAGCGAGCGCGTGCCGGTCGAACGGCTGTTCGACGTTACGGTCGCTCCGCTCGCGACGGCTGAGGGCGAAGTCGTGGCGACGCTCATCACCTTGCGCGATCAGACCGAAGCGCGCCGCGTCGAGCGTCTGCGCGTCGACTTCATCGCCAACGCCAGCCACGAGCTGCGCACGCCGCTCGCTTCGCTCGTCGGCTTCATCGAGACCCTGCAGGGATCGGCGCATGACGACGCGAAAGCGCGCGACCGGTTCCTTGTCATCATGCGCGAACAGGGTCGGCGCATGGCCAGGCTGATCGAAGACCTGCTGTCGCTTTCGCGCATCGAGCAGAAACAGCATCTCAGGCCCGAACATACCGTCGATCTGGCGCAGACGACGCGCGGCGTCGTCGATGCGCTGTCGCCGATGGCCAACGACCTCGGCGTCGAGATCCGTCTCAGCGCCGATGAGCCGGTGCTGGTGGCCGGCGACCGCGACGAGCTTCTGCGCGTGGCGGAGAACCTGATCGAGAACGCGATCAAATATGGCGTTCGGGTCGACACGGAGGTGCCCGGCGTCGTGGACGTCGCCGTCACGACGACCGAGAAGGAGGGCGCCTTGACGGTGCGAGACTACGGACACGGCATTGCGCCCGAGCATCTGCCGCGGCTGACCGAGCGCTTCTACCGGGTCGATCCGACCCAGAGCCGAGCCAAGAACGGCACCGGTCTCGGCCTCGCCATCGTCAAGCATATTCTCACCCGCCACCGGGGCAGGCTCACGATCACTAGCCGCGTCAACCAGGGCTCCTCATTCGTCGCCACCGTGCCGCTGCATCCGGCCAAGAAGCCTTGACGCGCGCTCTCGCGTTCGGCGCAGTCGCCAAATAAAACCAAGCAAAACCAAATAAATCCAAGGGAAAAGGCTTGGATTTCCTTGGATTCCTTTGGCCGAATCGGGACTTTTCAATGGGTTACACCGAATCCAAGCAAAAAAATCTTTTCCTCTGTCACACTGTGACCAGATTATCACAGTCCCATCCTGTGCCCACTCCGTTCTCGTTGTTTGGTCGGCTGGTTCAACACATTTTGCCGATCGGAAGTGGATGCCTGCTGTCGTCGCCTTGCGAACCATTTTGAATCTTGGCTCCACGAATAGGCGGCCGGTTGCTAGCTTCGTTCGAGTCTTCACGCTGCAACGGAAATTTCACAAATCGCGTTTTTCTTTCCTGAGCTCTCTGCCGCGTTGGACGAGCGAGGCGCGGGCTCTATCCGGTAAACAGAAAAACATTTAGCACAGATTCATTTTTTCCGCAAACGATCACCGAAGATTTTATCGGCGCGTGTCGCTCTTTCGAGACGCCGGGCTCTGCGAAGCTCAGGACGGGGTCACGGCGCCGGCCTTCACGCTCAATACAATCGCATTAAAGGGGCAAATCCGTAGAAACGGCCCTCGAACGGACCTTCACACGTTACTCTTAGAAACCGCCATTTAGCGGCCCCGTCAGATAGGCCAATGACGCGCCTGCAATGTGATCCGCGTCTGCGTGGTGCGACATGCTATAGATGTACGGCGCTTTGTGCCGGAAGGCACGGGAAGGAAAGTCTAAAAAGAGGGCGAAATGGCAATCCATTCCAACGCCGATCGATTTTGCCGACTTACTCGATTGTCGCATACCAGATCGGATGAAAGAGGTGTACTTATGCGCAAAATTTGCAGAATTTGTGAAAGCGCATGGATACAACCACAAGGTGGACTTACGATTCAGTGAGATTGGTGGGTACCAACTTGCCTCTACAGAGTTGGTTGGGTACGTCATACTCGATGCCGGACTCATTATGTGTCGTGCCCTGTTTGATCTTCTTGGCATCTATTATTCACCACGCAACGACGATCTCCAAGAAAGAAATAGCCGCAAACCCGACGACGTCTGCCTATCGCACTTCCGACTTGATACTGGACATCTATCTCGGATCACACTTGACCAAGCTTTCCACAATCCACCACTTACACCCGTGCAAATGAAAAAACCCTTACTCGAAACCTTGAGGCGCGCCAACAAGGCCATTGGGCATGTAACGACCGTTCGAGGTCGAGAGTTGTCGATGGATGATGTAATAATTACGTGCCATCACATTCTTCGATTGCTTAATATCCACCTCTATCAAGCTTTGAGACGCTCGCAGGTAGCTTTTGACGATGGCGTCGCTTGGTATGATTTGTAATCAGAGACTGCGGATCAAACACCTAGCCAGACGGAGCGATCACATACTTCCGCTCCGAGAAGAATACCAACTGGGAAGGCCTTTCCGCGTGCCGCGCCCGGTCCGCTGTCCGGGGACGATTGGCCCCGGCACGGTCACCAACGAAGTTGATGAGTCACAACGACTGAATTCCGACCCTCTGCGCCGCCGCCGGGGGAGCCCGACATCCTCAATAAGCGCAAGAATGGCTACGCGGCCAACGGCGCCAACGCTCGCGGCGGCGAAGGACGCGGCATTATCTGCCAGCGCCTCAACCAAACGCCGGCCTCGCGGTCAGCCGTGGATGGTTTCGCCGCGCTCCAGCATGGCGACGAACTTCGTGATCTTGCGAGCGCGCGCCTCCGGCGTCTTGACCGTGTCGATTCGGTAAAGGATGGCGTAGCGGTTGGCTCCCTTCAAAGTTGCGAAGAAGGCGGCCGCTTTGGGATTGGCGGTGAGCGCAGTGGCAAGGTCGGGCGGCGCCTCGGCGGCGCTCGCGGGAGCGTAAGCCAAGTCCCAGCGCCCGTCCGATTGGGCCATCTCGATCTGAGCGAGGCCTGCCGGACGCATCCGGCCTTGGGCGAGAAGCGCGGTTGCGCGCGTACAATTGAGCTTTGACCACTTGCTCCGCGGTTTGCGGGGCGTGAAGCGCGTGAGCCAGTATTGGTCGTCGTACGTGTCCAGTTGGCCATCGATCCATCCGTGGCAAAGAGCCGCGTCGATCGCCTCTGACTTGGTGAGCGTCGGCTCGGGCGCTCCCTTCTTTGCGAACCTCAGCCAGAGACCAGGCGCGATCGGGCCTTGAGACTCGAGCCAGGCGTCGAATGCGCGAACGTCAGCGAACGCCAGAATCGGCAGACCGGCGTGCATTTCGCGTTTCCCGAGGTCGCTCTCCATTGCGCCGCCAGTCTCCGCGTTTCGCCTCCAACGATACCTCGTGGAGGCGAACCTTGTTCCCGACTGGCCTCGACCCGACGGCAACGCGACCCTGTTCGTTTTCGGCGACGCTGACGGTGATCGCTCGGACATGTTTTGGCTCTCACCCCCATGCCTGCGCTCACGGCGCAATGACACGCGTCTCAAAGTCCCGTCCGCGCCAGACCTCGTCCGCTTTTCGGCGCCAGGTGAAGACGAGCCTGGCCCCAAGCGCCATTCCCGCGGTCGGCAGTTCCGCGACATGCAGGCCGAGGCCCGTGTCGCTGGTCGCGACGTCGGCCTGGGTCTTCCAGTTGTCGCGGGTGTAGCGGACGATCGACTCCTCGGGCAAATCGAGCCGCAGCATCTGTCCCAGGAGAACGCTGGCCGTCGAGCAATCCTCCCGCCACGGGCGGACGCGGGCGGTGCGTTTCTTGCCGAGGTAGCGGTGCATCGTATGGGGGGACATGTCGAACACTTTGCCGTCCGCGAGCGAGCGCAGCAGCTTCACATATTCCCCGTGCGCCCAGACGAGGGGCATGGCCGAGCCCGTCGGCTTGCCCGGCGCGAGCTCCCTTTCGGGAATGGGCGCGGCGTCCCAAACCTGTTCGGGAATGAGGCCGCCGGGGCTGGTCTGCGCCTCGATTGTCGCGAGCAGCGCCTCCGCCTCTTTGCGTTTTCCCGCTGCAAGCGCGTAATGCGCCCGTTCGCCCGCGAGCAGCGGCCAGACGCGGCCGATCCCGACCCCGTCGAAGGGTCTTCCATCTGCCTTCTCGCCGTAGCCGTCGAGGTTATAGCGGCGCCAGCCTGGCCCCTGAGGCAGCTCGACCTTGAGCAGGCGATCGATGACCGCAATCGTGTCGACCACGCGCGGATCGTCAGGCGCCCTCAGTCCGAACCGGACAAGCGCGATCGCGTCCGTGCTGATGAGTTGGTCGGCGGGGATTGATCCGCTTCCGACCTCATGGTTGCGCACTTGGACCAGTCCATGAACGTCCGGGCCTTCCGTCGTTGGCGATTCGGGAGCGACCCTGATGTAATAGCCGTGCACGCCGGCTTCGCGCGCGAGCGGCGTGTCCTCGACGTAGATCCAGTCCTCGATCTGCTCGTTCCACGAGTCAGCCGTGTCGCGCAGAAGCGCCGGAAGACCCTCGACGTCGCAGGCCTCGGCGATCTCCGCCGCGGCGAGCAGCGCCGCAATGATCACGGCGAGCGTGAAAGGCGTATAGCCGGCGTTCTCCTCCCAACGGTCTTGCTTGGTTCTCGGGCCGGTGCGCAGGACGAAGCCCGCCGCACGCTCGACCATCGGCAAGAACTGGGGCAGGTCCGGGGGCCCAACCGCGCCCTCGCGCCGGGCCATGTCCAGGAGCAGCATGGGGAACGCGCACTCGTCGAGCTGCACACCGCTCCAATAGGGCGACCCGTCCAGCCAATAGTTCTGCCGCCACGATCCGTCTTTCTCCTGGGTGGCCCGGAGATAACGAAGGATTCGGCGGACCTCGCTGTGGGCGCCGCACGCGAGCAGGGCGCTCGCGGTTTCGCAGAGATCGCGGGGCCAGACCAGATGATAGCCCCCCATATCGTCGTCGCCCTTGCTGAAGCCCCACGGAATCGACAGGCTGGCGATGAAGCCTCCCGGGAACGTCGGCGCCTCATGGACGCGGAGGATGTTGGCGCTCACGCGATAGATGTTCTGGCCATGAGCGTGCCGCTCCATGGTGCGCAAGGAAGATTGCCAGGCGCGCCATCCGGACGAATAGTCATCCAGGATCGTCTCGAATGGACTCATGCTCGACGTCAGCGCGTGATAGCCGGCTTCCGCGACCGTGCGGCCGAAACCGACCGTCACAACCGAAGCCCCGTCGGCTCCCACGGCAAGCTCGGCCGACAAGGCGATGTTGCCGTCGGTCGCGGTATCGGACGGGTCGGCCAGGCGCCCATGATCGCGAAGCTGCTTCCATCCGTCGGAGGCGCCGACGAAGCCGACCGACCTGGCGAGGAACTGCGGGTTCGCCAGCATCGCCAGGTGCGTGCCGCCGCCGACTGCGCAGAGCATCTCGTGCCCCTTGTACTCGGCGAGTTGACCCCTGTTGTGCGCCCCCGCGTTAACGAGATGGGGCGCGAGCAAGGCGAATACGCGCAGCCCTGACTTGGAGGAATCTTCGAGGCGAATTTCCAGAACGACCGAATCGCTGCGCGGGTCCGCGATCACGCGATTGACCATCCGGAATCGTCCGCCGCGATGGGTGCTCGTCAGCCGGAAAGCGGGAACCCCGTCTTCGATACGCTCGACGACCGTCTGGCAGTCCCGCTTGACCTCGGCGAAGAAACTGTCGCCGTCGGTGACAATGAGCCCGAGGTCGCGGACGCAAGCCTGGTCGACGCGTGGGTAGTAGATCTCATTGATGATGCCATGACTGATGGTGAACCAGACCCGGCTGCGCTCGCTGAACGCGGCGCCGACCCCGTCCTTGGCGCTCGAGGTCCAGCGTGCCGGAATTCCAGGCCACCCGGGCGCTTCCACCATGTGCTCCCCCTAAAGCATCCGTCCTTGCCGCGCCGCCGTCGAGCCGTCAACTCGAATCCAAAGCGGAGATCTTGGCGAAGCTGAGCCCAAGGGAAGCGACTGAGCCACGCGGGTGTTGGGCGTCGTTCGAGACGCCCGCGTCGCGGGATCCTCAAGGAGGGGGGCGGCCCGCGTCCCTCTCCTGCATTTGAGGCGCCGCTTCGCGACGTCGGCCGATCGGACGTCGCCCTAAGGGAAAGCCAACCTCCCGCGCGCGGTCCGCTTAGCGCGGGAGAGCCCGTCGTGAGCGATCGCGATCGCGTCGCCGGTCCTGGGCCGGCTGGTAGGCGAGGCCGCCATGGTACGTGCAATAGGGGCCGGACGCCGCGGGCGAGCCGCAATAGCGGA
>DATDHT010000457.1:0-9295 GCA_036521435.1 Roseiarcus sp.
CAGCGACTTGCGAATAGCCTCAAGATGCTTGGCGACCGCCAAGAGCGCCGCGGCCTGCCTGGAGCGTGGTTCCCAAAAGAAACGAGGTCTTGGTGTGGTTCGGTCGCGGCTCCGGTCGGCGGCGCATGCAGCGACGGCTTGGACTCGGGCGATCTCTGCAGAGGCTTGTGACCGGACCTGCCGCGCCTGGTCTTTCGCCTCACGCATCGGACAGTCAAAAATCGCCGAGGCTGTCTCAAAACCCGCGCGAAGATCGTCAAGCGTTCTCAGGACGCGGCTGTCTCCCGGGTCTCGGACAAGGTCCAGCATTGCTGCGTAAGTCCGCCGAGCCAAATCATTGACGGCCGCATGCGCCCCAAGATCTGCCGCGCTCGCCCGCTCGTGCCGCAGATCGGCCGATAGGAATCGATCGATGTCGGCAAGGGCGCTTTCACCCCAGTACGGCCAGGTCACGCCCAATTGTTCGTTGGCCCGCGCGAGCTCTTTGCGGCTGTCGCCCAGAAATTGAGGCCAGTCCAGGATGGCGCGGGCCATGCCACGGGTTTCGGCCTCGGCGTCCAGAACGTGGCGCAACCAGAGCAGACAGCCGTATGCGGGGCTGAGTCCGTCACGGCGTCCGAGCGACCAGCCGACTTCGAGCGGCGACCTGATCGGCAGAAGGGCTCGGACTGACCATTTGACGTCGTCGAACACCGGACGCCAGAACGGCATGAGCCGGCAGATGCGCGGGTCCTTCATGACCGCCAATCCAGCGCCGCCGAATTCTCCCGTCAAAGCTGCTCTTGCGCGTGCGCGTAAAGCCTCGGCCTCCAAAGCGCCGATCTTGTCGAAGTCGAATTTGCGCCAATCCTTCCAATCGCTTCCGCCGGCAGCGAGAACCGCGTCGTTCAGGTCCTTGAGAACGGGGGATTCGCAATATCCTTTCTCATTGTCGACGTTCGGCGCCATCAAATGCTTAGGCGCGGCGCCGCCTAGGCGAACGAGCGTTCCGGCGGCGCTCGATGTCCCGCTGCGATGCATGCCCAGCACAACCACTGCGGTCGTGTTCAAACATTCGGCGTCGAGAGTTGGATGACCGACGCTGACAAACAAGCACACGACTCCCTGGGCGGGCAAAAGCGCCACTCCTCGGAAGGAGATGCGTCTCAGCGCCGTTGAATCCGTCAGTTAACTACCGGTATGACTTCGAGTACCGCAACGGATGAACCGGGCTGATCTGATAAAGAATTGGTGAACGATTCACTAATCTCTGCGGAACTTGGTAAATCGCCTCATACACAAAGTCGTGTTCGCTCTCGCCTTCGCCGAGCGCGGCTGCGACGCCCGAAGGACCGAAGGAGAGCGATCGGAGGTTTACGCCGCGGCCTTCTGATAGTCCTTCACGTCGGTGAAGGCGATCTTCGGCCAGCGCTCCTGCTCGTAGCGCAGGTTGAAGGCGCTCGACGCCATGAACACCGGCGCGCCATCGAGGTCAGAGGCGATCGAGGACGGATAGGCGTCGAGGAACTTGCCCATCTCCGCCTTTTCGCTTGATGAGACCCAGCGGCAGATCTCGAAGCGGCTCGGCTCGAACGTCACCGGCAAACCGTATTCGGCGTTCAGGCGCTCGGTGAGCACGTCGAGCTGCAGCGCGCCAACGACGCCGACGATCGCCGCCGCGCCGTCATGCGGCAGGAACACCTGCACGACACCTTCTTCCGCCATCTGCTGCAAGGCCTCGCGCAACTTCTTGGCCTTCATCGCGTCGGCAAGCTTGACCCGTCGGAGGATCTCGGGGGCGAAGCTCGGCACGCCGCGAAAGACAATCTCCTCGCCCTCGCTCAACGTATCGCCGATCCGCAGGAGGCCGTGATTGGGGATGCCGACAACGTCGCCGGCGAACGCCTCCTCCGCCAGCGACCGATCCTGAGCGAAGAAGAATTGGGGCGCCGACAGCGTGACCGGCTTGCCGGTGCGCACGAGCTTGGCCCGCATCCCGCGCTGGAGCTTGCCCGAGCAGACGCGCATGAACGCAATGCGGTCGCGATGGTTTGGGTCCATGTTGGCCTGGATCTTGAACACGAAGCCAGTCATCTTCGGTTCGTCCGCCTTCACCGTGCGGCTCTGAGCTTCCTGCGCGCGCGGGCTTGGCGCGAATTCTGCCAGAGCGTCGATGAGGTCCTTGACGCCGAAATCCTTGAGGGCGCTCCCCCACAAGACTGGGGTCAGATGGCCTTCGAGGAAGGCCTTCTTGTCGAACGCCTTCAGGCCCTCGACCGCGAGGTTGAGCTCTTCGATCGCTTGTGCGCGCTCGTGCTCAGGCAGAAGCTCCGCGACGCGCGGGTCATCGGGGCCGTTCACGGCGAACGTCGGCGCGTCCTTGCCGAGCGGCGTGAGGCGACTGCGCCGGATGTCATAGGCGCCGGCGAGCGAGCGTCCGCGGCCAATCGTCCAGTTGAGCGGCGCAGAGTCGAGCGCAAGGGTCTTCTCGATCTCGTCCAGGAGATCGAACGGATCACGGGTGTCGCGGTCCATCTTGTTGATGAAGGTGACGATCGGGATGTCGCGTAGACGACAGACCTCGAACAGTTTGCGTGTCCGCGCCTCGATGCCCTTGGCCGCATCGATGACCATCACGGCCGAGTCGACGGCGGTCAGGGTTCGGTAGGTGTCCTCGGAAAAGTCTTCGTGGCCAGGCGTATCGAGAAGGTTGAAAACGCAATCGCCGTATTCGAAGGTCATAACGGAGGTCACGACAGAAATGCCTCGGTCGCGCTCGATGCCCATCCAGTCGGAGCGGGTCTGGCGACGATTGGCTTTGGCGCGCACCTCGCCGGCAAGCTGAATAGCGCCGCCAAACAAGAGCAGCTTCTCAGTCAGCGTCGTCTTGCCGGCGTCGGGGTGCGAGATGATCGCGAAGGTGCGTCGGCGCGCGACCGGGTTCGGGTCAGTCATTGTCTTTGGGTTGTAGGGAAGAAGCCCCCTACTTAGTGCGGATAGGCCAGAGAGGGAAGAGCGCGCTTCCTCGATGCCGTCGAACTCGCGTCGGGCTCATGAGCGCTGCAGGTCTCCGTTCGATCGGATAGCGGCTAATCTAACTTTGGATTCTTCGGCTTGACCATATTGTCCGATACGTTTGGTATGGGTTATGAACATGATATTGACGCGCTCGCAAAAACACCGGTGAAACCAATGCGCCGCGCGCGGAGGAGGAATGGATCGCAAGTGGCTGCCGCTCAACGCGCTCAGAGCGTTTGAAGCGGCCGGACAACATCTCAGCTTCACCGCCGCCGCCAATAGCCTGACGGTCGCGCAGAGCGCGGTCAGCCGTCACGTGATCGTGCTCGAGAATTTTCTCGGGGTTGCGCTGTTCGAGCGACGCCCCCAACAGCTGGTCCTGACCGAGGCGGGGCGGCACATCCTGCCCGTCGTTTCGAAGTCCTTCGATCGTATCGATCAGGCGCTCGGCGAGGTGATTAAGGAAAAGGGGCGGCCGAAGCGGGTGCTCAAGGTTGCGCTGCCGACCTCGTTCGCTCACCGCCTCGCCATTCCCATCTTACGCGATTTCCGCTCTGAAAACGCCGGCATCTCGCTCGAAATTGTCTCCAAGCCGACGACCGGGCCGGAAGTGGACGGCGACATCGACATCGCCATCGTCTATTCCGAGCCCCGCGTCACCGACGCGATCCATGACCTCTTATGGATGGTGCGCTCCACGCTTCTTTGCAGCCCTAAGCTGCTCGAAGGGATCGACGCCAGCGATCCCGCACGGCTCATCGCCGCGGGCGACCTCCTGCACCTCAAGATCGATGGCCGCCCGCGCCACTTTTTCTGGGAGATGTTCGTGCGCTCGATCGGACGTCCCGATATCGCGGTCGATCGGGGCCGCGTGTTCGATACTCAGCAACTCGCGGCCCAGTACGCGATGATGGGCGACGGGCTGGCGCTGCTTGATCCGTTGCTGTTCCACGAGGAGATCAAGGCTGGACGGCTGGTGCGCCCCTTCGATCTGTGGCTTGACGAAGGCTACGGCTATTATCTGACCACCCATCCCGAGGACCTGAGCAACGAGGCGGTGGCGTTGTTCCGCTCCTGGCTCATCGCACGGTTTTCTGGCGGCGCGCCGGCGCCGCCGCCCGAGGTGGAACCCGCCCCCGCCGAGCCGCCAAAGCTGCGCGCGGCGAAATAGACGCCTGAGAAGGCCCCACGCTGAATTGGAATGGCCAGACGCTATTTTGGCGTGCGCTTGGGTGAGTCAACGGCGTTAGAATGCGGCGAGCGGCGAATTGCGATCGGCGCTCTCTCACGAGAATCCGGGGAAGGTCATGACGACGGATTCGCCGCCGCAGGAAACCGGGCGCCGCCGACGGCGCACGGCCGAGCGGGGCGGCGGCTCCATCGCGCTCCAGCTCCAAGCCCAGCCAGAGTCGCCATTCGCGCCGCTTGAGCTTGTTTCGCGCGACGAGCTCGAAGCGATCCATCAGACGGCGCTCACCGTGCTTAAGGAGATCGGGATCGACTTCCTGCATGATGAAGCGCGCACGATGCTGAAGGACGCTGGCGCCGACGTCGACCCGGCCTCGCGCCGGGTTCGCTTCGAGCCTGGTTTGGTCGAGGCGCACATCGGCCTCGCGCCGCAGGCGTTCAGGTTGCATGCGCGCAATTCCGCGCGCGATCTTTCAATTGGCGGCCGGCACGTCGCTTTCGGCACCGTGGCGAGCGCCCCCAATTCGTTTGACCGGGCGGGAGGGCGACGGCCCGGCGCCAGCCGCGACTACCAGAACTTCATTCGCCTCGGGCAGAGTTTCGATTCGATTCATTTCATCGGCGGCTATCCGGTCGAGCCGATCGACATTCCCGCCTCGATCCGCCATCTCGACGCGCTGTTCGACATGCTGACCCTGTCCGACAAGCCGGTCCACGCCTACAGCCTCGGGCGCGAGCGCAACCTGGACGCCATCGAGATGGTCAAAATTGCGCGTGGCCTCGACGATGAGACGTTGGAGCGCGAGCCTTCTCTTTTCACGGTCATCAACTCGTCGTCGCCGTTACGGCTCGACACGCCGATGCTGGAAGGAATCATTCAGATGGCGCGCCGCAACCAGGTGGTGGTGATGACCCCGTTCACGCTCGCTGGCGCAATGGCGCCGGTGACCCTTGCGGGCGCGCTCGCGCAGCAACATGCCGAGGCGCTTGCGGGCCTGGTGATGACCCAAGTCGCGCGGCCGGGCGCGCCGTTCGTCTATGGCGGATTCACGTCGAACGTGGATATGAAGTCGGGCGCGCCGGCTTTCGGAACGCCGGAATATATGAAGACGGCGATCGTCGGGGGGCAGCTGGCGCGCCGCCTTGGGCTGCCATATCGCTCCTCGAACGCCAACGCCGCCAATTCGCTCGACGCTCAGGCAGCCTACGAGAGCGTGTTCTCGCTCTGGGGCGCGATCATGGGCGGCGTCAACTTCCTTATGCACGGCGCGGGCTGGATGGAGGGGGGGTTGCAAGCCTCGTTCGAGAAGATGGCGCTCGACGCTGATCTTTTGGCGATGGTCGCCGAGTTCTTGCGCCCACTGCGCGTCGACGATGCGGAGCTGGCGCTTGAGGCGATGCGAGAAGTCGGCCCCGGTGGGCATTTCTTTGGCGCCGAGCACACGCAGTCGCGCTATCGCACCGCCTTTTTCCCGCCAGCCATCTCTGACTGGCGCAATTATGAGACTTGGCGCGAAGCCGGCTCGCCGACCGCGGTCGACGCGGCCGAGCGCATTGTCGCCGACCGCCTGCGCGATTTCGTCGCGCCGCCGCTAGAGGCCGAACGCCTCGAGGCGCTGACCGCCTTCGTCGCCCGCCGCAAGGCGGAAGGCGGGGCGCCGACCGACTTTTGAGCGTTCTCATGCCGCTCGGAGAATCTCGCGACCGCGGACGTTTGCACGCCGCAGTCGCTGTGGTCTTTTTCGCCTTGGGCATAGGCCTCGGCCTCTGGGGCGGCGCCTCCGGCGCGATTTTGTTCCGCTCTGGCGTCGATGCATCGACGTTCGGCGTTCTGTTGACCGTTTATACGGGCGCCTATCTCATCGCGATGTCGGCGGGTGGCGCGCTTGCGTATCGTTTTGGCGTCGAACGGTCGCTTTCCGTCTCAGCGGTCCTCTACGGCGTGACATTGTTTGCGTTGCTCAACGCCTCGAGCGAAACCTGGGTCGCGATCGCCTTGATCGTGGCGGGGTTCATGGGCGGCGTGGTCGACGTTCTCATGAACGCGGAGGGCGTGCGGATCGAGCGAGGGCTCGGGCGCCCGATCCTGGCCCGGCTGCACTGCGCCGCGTCGGCCGGTATGGCGCTTGGCGCGATACTCGGCAGCGTGATCGCCGCCGGCTCCGCCCCTTGGGCGGCCGGCGTTCTCGCTGCGCTCGCGCTCACGGCCGCGGGCGTCGCCTACCGTCGCGCAGCCGGAACCAATCGCCCGGCGCTGGCGGTTGGACCGGTCGGACGAAGCGGACTGTCCTTCGCGCCGGCTCTCATTGGGCTTGGCGTCGTGGTCGGTGTTTCGATCGCGGCGGAATTCGCGGCGTCGGTGTGGTCAACACTGCTGTTGCGCGAAGAAGCGCCGAAGTTGGCGGCAATTTCTGGTCTCGGCGCGGCTTTTTTTTCCGCCTGCCAAGCTGCATTGCGCTTCAACTTTGACGCAATTCGCCTTCGCGTCAGCGATATCCGCATCATCATCGTTTCATTCGCGATCGCCGCTGCCGGCTTCGCTCTGGTCAGCACACAAGCCGGCTTCACGGCGAGTGTTGCGGGATTCGCTTTGATTGGCGTCGGCACCGGCCCCATCGTCCCGTGCGGTTTTGCATTGGCCGCTCGCCAGTCGGCTGCCGGACCCGCGGTCGGGCTCGCTTCCGCGTCGCTGTTCAGCGCGCTGACCCGCCTGCCGGCGCCATTGGCGACCGGCGCGATCGCGCAAGCGCTGTCGCTGTCAGCCGCGTTCGCCGCCTTCGCACTGGCGTTGGTTACGACGGCGGCTGCCGTGTCGATCGTCGCTTGCCTAGGCCGTGCGCGGCGAGGGCCGCGCAAAGCGTGACGGTCGGACGCCTCAGATCTGGGCATTGCTTTGGCGCCGCCATTATTGCAGAGGAGGCCCGCCTGGCGACTGCAATCGCGACCCGCCAATCTGGGGAATGAATGCCCAAAATAAGGCCGGTGATCATGTGCGGCGGGTCCGGCACCCGCATGTGGCCTGAATCGCGGGAGAGCTTGCCCAAGCAGTTCATCCCCCTGATCGGGCAGCATTCGACCTTTCAATCCATCGTCAGCCTGGTGAGCGACCCTGCAATATTCGACCCAGCAGTCGTCATCACGAATATCGAGTATCGTTTTTGGGTCGCCGAGCAATTGAGGGAGATCGGCGCCGAGGCCGCGATCCTGCTTGAGCCGGACCGGCGCGATAGCGCCGCCGCCGTCGGCGCCGCTGCCGCCTGGGCGGCTGCGAGCGACCCGAAGACCGTCGTCGCCGTGCTCGCGGCCGACCATGTGTTCGAGGACGGAAAACAATTCGCCGAGCTTTGCGCGCAGGCCTGCGCGGTGGCCAATGCGGGCGAAATTGTCACCTTCGGCGTCACCCCGGACCATCCCGCCACCAGCTATGGTTACATCCATCCGGGCGCTCCGCTGGCGCTTGATGCCCATGTGAGGCGGATCGAGCGATTCGTGGAGAAGCCAGACGAAGTCCGCGCGCGCGGGTTCATAGAAGACGGTTATCTCTGGAACTCGGGCAATTTCATCTTCCGCGCTGACGTCATGCTGGAGGAGCTTCAGCGTTTCGAGCCCGAGATCGCGGCTGCGACCGCGGCCGCGGTCTCGGCTGCTAAAAAGGACCTTGGTTTCGTCATCCTCGACCATGAGTCTTTCGCCAAGGCTCCAAAGACCTCGATCGACTATGCGGTGATGGAGCGGACCGACAGGGCGGTGGTGCTAACGGCTGATGTCGGATGGTCGGATGTCGGCGAGTGGTCGTCGGTCTGGCGGCTGAGCCCGCGTGACCTCGACGGCAACAGCCTGCGCGGCCGGGCGGTGGTCATCGATTCCTCGAACGTGCTGGTGCGTTCGGAAGGGCAATTGACCGCTGTTATCGGCCTTAAAGACGTGGTCGTCGTGTCCACTGGCGACGCGGTCCTGGTCGCCGACCGGTCGCAGACCGCCAAAGTCAAAAAGCTGGTCGAGAGCCTCAAGGCGGAGGGCCATCCGGAAGCGACCGAGCATCGGCGCAATTACCGGCCATGGGGCTATTATCAGAGCATCGACCAGGGCCCGCGTTATCAGGTCAAACGCATTGTCGTGCGGCCTGGCGGGCGCCTATCGCTGCAAAAGCACCACCACCGGGCCGAGCATTGGGTGGTCGTGCGCGGCGCCGCCGAGGTCACGCTCAACGAGAAAGTGACGCTGGTACACGAGAACGAGTCGATCTACTTGCCGATCGGCTCGACGCATCGGCTTGCCAACCCGGGCAAGATCGACGTTGAGCTGATCGAAGTTCAGACCGGCAGCTATTTCGGCGAGGATGATATCGTCCGAATCGACGACGCCTATAACCGTAAATGAGGTGATGGCGGCGCTGTTAGCCGGCGCCGCCATTGAGGTTAGTGCTGATCCTGCGAAGCCAGGCGCGCGATCTGGTAAATGTCGGTGCGGTCGATGCCGATGTCGTGCAGCTCGCGGTCGCTATAAGCCGAAAGCTCCTGCAAGACATTCCAATATACGCGGCGTGTGCGCAGAAAGCGTGTAAGAGAGAACTTCTTCATGGCGGTCTCCTTTATTGACCGCCCTCCTGACTCGGACCCAACGAGCCCGAGGAATTCGTTTCCTCGCCCAGACCGGCCCGACTTAAATTGCTGCACCGCAAAAGTCAATGGTGCGTTGCAAAAATAAATGTGATAACTGCATGACGACAGCACCAGAAATGACCGATGTAAGCCACATTATGCAGCGGAGTGCAGAAAAAATAGATGATTTTGGCAGCTGGTACGACTAATGCATGCTTAACAAGCATATCACGCCTGCGGTCCGGACTGCCCTTGACACCGAAAGGCGATCGATCCGCGTTCGTTTCGGCGCCATTTCTGGCGAACCCTCCCGACCCGGCAGTCCCCGAGTATTTGACAGACGCAGTGCAGCCATCTACGAGGACGCAACTTCAGGCGCGCTCTCGGCTAAGCGAGAGCGCGTTTGTCGTTTGACGCACCCGCGGCTTCCAGCCTTGCTCGGCTAAAAGCCTGTCGGCGCTCTTTCGGGCGCAGAGGAGGGCGCGTTCCTCGTTGACTTGAACCGATTT
>DATDHT010000458.1:0-2923 GCA_036521435.1 Roseiarcus sp.
GACGTCGGAGCCGGCGCCAGGTTCGGACACGCCGACGCAGGCGACCGCGTCGCCCGAAATCGCAGGCGCGAGGAACTCGCGGCGCAATTCGTCCGAGCCGAACCGGGCGAGCGCCGGCGTCGCCATGTCGGTGTGGACGCCGATCGCCATCGGAACAGAGCCGCTGTCGACGCCGCCGAGTTCTTCCGCCATCATTATGGCGTAGGAATAGTCGAGCCCCGCGCCGCCGAATTCGACCGGTTTGTTAAGGCCCAGGAAACCGAGATCCCCGAGTTTCTTGAACAGTGCGTGCGTCGGAAGCTGACCAGCCGCCTCCCATTCGTCGACGTGAGGATTGATCTCGGCGGCGATGAATCGCTGCAGCGTTCGACGCGGCTCCTCGTGCTCGGCCGTGAACAACATGGCTCGCCCTCCGTTCCTGCTCTTGTCGAGCCGAGCCATCGTCGTCATTGCGAGCGAATCGAAGCAATCCAGGGCCGGCACAATCGCCCTACGATCACCTGGATCGCCACGTCGCTTCGCTCCTCGCGATGACGGCCTTGGCCCCATCATTCTATCACTGAACAGCGGTCTGTCTTCCGCATCGGGTCACGCCGTTCGCGATCTTACAACAGCCGCGTTTGAAATTGTTCTAATTGCGAAATGATCGCAACGGCTTGCGGCCCGAGTGGCGCTTCTCTACCTCTGGACCAGTCGTCGGCCATGCCGGCAAAAGCCGAGAGACCATTCGCCATGCAGATTGCCGCCTCAAATGATGACGAGACGATCGCAGCGCTGGA
Organism: Roseiarcus sp.; assembly: GCA_036521435.1. Classification (GTDB taxonomy): domain Bacteria; phylum Pseudomonadota; class Alphaproteobacteria; order Rhizobiales; family Beijerinckiaceae; genus Roseiarcus. The sequence continues at coordinate 780 of DATDHT010000458.1, forward strand.
CCAGCTGAAGAGGTCGATGCGGATGGCCTTTTGCGGCGTCATGCAATCGACCCGTCTCCCGCCCATGGTTGCCTTGAGTCTAGCCGCCACCGCGGTTGGCTTGCTCTACAACGAGGTAGCGGCCGCGCATTGCGGGGACAGCGCATGCCCTTGCGGTTGGGAGCCGCGCAACGCGGCCGACCTCGAGGCGCTGCAAACTTCGCTTGCGCTCGCCGCGAGGCCGCATCGCCCCGTTGATTTCCGCGAAGTTCAGGTCGCCGGCAACGCCTAAGCTTTAAGCCGTCTTCACGCCCCTGACGGATGATAGTTTGGGCTTTCGCGGGTGATGGCGACGTCGTGCACGTGGCTCTCGCGAAGCCCGGCGCTGGTGATGCGCATGAAGCGCGCCTTTTGCTGGAAATCGGGGATGGTCTCCGCTCCGACATAACCCATCGCGGCGCGCAGCCCCCCGGCGAGCTGGTGCACGATCGCAGCCGTCGGGCCGCGGTAGGGCACCTGCCCCTCGACCCCTTCGGGAACGAGCTTCACCTGGTCCTTCACGTCCTGCTGGAAGTAGCGGTCGGCCGACCCTTGCGCCATTGCGCCCAGCGAACCCATGCCGCGATAGCTCTTGTATGAGCGCCCCTGGTAGAGGAACACTTCGCCCGGGCTCTCGTCGGTGCCGGCGAGCAGCGAGCCGATCATCACGCTGTCCGCCCCGCCCGCGATCGCCTTGGCGAGATCGCCTGAATATTTGACGCCCCCGTCGCCGATGACGGGCACGCCGGAGGCGCGCGCGGCCTCTGCGGCTTCGAGGATCGCGGTCAATTGCGGCACCCCGACGCCGGCGACGATGCGGGTGGTGCAGATCGAGCCGGGTCCGATGCCGACCTTGATCGCGTCCGCGCCTGCGTCGATCAGCGCCTGCGCGCCCTCGCGTGTCGCCACATTGCCGGCGATGACCGAGACCTTGTTGGTCGCGCGCTGGATGCGCCGGACCTGGGCGAGGACCAGTTCGGAATGGCCATGCGCGGTGTCGACGACGAGGCAGTCGACGCCGGCCGCCATCAGCATCTCGGCGCGCTCGAAGCCCTTGTCGCCGACTGTGGTGGCGGCGGCGACGCGCAAGCGCCCGTCGACGTCCTTGGCCGCATTGGGATGCGTTGTCGCCTTCTCGATATCCTTGACGGTGATGAGCCCGACGCAGCGTTGCGCATCGTCGACGACCACCAGCTTTTCGATGCGGTGCAGATGCAGGAGCCGGCGGGCCTCCTCGTGGTTCACCCCTTCGCCAACCGTCACCACCTTGCGGGTCATGAGCTCCGTCACCGGCTGGCGCGGATCGTCGGCGAAGCGCACGTCGCGATTGGTGAGAATGCCGATAAGCTTCGCGGGTTTTCCGTCCGCCCCGCGCTCGACCACCGGGATGCCCGAGATCGAAGCGCGGCGCATGAGGCCAAGCGCGTCGGCGAGCGTCGCGTCGGGAAAGATGGTGATCGGATCGACCACCATCCCGCTCTCGAACCGCTTGACCTTGCGCACCTCCTCCGCCTGATCCGTGGGCGCAAGATTGCGGTGGACGACGCCGATCCCGCCGGCTTCCGCCATGGCGATTGCGAGTCTCGCCTCGGTTACGGTGTCCATCGCGGCCGAGATGATCGGCAGATTGAGGCGAATCGTGCGCGTGAGCTGCGTTCCGATATTCGTTGCGCTCGGCATCACCGCGCTCAGGCCCGGACGCAGCAAGACGTCGTCGAACGCAAGGCCTTCGGGAATAGAATTGGGTTCAATAACCGCCATCGCCATCATTCCTCGCCGGATTGAAGGGGCGGGTGGAATCAAACCTCATCCGCCATATGGCGCGGCTGCCTAACATGATGGACGGGAAGTTCCTAGCTGCATGTGAGGACCCGTCGCGGAACGCCTTCGCATCCGGGCGTTCGAATGATCACCTGCGGCCGATGGCGAACGTCGCGCGAAGCGAAAGGGATGTCGACGCGTTCCTTGCCTGGGCAGAAGGGCGGGAAGGGCGCTGGGAGCTGCGCGAGGGCCAGCCGGTTTTGATGTCCCCGGAGCGCGCGCCGCGCACGCGCTGACCAAATTCGCCGCGCAGTCAGGGCTGAACGCCGCCATCCGGCGCGCGCTTGCCGTGCCGTGTTTTCCCG
>DATDHT010000459.1:0-13674 GCA_036521435.1 Roseiarcus sp.
TTCTCACCCGGAAAGTGCTCGGCGAAGTCCCCGCGTAGCGCCCGGAAGACCCCGCTCTGAACAAGCTTTGTCGGCGGCGCGACCGGTGGCACGAAAGCCTCCGCAAGCACGGTTCCGACGACCGCGGTGGCGAGAAGGTCGCCAGCCTTGACCGGATTACGAATCCGGGCGCCGATCGCGGGTGGGGGCATTAACGCGCCCAGGAGCAGCCCGGGCCGGGCGGTGCGCTGCGAGTTCTTGAGCATCTTCGGGTCCGTGCCCACCGCGAGGATCGGCGTGCGCCAAAGGCCCGGCAGATCGAGCGAAGCCTGCACCGCGTGACAACTGCCGCAATTGGCGTCGAACAACGGCTTGCCCTTCGCGGCCAGTCCCTCGTCAAGTCCAAAAATTTCTCGCGGCCATGGCGGGGGACGCAGCGCGGCAATCTTTTCCTCGAGTGTCTGCAGCCCGGCGAAATTGACGGAATTGTTCTTGAAATCGATGATCGCGGGCGCAAGCCGGGTCGGCGGGACAAGGCGATGGGGAGCGAAATCGGCGAACACTCCAAGGACCTCGCCGGTATTGCGTCCGAGCGCCTGGATGTAGAGTCCGTTTTGGACGCCGCCGTTCCATTGCGTGCGGTCCTGCCGCGAGGCGTTCCATAAGAACGGGTACCGGACCGGCGCGTCGGCGACTTTGTAATTGTCGCGAATTCCAAGATCGCGCGCGGCGATGCGGTTGAAGATCATGCCGAACGCGTCGAGCCGGCCAGGTCCCCATGGGCTCGCCGCGGGCAGACTTATGTCCATGAACTCGCCGAATTGCGCGACCCATTTGCTCAAACCCTCTTTGACTTGCGCCGCCTTCGCCGCACTGTAGCCGGGGCCGAGCACCGCCTTGGCGAACGCTTCGAAGCGGGCAGGCTCCACCAGAGTCGCGCGTGAGGCGGCAAGAAGATCGGCGAGGAATTGTTGGGCGTCTGTCTTGGCGGGCGCGCCGTCGATGCGCAGCGCGTGGACGATTCCGCCTTGGGCGTATTCGAGCTGTCCCGTGTGACAGGCGGCGCAGGTCAGTCCCAACTGCCCGGATGCGACCGGGCCATCGATGACAAAGCCGACCGGCAGGCCTTCCGGGTTCGCCGGTGAGATGTCGTGGGCGAGAAAGCCGTAGCGGGCGAATTTGTCGGCGGCGAACAGCTCATCGACGTCGGTGCGCTTGAGCGCCTTGAACCAGGCATAGGGGATCAAGTGCGAGCCCTGGCTGGTCGTGTAGAACGTTTCGCGATCCGCGGCCGACCAGCCCTGCTCGGCGTAGGTCAGCGTGACCAAGGCATCGGTTTGTTGCGCTCGCGCCTCGACGGCCCCCAGCGCCAAAGTCGATCCGAGCGCCAAAGCGCAGCGCCGCATAATGCCTTTTCCGCCCATGTCGCGCCCCTCTTTAATGGCTGCGACACCGGATCTGCTCAAGAAAATGCTTGAGCTGCCCTCGGGATGGGCCGTCCATTTGGCGTCGCCGCGGAAATCAGAATCAAAGTCCGCTCATCGGAATATAAATCGACGCGTAACGCGGTGGAACTCCACTTTTGTGGCGTTCCGCCCACCGTTTATTTCGCTGGCGCGGTCTCCGGCAACGTCACCAATATCGGAAGCGCCAAGACGGCCACGACGGCGATCATGGCGCCCGGGACCATGATCCAACCCGTTCGCTCCGTCAGGACCTGGGCGACATAGGGGGTGAGGCCGCCGAAGATGGCGGTGGCCGTCGTCGCTCCGAGCGCCAAGCCGCTGATGCGCCCTTCGCCCGGGAATTGTTCGGCGGTCGCAATGGCGCCGACGGCGCTGACCGCGCCCGCGACACAAGCGAGGATTACTGCGGACAAGAGCGCGTAGGAAGCCGAGCCGCGCGCCATCAGTTGAAATAGCGTGATCGGCAGGATCGCGCTCAAGAGGCAGAGAACGATCAGGACGGGCTTCCGGCCAATCCAGTCGGACAAGATTCCGGCAAAGGGCGTGACGAGGATGACGGCGACCGCCGCCGCCGTCGAGAGCCAAAGCGAGGCGCTCTCACCGAGCTTTCCGGCGGATGTCAGGAACGTCGGAACATAGGTGATGCCGACGTAATAGGTAATCGAGCCCAGGGCGGAGATCGTGAACGCGCGCAGGACGCCGGCGCGATGGTTCATGAGCGCGTAGAGAAGCGGGTTCGCGGGCGCCGTCCCGCTTGCCTGCTGCCGCTCGAAGTCCGGCGATTCCTCCATTGTCGTGCGGGCGATCCCCACGCTTCCCGCGAGCACCGCGCCGACCAGAAAAGGGATGCGCCATCCCCAGGAGTCCAGACTCGCCGCGCTCATCGAATTGACGGTGAGCAAAGAAACGCCGACCGCGAGCAGGCCGCCGATCTCACTCGACGCGGCGGCGAGCGAGGTGATGAGCCCACGCCTGTTGCGCGGCGAACCTTCCAGCAAATAGGCGACGACCGCGATGTATTCGCCGCCAACCGAAAACCCCATCACGCAGCGGAGGAGGAAAAGAAGCCAGCCGGCCGTGGCCCCCACCTGAGCGTGCGTGGGTAGAAGCGCGGTGCCGAGCATGGTCACCGTCATCAGCGCCACGGACAACAGCATTGTCCGCCGCCGTCCGAACCGATCCCCGATATGGCCGAAGACGAAGCCGCCGAGCGGGCGCAACAGATAGGCGATCGCGAATGTGGCCAGCGTTATGCTCAACGCGGCTTCGCCGGCGCCAAAAAAGACCCGCGAAAGCACGGTGGCGAAATAAAGGTAGAGGGTGAAGTCGTACCATTCCACCACCGTCGAGAAGGCCGCGACGGCGATCGAGGCGCGCGACATGGTCTTCTGCGCGGGCTGAGAGTTGGTCATTCGGCTTCGCAACTCTCAGTGAATCTCGCGTCCCCGCCCAGTGGAGGCGTCGCCTCGATTCGGAGGGAAGGCAGGTCGCATCAAACGGCTCGGCGATTGTCCGCGCGAGAGACCGGCAGCGCAGCAGTCCGCGCCGGCGCCGGCCGCTTTTACGTCGAGACCCGTCGTCGGCCTAGCGCTAACCGCCGGTCATTCGCCGACGTCCGGGTTCTTCCCCTTCCCGTTTTTGACGGACGATCTCGGGCGGAAGCGCGAACTGTCTTTTGCGCCTGGCGCCGACGTGAAAATTTTTTTGCAAAGACAGTTCTACAGCCTTTCCAAATTGCAAAACTGTGCTAGCAATCAACGGTTAACCTGAGGCCATAAGTGGGGCGCGGCCCCACTTACCTGCTCCGAAGCAATTTCTTTGGGAGGCGTTCTCATGACGACTTTTTCCAGTTGGAATAACAGCAATGGTGGGTTGTTTATTACCGCCCATAATTGGAACCCGATTGGCGTTCCGGACTCAGGAAGTTCTGACGCGGGCCTCCCCACGCTATCTCAACCCTACACCGTAACAAGCGACCTGAACGAAACCCTCGACTTCCTCGAGGTGGACCCGCACGCGACGCTGGCGATTACCGCCGGCACGTTCTCGATGGCTTCTACAGCCAATAACTTTTCTAACGTGTATGATTTTGGCACAATCAATGTCGGAGCGGCGACACTCCTGCTGGGGGTGAGCGCGTCCGGCGACAGCGCCGAGATCAACGGTCCGGGAACCGTCGTCCTCCTCGGCACGGGAACCACGCCCGGCACGATAGCCACCATGCAGATCAATGCGCCCTACATGGCCCTGTTGGGCGGCGCGCAAGTCCAGGTCACCGGCAACGGACAGATTCTCGGCTCGACTACGGGCCTTACCAACTTTCAGGTCAAAAATGGCGTCATCTCCGGCGGCGGCTCTATCGGCAACGGCGCCAGCGCACCTGCCGGCGACGGCCTGTCGCTCACTGTCACCGCGCTCGGCACGATCAATGCGAACGGCGGCCACGCCATGGTGCTGGAGACCGGCGCCAACGCTATCTCCAACGCAGGCTTGATCGAGACGACGGCGGCCGGAGGCCTGACGATCGATAGTCAAATGAATCAGAACGGCAAACTGGTCGCGGCGGGAACAGGCGCGCTGACCATCAATGGCGTCGAGGTTGGGGGCTTGGGAAACGTCGCGACGAGCAACGTCGGAGAGATCGTATTGCACCACGGACAGTTGACGGCCAGCGGGCTCGTCAACATCGGTTCAGCGGCGGCGGCGGGCGGTACGTTGACCACAACCGCGGGAGACACGCTTGGCCTTTTCGCGAGCTCGGGCGACAATTTCGCCGGGGCGGATGTGGTGAGCGCGGATATCAACAATTACGGCACAATTTCCGTAGCCAACGATTCGACCCTGAATCTCAACGCGACCATAACCAGTCCGAGCACCGGAACCTTGGCGCTCAACGGTTCGACCGGTCCGACAAAACTGGAGATCTACGGCAGCGGCGCATCCATCGATGGCGGCGTGGTCCTTCTTTCCAACAGCGCCGAGAATTCGATCGTCAGCGATGGAGCTGGAACCCAACTCAGCAATTACGGCGTCATTCGCGGTTCGGGGACCATCGGCGACCTGTCGCTGCGCCTCTACAATTCGCCGGTCGGCAGGATCAACGCGAACCAGGCCGTTGGCCTGGCGATCGTCTCCGACGCGGTTGCCGTCTTCGATGGTACCGAAAACGTGAACTACAACGCCGGCACGATCGCGACCACGGGTGCGGGCGGACTGACCATCGACGGCACGTTCAACAACGCGGGCATTCTGGAGGCGATGGGAACCGGCGCGCTCACCATCAATGGCGAGGACCTTGCGACCGACCCCGGAATCGATAGCGGCGGCGGCGTCGTCGAAGCTTTGGCGGGCGGCACGATCGTACTCGAGTTCAATGCCGAGGTGATCCAGCAGGCTTATCTCTCGATCGCCGCTGGCGGAACGGTGCGGACCACAAACGGCGACACGGCCGATATTGTGGAAGACAATCTCATAAGCAGTGGGCTGTTCAAGGTCGCAACCAATTCGACTGCGATCTTGGAAGGCACTTGGCAGAATTCCGGCGCGGTCAATCTTAATGGCTCCGCGGCCGGCGCGGCGCAGATCGAAATCGAAGCGGGCAAGAACTGGACATTGTTGGACGCCGGCACGACCACCCTGAACGGCTTCAACGACTCGATTGTCAGCCAGGGAGCGGGAGCGGAACTGAGGAACCGCGGCAATACGATCCAAGGCGCAGGTACGATCGGCGACACGAATATGACGATCGACAACGCTTACGGCTCCACCATCAACGCGATGGTTGAGGGTTCCTTTAAGACACTCACCCTCGATGCGACCGCTTTCAATCCGGCGACGCAGACGACCTTCATTGACAACGGAGGGACTATGGAGGCGAGCGCCGGCGCGACGCTGGATATCGATAGCGCGATGTTTAGCTCGCAGTACCTCATCGCCAATTCCGGCGGTACGGTCGATGCGCAGGACGCCGTCTTCGGGCCGGGCCTCTCGATCATAAGAGGCAACGGATCGATCGAATTCGGCGCAGAAGCCGACAATGACGTGAAATACGCCCAGGGTTCCGGCGGCCAGCTCATTCTCGACGATTCCGCGCAGTTCTTCGGCAACATCTTCCAGATGACGGTTGGCGACTCAGTCGATCTGAGGGACTTCGCGTTCAACAGCGTCAACCCGTCGGCGATGAAGGTGGGCGGTGATTCCGGCTCTGGGAGTCTCGACGCCGCCCTGCAGATCACCAACGGGACGTCGCTCAGCTCGAACCTGTTTCTGGAGGGCGATTACCAGTCAGCCTCATGGGCCTTCAAGTCGGATGGGCACGGCGGCACGACGATTACACTGGCGGCAAATTCGTGACTGAGCGAGGGCAGCGCAGGACGCTCCCGCGGCCCTGACTAAACGGGTAGCCGGCAAAGCGATCGCGGGTGGGGACAAGCACCCGCGATCGGTGGGGATTCATGAATTTAAGGGCCCAAAGTCCTCCGCCCGCTTTGCTATCGATGAGGAACGAGAGGCTTGAATTGGGGCCGAGAGTTTGCGCGCCGGGAATCGCTGGCGCCTCGGGGTGGAATTTAGGCCTCAGAATCCTTCGCTCACCGAACCGGCCTGACGACGAAGACCCTTCCGGGCCGGTGCGTCGCAACGGAAGGCCACTGCATCGTTAAACCATAGGCGCAACGGCGCAGCGAACAGAAGCTTTTCTTTCACCTGATGCAGGCGGCGCTACAGCAGTTTTTTTTGATAGAAGCGCTTTATCATAAATAGCATACATAGACTGTTAATAAAATGGACATCCGGCAAACAGCGCCCGTTTTTCCGGGCGAAACTAAACGGGGTCCTAACCCACTGATTCCGTTAGGGGGCACCGGTAAAATGGCGGCTACGCACGCGCCTCCCCATTGCGCTTCAGCGCGAAGGGCCGATTCCACCACATCGCGGAACGCTCTAGTCAGCGAGCTGCTGCTCGAGCTCGCCGCGCGCGGCCGAGGTGCATATGCCGGCCTTCATGCCGTCTTTCGCCTTCGATGGGAGGCTCGTGAGCTTGGCCTGCCGCGCCTGCGCCTGCTGCCAGGCCGCGCTCTGCTGCGCGTCGGTCATCCCGATTTGTGCAAAATCCTTCTGATAGGTGGCGCGAATCCTGTCGTTCAGGCCCCAGCCGCAGAGATCGCTCTGGCCCATGAGATAGCCGACCGACGGCCCGAGCAGCGCGGTGATCGAATTGGGAACCGCGGCTCCGGCCGCAGAAACCGTCAGGCCGGCCAGAAGAGCGCCGACGGCGGGGGCAAGGAATCGCATGTTGTCTCCTGAGATGGGAATATACAGCAACTGTCGGAAGTTTCTCGTCCTGTCAATCGTGCCAGTCGACCTCCGGCTCGCCGTCTCACCCTTTCGGAAATTCGAGCCCCATCGCCCGATAGCGCTCGGGGTCGTCGAGCCACTTCTCGCGCACTTTCACATGCAGGAAGAGATGCACGGTTGCGCCATGCGCCTCGCCGATGTCCCTGCGCGCCGCCGTGCCGATCGCCTTGATCGTGCGCCCGCCCTCGCCGAGGACGATCTTGCGGTGGCTCTCGCGGGTGACGAAGATCGTCTGCTCGACACGCGCTGAGCCATCGGGCTGGTCCTTCCACTCCTCGGTCTCGACGGTCGCCTGATAGGGCAGTTCGTCGTGCAGCCGCTCGATCAGCTTCTCGCGGGTGATCTCGGCGGCGAGCGAACGGATCGGCGCTTCCGCGATCTGATCCTCCGGATAGAGCCAGGGACCAGTTGGGATCATCGCGGCGAGGCGATCGAGGAGTTGAGGGAGCCCGTCGCCGGTCGTGGCGCTGACCATGAACGTCTCGTCGAAGGCGAGCGCCGCATTGAGCCTGGCCGTAAGCTCGAGCAGCTTCGGCCGTTCGACGAGGTCGATCTTGTTGAGGACGGCGAGCCTCGGCTTGCCGGTTTCGCCGACGGCGCTCAGGATCGATTGGGTCTCCTCGGTCAGCCTCGCCTCATCGACTTCCTTGCGGGCGTCGATCAGGAGCATGAGCAGGTCAGCATCGGCCGCCGCGCCCCAGGCGGAGGCGACCATCGCCCGGTCGAGACGGCGCCTGGGGGCGAACAGGCCGGGCGTGTCGACGAACACGAGCTGCGCCTCGCCTCGGGTGAGGACGCCGCGAACGGTCGAGCGGGTGGTCTGCGCCTTGCGGGTGACGATCGAGACCTTCTCGCCGACCAGCGCGTTGATGAGCGTCGACTTGCCGGCGTTGGGCGCGCCGATGATGGCGACGAAGCCGCATCGGGTCTGGCTCATTTTGCGCCCCAGCGGTCGAGAAAGGCTTGCGCCGCCGCTTGTTCCGCGGCGCGCTTGGAGCTGGCGGCGCCGACCTCCGGCTCGAAGCCGTCGAGCGCGACCCGCATGATGAAATGGGGGGCGTGCGCCGGGCCGCTGCGCTCGACTTCCTCGTAGCGTGGCGGAGGAAGCGCGCGCGACTGGGCCCATTCCTGCACCGCGGTCTTGGCGTCGCGAGCAGGCTCTGCGTCTGCGGTGATGCGCTCGCCCCAGCCTTTGACGATTAGCGCCTCGGCCGCGGCGAAGCCGCCGTCAACGAACACAGCCCCGATCAAGGATTCACACACGTCGGCGAGGATCGCCTGCTTCTTGCGGCCGCCCCCGCGCGCTTCGCCGAGACCCAGCGCGACATGGGGCCCCACGTCCCACTGCGCGGCGATCTCGGCGCAGGTCTCGCGCCGCACGAGCTTGGCGAACCGCATCGACAGTTCGCCCTCGCTGGCCTTCGGAAAGGCCTGGTAGAGGCGGCTTGCGATCACGACACCCAGCACCCGGTCGCCCAGGAATTCGAGCCGCTGATAGGATTGCTCCCTGCCCTGCCCGCCCGAATTTTGCGCCGAAAGGTGCGTGAGCGCGAGGACCGCCAGCCCGGAATCACGGAAGCAATAACCGAGCCGGGACTCCAGCGCGGTCAATTCGGCTCGCGGCTGTTTGTTCATTGTCCGACCGATCGATGGGCAGTCGCGCCCTGGCCGTCACCATTTGACGGCCGAGAAGAAAGGAAAGACGGCCCGCGCGACACGAGCGCCTTAGGCTCCGCCCGCGGGAGCCGGTTTGTCGGCCCCTAACGCACGCGCTGGAAGATGCGGTTCCAGCGTACGTCCCAGGGCCAGCGCCACACTTCCCAAGCCGGCGTCCCCTCGTCGATCGAAAAGAAGATGATTTCTGCTCTGCCGATCAGATTCTCGAAAGGCACGTAGCCGACCCCGCCCTGATCTCCGGAAAGCCTCGAGTCGCTCGAGTTATCGCGGTTGTCGCCCATCATGAAATAGTGGCCAGGGGGCACTTCATAGACCTTCGTATTGTCGAAGGTTCCATCGTCGCCATCGATCTGGATGATCTTGTGCTGAACCCCGTTCGGAAGCGTCTCCAGATATTGCGGCGCCTCCTCCGGCTTGTTGAAGTGATTGACGGTCTGAAAAGGTGCAATCGGCTCGCGCTTGACCATTTCGCCGTTGATGATGAGCCGACCGTGGGTGACCTGGATTTTGTCGCCGGGGAGACCGATCAGCCGCTTGATGTAGTCGGTCTGGCCATCGCTCGGCAGCTTGAACACGATGACGTCGCCGCGCTTGGGCTCGGAGGCGAAGATCCGGCCGGGCATCGCCTGGGGGTCCAGATCGAGAAAGCTAGGCAGGGAGAAATGCGAATAGCCGTAAGCGTATTTGGAGACGAACAGATAGTCGCCGACCAGCAACGTCGGTATGAGCGAACCCGAGGGAATATTGAAGGGCTGGAACAAGACCGTGCGCACCACGAGCGCGATCAAGAGCGCCTCGATGATGACCTTGACGGTTTCCCACCAGCCCTCCTCCTTCTTGGCGGGCGTGACGACGGCGTCGGCGGATTTAACGGTCGGCTCGATCATTCGGCTCAATACGCCCTTCCTCGTCTCATCCACGCAGCACTCGGTGGCTCGCCGCCCGCGCTTCCTATACAAAGACGGACAGCTTGCGCCAAGCTCCGGCTGGTGACTTGTAAACTTGGCGCAAGCAAGGCCGCGGCTTTGCTTTAGGGGATGAGAAGCAGGGAGCCGGTCGTTTCGCGTTTCTCGAGCGCCATGTGAGCCTGAGGCGCCTCCGCCAGCGGCCAGCGCTGGCCGATCTTGATCTTGACCTGGCCGCTGCTCACCACCCGGAAAAGGTCGCGCGTCATCGTCTCGGCCCGCGCGCGGTCCGCCATGAAGGTGGTCAGGGTCGGCCGGGTGGCGAACAACGAGCCCTTCTGCGCCAGGAGGCTTATGTTGAACGCGTCGATCGCTCCCGAGGCGGAGCCGAAGCTGGCGAACATTCCGAAGGGCCTCAGGCAGTCGAGCGACGCCGGGAAGGTTGCTTTGCCGACCCCGTCATAGACCACGTGGCATTTCGCGCCCTTGGTGATCTCAGCCACACGCTTGGCGAAATCCTCGTCACGATAGAGGATTGTATGCTTCGCGCCCGACTTTTTGGCGAGCGCCGCCTTTTCCGCCGTGCCCACGCAGCCGATCACCGTCGCGCCGAGCGCCTTTCCCCACTGGCACAGGATCTGACCCACACCGCCCGCGGCCGCATGGACCAGGATCGTGTCGCCCTCTTTGACGCGATAGGTCTGGCGCACCAGATATTGCGCCGTGAGGCCCTTGAGCATCATCGCGGCGGCGGTTTCATAGGAAATCGCTTTGGGCAGCTTGAACAGGAACCGCGCTTCGATGTTGCGCTCCTGCGCGTAGGCGCCGGGGGAGCCGGCATAAGCCACACGATCGCCTGGCTTCAATCCCGCGACCGACGGACCCACCTCGACCACTTCGCCCGCGCCCTCGGAACCGGGCGTGAACGGCGTATGGGCAGGGGGATAGAAGCCGCTGCGATGATAGATGTCGATGAAGTTGATCCCGATCGCATGCTGGCGGAGCCTGACCTCGCCCTTGGCCGGCGGCGGCGCCTCGACCTCCTCAAGCCGCATGACTTCGGGGCCGCCGGGCTTATCTATGCGGATGGCGCGCATCGTTTCCTCTGGTTCCTTGGCTCGTGTCCGATCCGCCGGTTCTTAGGCTTGCCAGCGCGAACAGCCGACCTTATAGCATCGCGCCGGTCTGGCAGAACCGGATTCCTCACCAAGCCCGCGCCCATCGTCTAGCGGTCCAGGACGTCGCCCTTTCACGGCGAAAACACGGGTTCGATTCCCGTTGGGCGCGCCAATACTATAAGTTGGGTTAATTTTTCTATCCGCCCCAAAGGCGTCCCAGGAAACGCCAATTCACGGCTCATTCATCGGAACGCGGATCATCATGTCGCCGCCGCTCCCTCGCCGGACCTCGCATCGCCTTGAGCCGGTGTTGCGCTTTCTGGTTTCGCTGGCGCGCTGTGTGACCTTGCAACCCCGCGTTGTGCGTGCCATGATGAACCCCGCGGCGTCGTTCTTGTGGGGAAATCGCATGCGATTTCGAACATTGGTCGCTCCGTGCGCTGCCGCATCCTTGTCGCTGTCTCTGCTCGCCACGGCGGCCTCGGCTGAGGGCGTCGTTTTTGACAGCCTCGATGGCGTGACCTCAAGCGCCGCATTTGCGGGTGGCATAGACCCCGTAATCTCGGCGACCTTCAACACCGAAGCTAGTCCCGTTCGCGTGGATGTCGCGCTCTTGCTCAGAGATCGTTTTCCGGAGAACGGCGAGCCGGGCGACACCTATACGGTGAGCCTTGACGGCGGGATTCCTCTTTCCGACCTATCGTTCGACCCGATTAGCGGATTGAACCGTGTCAACGGGTCTTCCGTCGACTTTCAGGGGCCGGTGATCAAGTCGCTCACGTTTTCCCTGACCAGTCTGTCGACGGCTTGGACGGTCGAACATTATGATCAGTTTGCGAACATCGTCCTCGACCCCGATTCGCTTTACTGGATCGAAGTCAGCGTCCACAGCGCTAGTGACGAGTCCGTCATCGAATGGGGAGCCACAGCCGACATCTCGGGAGCTGGCGTCGCCGGCAACTACTCGGCCTGGTCTCTCACGGACGATGGATTCTTCCGCAATAAAGGCGTTGACCCGTTCCCGTTTGACAGCGCCCTTCAGATGCAGATCGACGTCGTCCCCGAGCCCTCGACCTGGGCCATGATGCTGCTCGGCTTCGCGGGCCTTGGCTTCGCGGGCTGGCGGGCGTCGCGAACAACACCCTCACCCGCATAGGGTGCGGCCGCAGCGGCGAGAGCGCCTCAGTGACGGACGCATATCGCCGTAAGGCGGTTCCAAAGCAGGCCGCGTCCCCCTACGCGCAAGCGGTTATCCCAACGAACTAATGAAACACTTGAGCGAGCAACGTCGGTCGCTTCCTTGTTTTGCGCGCGACAATTTGAGCGACTTCGTTCCAATCCCGCGCCAGGAAATCGCTGCTTGCTTCTCCGGCGCGCATGCAAGCTTCCGCGTAGGCCTGATCGCCAAAAGAGATCATGAGCGCTTCCGCTTCGGTGGAAATCGCGAGCCGCAATTCATGCGGCCGCTGGTGATAGGACATCGTGGAAACTCCCATTTCGTTCGCTCTCACATTGAAGCACAGCACCTCGCCCCGCGCCGTGACCCCGATCACAGCACGTAAGGGGCGGCCCGAAGCCGCCATCTTCTGTCGTCAACAGCACACTCGCCCTTCGAGCGGGCCGCCGAGATGCACTGCGAGCGAGCCTCGAACAACTGGCCAGTGCGCCATCACAGGGCGGCTCATAGAAATGCTAAGGCCATCAAGGCCCTCACACAGAATGATCAGATCTTTGGAGAGGTCATCGCGTCTCTGACGCCCAAGGAATCGTAGGCTCAGCGGCGCCATCGCCGATCGCCGGCACGCCCCGGCCTGCGCTCTATGCGCGCCTTGCTTTCTGTCGTGCGAACACTTCATGGCCTTCGCGATCGAGGATCCGGACGCCGATCGTCTGGGGCGGCCACTTTATGTTCGCCGCGGCGATGATGGCGGCCGGGGCGTCCGCCACCTTAATCTGCTTCTCCGTCAAATTGGTCGGGCCCTGGTCGGTCGTCCCGCAAACAAACTGGATCCGGAAGGTCCGCGACGGTTCCGAAGCGATCTCGGTTGGCGGATTAGCCTCGGGAAGTGTCGGAGGCGCAGCGTCAAGCCCGACGCGCCTGGGCGTCCAGCGGGCGACGACCAAGGCCACGCGTCTCCAGACCCCCGCCATCTCATCGCAGTTGGCCTTACGTTCCCGGCGTCGCGCCTCCGCATAGGCCTCGTCGCCAAATTCATCCATCAGCGCGCCCGCGGCGACGCGTATCCGCTGCATCCCTTCCAGTTGCCAAAGCAACCACGCAAGCATAACGCCCACCTTGGTCTTGACGCTGGAGCACGCCTCGGAATGCGTGTCCTAGCGACGACGCGCGGGTGACCCAGCGGTTGCGCAATATTCGATCAATCGCGTTGAGATAAAATTAACAGCGGCCGTAGCGAAAAATAACCGACGAGAGACGTTGATTGCTCTCCATCGAATGACTTTCGCGCCTGAAAACGCGCGATATGGCCCCGTCCAAACCATTGGCGCCGCAATGAAGCTTCGATAGTCTCACGGCGAAAAGCGGGGGGCCTCGCGAATGATCGTCACTTTAGCGAATTTCTTCAATGACAGCCGTGAGAACATTCGGGGCAAAGTCATCGCGGTCTATGTCCTCTTGTTCATTGTCAACGCCGCCGCATGGCTGTGGGCGATTGTCGCCTTCCACAATTATCCAGTTCTTCTCGGCACGGCCGCGCTCGCCTACAGTTTTGGCCTGCGGCACGCCTTTGACGCCGATCACATCGCGGCGATCGACAATGTGACCCGCAAATTGATGCAGGAGGGCCGCCGGCCCGTGGGGGTCGGCCTGTTTTTCTCGCTCGGCCACTCGACAATCGTCGTCGCGCTCACAGTCGCAATCGCGGTCGCAACGACCGAATTGCAGGGTCGTTTTGACGCCTTCAAGAGCTTCGGCGCCGTTGCCGGCACATTGGTGTCGGCGTTGTTCCTGTTCGCCATCGCTATCGCCAACATCATCGTCCTCGCCTCGGTGTGGCGGACGTTCCAAACCGTCAAGAGCGGCGGCCGGTTCGTCGAGGAAGACCTCGACCTCATGCTCGCCAATCGCGGCCTGCTCGGGCGCCTGTTCCGCCGCTTCTTTCGTCTGATCGAGCGCAGCTGGCAGATGTATCCGCTCGGAATCCTGTTCGGCCT
>DATDHT010000460.1:0-7195 GCA_036521435.1 Roseiarcus sp.
CTGCATCATCTGATCGTACCCACGCTCGCCAACGCCATCGTGATCATGTCCGCCTACCTCGCCGCGGCTTCGCTCGTCTGGGGCTTCGCCGACGCAAGCATGGATCAGCCGCTCGACCTCCAGGGATTCGACGCCGCGCCATCAGGCGATCGCGTCTGGCGCGTCGCGCATCTCTCCGACATTCATATCGTCGGCGAGCGTTACGGGTTCAGGATCGAGAGCGGGCGGGGGGGCCCGCGCGGCAACGAGCGCGTGCGACGGGTCATGGCTCGCCTAGAGGCCGAGCACGCCGCGCGGCCGCTGGACCTCATCCTCATCACCGGCGACATGACCGACGCCGGGCGCTCGGGCGAATGGGCCGAATTCTTCGATATTCTTGGCCGTCATCCAAACTTGGCCGACCGGATCCTCATTTTACCAGGGAATCACGACGTCAATGTCGTCGATCGGGCCAATCCGGCGCGGCTCGATCTGCCGTTCAGTCCAGCGAAAACCTTGCGCAAGATGCGCGCTTTGTCCGCGATGGCCGCCTTCGGCTCCGACCGCCTGCGCGTGATGAGCGCCAGCGCGATCGAGCCCGGTCTTACGCTTGCGGCGACCCTTGAGTCACAGCGCCAAGCGATCGAGACCTTCGCCGATCAGGGCGGCCTTCGACTGTCCTACCGGCTCGCGCGCCTGTGGGATGAGCTATTTCCGCTCATTCTTCCCCCTACAGAGAAGGATGGCCTCGGCGTCGCGATCCTGAATTCGAACGCCGACACGAATTTCTCCTTCACCAATGCGCTGGGCATGGTTCCGGTCGGCCAGGCGAGGCAGCTCACCGCGACGTTCGACGCCTATCCCAAGGCGCGATGGATTGTCGCGCTGCATCATCATATGATCGAATATCCGATGCCGGTCGCCAAATTCTCGGAGCGGATCGGCACGGCGCTCATCAACGGCAGCTGGTTTCAGCGCGTGCTCAAGCCCTACGCCGAGCGAGTCGTCGTCATGCACGGCCACCGGCACGTCGACTGGATCGGTGCTTGCGGCAAGCTCAAGGTCGTCTCCGCGCCTTCACCGGTCATGAAGCCGGATTCTAACGCCACGCATTTTTATGTGCATGCGCTGGGGCCGGGGCCGGACGGGCGCCTGGCGCTGATGGCGCCAACACGGATCGATCTCGCCCCGGAGGACTAGAGCCATAATACATATCGCTAGTGTTATAATCCTCGCTCGTGCAAATCAGGCGGTCAAAGGGGGCAAATTTTGAGCGCGGAACTAAAAGGGGTCCTAAGGCACTGAAAGCATTAGGGGGCGCCGGTAAAATGACGGCTAGAGCAATTTCATCCCAACGCCGGAACGCCTTCAACCCTGCGCCACGGCCCCTTTCTCCACGCGCCCGCCAAGAAGGTCGGCGATCCAGCGGCTGGACGGATGATAGGCGCAGAAGGTGACGATCGCGATGACGATCGGCACGCCAATGAAGGCGCCGAACAGGCCCCACAGGTAAGTCCACAAGAAAACGGCCAGCAACACGACTGTCGGCGACATGGCGAGCATGGCGCCGGACACACGAGGTTCTATGTAGCTGCCAACCACGAACTGAATGATGTTGAGGCAGACGAAGACGCCGACGACGGCTTCCCACGATTCGAACTGAGTCATCGCCACCAAGGTTGGAAACAGGGTGGCGACGAAGGGCCCGATGAACGGAATGTAGTTGAGCGCGAAGGCGATCACGCCCCATTCGAGGGCAAGGGGCAATCCGGCGCTCCAGGCGAACGTGCCGACGAGAACGCCGGTCGCCACGCTCATCAGCGTGCGCACTTCCATATATTTGCGGATTTTCACCGCCGTCGCAGCGCTGCCCTCCAGGAGGATCCGGGCGGTCTCGGGCTGGAGATAAGCCCGCGCGCGTCGGCGCAAGACATCGACCTCCATCAGGCCCAGGATGACGTAGAGAAGGGCGATCAGCCAGAAGGTCAGGGTCGTGTTGACGCGGCCGGTGACCTGGCCCGCCCAATGCACAAGCCAGCCGACGTTGAAGTGCTCGCTCCATAGCCCGGCGACCGAAATTCCGCGATCATCGAGCCAGTCGATCGCGCGTTCGTAAAGCGCCTGGTAGCGCGCCGCGTCGGCGAGGAGCGACACGCCCACGCGGCCAAAGCCCCATGCGACGAGCGAGGCGAACGCGATACCAGCTGCAACGGTTACACTCATCGTGATGGCGAGCGCGAGCAGCGCCGGCATCCGGGCCTGCAACCAGGACTGCAAAGGCCAGACCAGCGCGATGATGAACAGAGCCAGCGCCAGGGGCGCAAACACGGCGCTCGCCTGAGAGGCGGCGACGCAAATCATGATCGCAGCAATGATCCCGACCGAGACGTTGAGCGTCGTGTCGCGAGCCATGCGAAATTCCCGGAAGCGCGGAGGTCCCGCCCTGCGTAAGACGCGGCGGTTGTGCCCGAACGGGGCGCCTGTGTACAGGCGACGCGCCTCTAAGAGAAGCCATTCCGAGGCTGCGGGCTCGCCACGGCGATGTTGATTTCGCCCTGGGTTAGCGATTGTCGCGCAAATTCGTGCGTGCGGACGGGATCGAACTTCGCGGGTCGGGAGGTCCAAACCTCTGGCTCGACAGAGGACGGCGGAGGTCGATAAGCGCTCGAGGCGAAGCGCCTCCGAGCGGTCATGCAGCGGCTTTGATGGCGCTCGCGCGATTATCCTTGGCGCCTTTGGTCTCCGAGCACGCGTCGAGCGAGTCGCAGACATGGGCGATGGTCATGTCGATGAAATAGAGCAACGCTCGGTCCTGGCTTCGTTCCCCCAGGGCTCGGGCCTCTCGCAATTTCTTGGCGACCTCGATCAGACAATCGATTTTTGTCATCGTGCTGTCCTGGCTCTCGATAAGCGCCGCGACGGCGCCCGTTCGCTTTCCGGTGAGCCTCATCTTCCTGCGAACCCCTATAAAACCTCTGTAAGCGGCGAGATAAATTGTACACAACCGGAACAGAAGGCGCGGAAATCCGGTTTCGCAAGATAGCGCCGTTAACTGGCGTGAAGCTGGAAAGATTGACAGTCTGAGGTGCGCCCGCGAGTCGGCGCGCTGAGGCACGGTGACGGAGAGGCCTTTCGATGGCGGCGCGTCCATTCTGGAAGGGTTACATGAAGCTCAGCCTCGTCACCTGTCCGGTGGCGATGATGTCGGCGACCAGCGAAGAGGACAAGGTTCGGTTCCACGTCCTGAACCGTCGAACCGGCAATCGAATCCAGAGCCACTTTGTCGACGCCGAGACGGGCAAGCCGGTCGATGAGGCCAATGAGGTCAAGGGCTACGCGCGTGGCGAAGACGACTACGTGCTGCTCGAGGACGAGGAACTGAAATCGGTCGCGCTCGAGAGCGCCCGCACAATCGACATCCAGAGTTTCGTCGCGGCGGAGAGCATCGACTGGATCTGGTACGACACGCCGTACTACCTGACGCCCGACAATCCGATTGGCGAAGAGGCCTATTGCGTCATTCGCGACGCCATGCGCTCGACTGAAATGGTTGGCGTGTCGCGGCTCGTTCTCAACCGGCGCGAACGGGCGGTTATCCTAAAGCCGCGGGACAACGGAATTGTGCTCTGGACGCTGCGCTTCGGCGATGAAGTGCGCGACTCGGGCGAATATTTCGACGCGATCCGTGAGGCGAAGCCGGACGCCCAGCTGATGCGGCTGATCGGCGATCTGATCAAATCGCGCAAGAAAGCCTGGAGCCCCGATATGGTCGCCGATCCGGTGCAAGCCCAGTTGCTCGACATTATCGCGGCGAAAAAGAAGGGCGCGAAAAAGGCCAAGGCGAAACCGAAGGCGGAATCCGAACCGCCGAGCAACGTCATCAATATCATGGACGCTTTGCGGCGAAGCGTGGCCAGCGCGAAGAAGCCGAAGGGGCGGTAAGCAAGGCTTTATTAGCCGCACCCGTCATCGCGAGGAGCGAAGCGACGCGGCGATCCAGAGTCGCGGGACGCCCTACGTTCCCTGGATTGTTTCGCTTCGCTCGCAATGACGACTCTGGATCGGCGACATTCAAAACTTGTGCCCTATCGTCCCCGCGCCCTCACCGCTTCCGCGTGGGCTTGGCTTTCTTGCGCTCTTCCTCGATCGGCGCTGCGGCGGCGCGGAAATCCGCCCAGGGATCGGCGACGGAGGATAGGCGCGCGGGCGTGTTGCGGGTGGTGAAATAGGCAGGCCCGATTTCCGGGGTGAGCTCTTCCCAGGCAAGCGGCATTGAAACCGTCGCGCCGGGCCGAGAGCGAGTCGAATAAGCGGCGACCGCGGTCATGCCGCGCTGATTGCGCAGGTAATCGATGAGGATCTTGCCGTGCCGCCGCGCCTTCGGGATCGTCGAGACGAAGCGGTCGGGACTATCGGCCGCCATGGAATCGGCGATTGCTTTGGTGAAGGCCTTCACCGCCGGCCATTCGGCTTTCGGCTTGATCGGCGAGACGACGTGCAGCCCCTTGCCGCCCGAGGTCTTGACGAACGACGCGAGACCCACGTTCTTCAACCGGGCGCGGACTTCTTCCGCAGCTGCAATGACTGTGGTCCAGTCCACGTCGTCGCCTGGGTCGAGGTCCATCACAATCATGTCCGGCCGCTCCCAGTCCGTCACGGTCGATCCCCAAGGATGGATTTCGAGGGCCGCCGACTGCACCAGCGCCATCAACCCGTCGAAGTCGCGAATGCTGATGAGCGGCTCCGGCTCTTTGGGATCGTTGACGAGCACGATATTGCGGTTGAGGCCCTTCCAGGCATGTTTCTGGAAGAAGGTCTGTCCGCCGATTCCGTCTGGACAACGCACGAGCGCCAGCGCCCGGTCGACGATCAAGGGTTTCATGAACGGCCAAGCCTCGGCATAATAATCGGCGAGGCCTTCCTTGGTGACGCCGACGTCCGGCCAATAGACGCGGTCGGGATGGGTCAGCGTCACGCTGCTCTTTGGACGTTCGGGTGCGGCATTCGTGGCCATGGTCGTCTCGCGCACAATTTCGTGGGCCGGCTTGTCGTCCCGCAAGCCCTGAAAGGACGCCTGACGCAAGAGGCCGTCGCCGGTCCAGCCGCGGAAATCGACTTCCGCAATCAGCTCCGGCTTAACGAAGCGCACCTGACGCGCCTCCGCCGTGGTGAGGGATTTGGCGAACGGACTCGAACGAATGCGCATCGTGTCGAGGCGCGCGAACAAAGCCTCGGCGACGCCTGAGGAAAAGCCGGTGCCGACGCGTCCGACGTACCGCAGATCCTTGCCCTCGTAGACACCGAGCGACAGCGAGCCGATCGCCTTGCGCCCGGTGGACGAGGGGACATAGCCCCCGATGACGAACTCCTGCTGGGCCGAACACTTGGCCTTGACCCAGCTCTTGCCACGTCCCGAAACATAGACGGATTGGCTGGCCTTCGAAATGATGCCTTCGAGACCGAGGGCGCAGGCGCGCTGCAGCACCAGCTTGCCGTCCTCCACGAAGTGGGAGCTGTACCGAATAGCGCCTCGGTCGGTTCCGACCAGCTGGCTAAGCAGCTCTTTGCGGTGGATGAGCGCGGCCTCGCGCAAATCGTTTCCGTCGAGATAGAGGCAATCGAACGCGTAATAGGCGAAGCGATCGAGGCGCCCGTCGCTGAGATCAGCTTGCAAAAGCGAAAACTCGGCGACGCCGCTCTCGTTTTCGACCACCATCTCGCCGTCGATGAGGGCCGATCTAACGGGCAGATTTCGCAGCGCCGTCGGTACGGCGTCGCCGAATTTATGGGTCCAGTCGAGTCCGCCCCGGGTCCGGAGTGTTACTCTGCCCTCCTCGATATGCGCTTGAAGCCGGTAGCCGTCGAACTTGATCTCATGCAGCCATCGGTTTCCGGTGGGCGGAGACTTGGTCAGTGTCGCTAGCATCGGCTCGACAAAGCCGGGCAGGGGAGCCTTGACCCCGTCCTCGATCGCGGACGCTTCCGGAGACTTTCGCCCCGACCCGCTCCCGCTCGGTTTGGCCGCGGCGCCCGCGCCGTCAGGGTTCTCGATCTTTCCCGTCTTTGACGACCAGCCCGGCGCTTCCCCTTCGAGCTCATCAATCGTTCGACCGGTTTTGATCGACTCGGGCCGCTCTTCGAGGATATCGGCTTCATCGGTGGCGCGGGCGAATTCATCATCCCCCTTGATGAGAAGCCAGTTCTCGCGCTTTTCGCCCGGCTTGCCGTGCATCCTTACGAGATGCCAGCGCCCGTTGAGCTTCTGGCCACGCAGCTCGAATTCGAGATGGCCCTTCTTCAACCCTTTGTGCGCATCGCCGAGGGGCGCCCACGTTCCATTGTCCCACACGATGACCGCACCGCCGCCGTATTCGCCCTTCGCGATCGTGCCCTCGAAATTGGCATATTCCAGCGGATGGTCTTCGACCGCGACGGCGAGGCGCTTCTCCCCCGGGTTCAGGCTCGGACCGCGGGTCACAGCCCAGCTCTTGAGAACCCCGTCCAACGCGAGGCGAAAGTCGTAGTGCAATCGGGTCGCGTCATGCTTCTGCACGACGAAAATGTCGCTGTCCGCAACCGGCGCGACGCCTTTGGGTTCGGCGGTCGCCGCGAAATTGCGCTTCTTCCGATAGGTTTCGAGCGCCATTCTTAGCTCGCCTTGCGACGCGGGGCGGCGGGCTTGGCCTTTGCTGCGGCGCGCCGGCCGGTCCTTTTCTTGGCCGGGGCTTTCCCATGCTGCCGGCTCTGGCCGCCCGTTGCGGCGCTCTCGCGCAAAGCCTGCAGGAGGTTGACGGTCGGTTCGCGGGGCGCCGGCGCACGCTTGGGGATCGCCTTGCCTTGAAGCTTCAGTTTGACCAGCTCAGCCAGCGAGTCTTCGTAACGATCCTCGAACTTACGTGGATCGAAAGCGCCGTGCTTGGTCTTGATGATGTGGATGGCGAGATCGAGCATCTCTCCCGTAATCGTCTTCTCTGGAACCTCCGAGAACGCCTGCCTGGCCGGACGCACCTCGTAATCATAGTTCAGCATCGAGGCGACGAGGCCCTCGTCGACAGCGCGGACGAGAACAGTCCGAGCGCGCCTGAACAAGACGGCTTCCGCGACCGCCGCTACTTTGGCCTTGCGCATGCCCTCGCGCACCAGCGCGAAGGTTTCGTCGGCGCTGCGGTCCGAGGGGGCGAGGTAATAAGGCTTATCGAAATAGAGGTCGTCGACC
>DATDHT010000461.1:0-3820 GCA_036521435.1 Roseiarcus sp.
GATGCCCCGAGGCTCAGCGCGACAAATGCGACTGAGGTCAAGCGTCGACCCATCTGATGTCCCCGCGTAAGATCTTCGTCACCAGAGCGTGCTAGTTACGGTTGAACCGCACCCACCCCGCCTCGTCCTGAGGCGCCGCGAAGCGGCCTCGAAGGGCGCTCCAGTGCACGCCAAGCGCCGTTTCCCCTTTGGAGCATCCTTCGAGACGCGCCTTCGGCGCTCCTCAGGATGAGGTGTGGTTCGTTTAGTCCTTAAAGATAGCGGTTGAGCAGGTTCTCGTAATATTCCTGCCGGCCGGACTTTGGCTTCGGCTCGATCTTCTCCTTGGCGACCCGCGCGGCGATCGCTTCAAGCGACGCGCCCTTCGCCAGCATCGCCTGCGCCCTCGGCTTCTCCCAGCCGGCGTAGCGCTCCGCGCGCAGCGCATCGAACTTGCCGTCCTCGATCATGCGCGCGGCCGCCACGAGCGCGGCGGCGCAAACATCGATGCCGCCGATATGGCCGAGCAAGAGGTCCGCCGGGTCGATCGACTGCCGGCGCACCTTGGCGTCGAAATTGAAACCGCCCGGCGCAAGGCCGCCCGCCTTCAGAATGAAATAGAGCGCCGGCACGAGCTCGGCCGCATTGTTGGGGAACTGATCGGTGTCCCAGCCGGACTGATAGTCGTTGCGGTTGGCGTCGATCGAGCCCAGCATTCCAAGCGCGGTCGCAAGCCCGATCTCATGCTCGAACGAATGGTGCGCGAGCACGGCGTGGCCAACCTCGATGTTGAGCTTGACCTCCCGCTCCAGGCCAAAGCGCTGCAGGAAACCGAACACGGTTGCGACGTCGAAATCGTATTGATGCTTGGTCGGCTCCTGGGGCTTCGGCTCGACCAGGATCACGCCCTTGTAACCGATCTTGTGCTTGTACTCGACGACCAGCGACAGAAAGCGCCCAAGCTGATCCTGCTCGCGACGCAGATCGGTGTTGAGCAGCGTTTCGTAGCCCTCGCGGCCGCCCCACAGCACGTAATTGGCGCCGTCGAGCTTGTGCGTCGCGTCGATGGCGTTCTTCACCTGCGCCGCGGCGTAAGCGAACACATCCGGATCGGGATTGGTGGCCGCGCCCCCGAGATAGCGCGGATGACTAAAGAGATTCGCGGTGCCCCAGAGAAGCCTGGTCCCAGTCTTCTGCATCTTCTTGGCGAAGAGATCCGTCATCTCGGCGAGGTTGCGGCCGAACTCCTTCAGGCTGTCGCCCTCGGGCACGACGTCGCGATCGTGGAAGGTGAAGAACGGAAAGCCGAGCGTCGAAAACATGTCGAACGCGACGTCCGCCTTGGCGCGCGCGCCTTTCATCGTCTCGCCGTCCCAGGGGCGCTCGAAGGTCGGCGCGCCGAACATGTCGGTCCCCATCCAGGCGAAGTTGTGCCAGTAGCAGACTGCGGGCCTGAGATGCTCGGCCATCGTCTTGCCCATCACGACGCGGGACGGGTCGTAGTGGCGATAGGCGTAAGGGTTGTCGCTCTTTAGCCCTTCAAAGCGCACGGGGCCGATATCGCCGAAAAAGCGCTTGCTCATGGGTCCGTCTCCTCGAATGTCATCGGTCTAAAGCAGAATTGTGCGGGCCGCTCAACAGGGTGTCCACGATCCCTGGGTATTGCCTGCGCGCGGCCGCTGGGGCGGGTCGGCGCGGAAGAGGTCGTGGTTATCCTGCGCATCAGAATTATGTGAACTTTATTGACATTTTCAGGATTTCGAGTTATTATGTTCGGGTTGTTATTCTCAACGCGGCGCAAGCTTGAGCAAGCCGGGAGGCCGCAGATGAGCCCCAGCGATCCGGCCCCGGCTTGGGAGTTACGGCGACTCGCTAATCGCACCGCAACCGATTGAAAAGGCTCGATTCGGACTCGTTAACCGCCGCCCCGTGAAGCCGACCCTCCGTCGCGCCTCACCCCGCCGCTCCGGACTCTACTCGGCGCGGAAGTCGCGCACAAATCGGGCGAGCGCCTTCAGTCCGATCGCGCAATCCTCGACGGTGATGGATTCGAGCGGATTGTGGCTCACGCCGCCCCTGCACCGGACGAAGAGCATGCCGGCGGGACAGAGCTTGCCGATGGCCATCGTGTCGTGACCTGCGCCCGACGGCAAAAGCCGGGGCGGAAGGCCGATCGCTTCGACCGCTTTCGTCAGGCCCGCGATGATGCCTGCGTCGCAAGCGAAGGCATTCGCCTCATGCGTCTTGATAAGGCTCGTGCTGACGCGCCGCGACTCGGCGATGGCGTTGATGCGCGTCTCGATGTCGGCGATCGCCTTTGCTCTGTGTGCGTCCGCCGGGGCTCGTATGTCGATGGAAAACTGCACATGGCCGGGAATGACGTTCGCTGCTCCGGGCCATGCCTCGATCCGGCCGACGGTCGCCACGAGGTCAGGCTCGCGACGCGCCCGCTCTTCGATCGCGAGCATGATCTCGGCCGCCGCGGCGAGCGCGTCACGGCGCAGGCCCATGGGAGTCGCGCCCGCGTGGCCGGCGACACCGTCCACGCCGACCTCGAACCGCGTTGCGCCATTGATCGCGGTGACGATTCCGACCGGAAGCCCCTCCGCCTCGAGCCGAGGGCCCTGTTCGATATGCGCCTCGATGAAGGCGGCGACGCCCTTACGCCGAAGACAGAGGGCCTGTTCCGGATCGCCGCCGAACGCAATCAACGCCTCGCGCATTGAAACGCCGCCCGCGTCACGCTGATCGAACGCATCCTCCGGATAGCTTCCAGCGAGCGCGAGCGAGCCGGTGAGCGTGGTGCGAAAGCGCACGCCCTCCTCGTCGCCGAAGGCCACGATTTCGATCGCGTGATCGAGGCGCTCGCCGAGCGCGCTCAAGCTCTCAACGACGGCAAGCGCGGCAAGCGCGCCGTAATTTCCGTCGTAGAGCCCGGCGTCGCGCACCGTGTCGATGTGCGAGCCCAGCATGAGAGCCGGAGCGCCTGCCCGTTTGCCCTCATAGCGAGCCACGACATTGCCGGCCGCGTCGATTTTCGCTTCGAGCCCCGCCTCGCCGCACCAGCCGATGAAAGCCTCCGCGGCGCGTCGATGCGCTTCGGAGAGAAAAAGCCGCGTCAACCGGCGCGGTTCATCGGTGAAGTCAGCGAACGCCTCGAGCCGCACCATCAGCCGCTGGCCGGCCGCGAGATCCGCGTCCGATACGTGAGCGTCCATCAGTTCTGCGCCGTCTCGACGCCAAGCCAGCGTGCGAGGACCTTGCGCTCGTCGTCCGTCATCTGGCTGAAATTGTTGGGCGGCATCGCGTGGCTCAGAACCGCCTGCTGGCGGATCGCGGGCGCGAAGCGCGCGATATGCTCAGGCGTATCGAGCAGCACGCCCTTCGGCGCCTCGCCGATTTCCTCCATCGGCTGAGCCGCATGGCACATCATGCAGCGCAGCTGCACGATGTCGACGACGTCCTGCGGCGCTTTCGGCTCATCGAGCCTCGTGGCCTCGGTCGGCAGATCGGCCAATCCCATCAGCGAGCGCATGCCGGGCGAAGCGGTTGCGGCGAAGCCGAAAGCGCAAAGGACGGCGACCGCCGCCGCCGCCCACGCCCACCAGGGGGCGCGATCGTGATCGAGATGCCAAACGTTATAAAAATAACGCACCATGGCGCCGGCGACGATGATGCAGGTGACGATGGCAGGAATGACGCGCGGGTTGGAGAAGGCTGACGGCGTGTGACTCGACAGCATCAGGAACACCACCGGCAGGGTAATGTAGTTGTTGTGAGTCGACCGAATCTTCGAACTTTGGCCCCAGGCCGGATCAGGCTTCTGGCCGGCTTGCAGCGC
>DATDHT010000462.1:0-9494 GCA_036521435.1 Roseiarcus sp.
TCACGCCGCACCCCGGCGACCTCTCGCCGAAGCGTCTCGATCAGCCTGACAATCTCGGGAGGACGACTCACCCATACTTTGACTCACGTCGTCCATCGTCCTGTCGAGCGCCCTCGCGCGGAAGTCCAATTTCTCACCGAACCTGTGGCAATTCGGACTGGCCCCTCCTTGGGAGTTACTTTGTGACAAAAAAATACACCTAACCCACTGAAATCACGGCCGCGCGACCACTTGTGCGCGTCCGTCACGCGGCGGCGTCGACCGCGTTCAGCCCGCGGCCGCCGGTCCAGACCTCGGCGACCTGAAGGGCGTCGGTCAGATGGACGAGATCGGCGCGATGGCCGGCTTCAAGGCGGCCGATCCGGTCGTCGACGCGCAGCAGTCGCGCCGGGGTCAGCGTCGCCATCATCAGCGCGTCGGCGAGCGGCGCCTTGAGCCCGTTGACGACATAGGCGAGGGCGTCGCGCATGGTGATCGCCGCGCCGGCGAGCGTGCCGTCTTCGGCGGTCAGCCTATTGCCGACGCGTGTCATGCGCCGGCCCTGCAATTCGAACACGTCCGGACCGCCGGCGGCGGGCGGCATGGCGTCGGACACGAGCGCAATGCCGCGCGGTCCCTTGGCCGCCAAAGCGGCGCGATACGCGAGGGCATGGGCGTGTTCGCCGTCAGCGATCAGGCCGCAGATGATGCGCGGGTCGGCGAGCGTCGCGCCCACGACGCCGGGCGCGCGCGAGGAAAGCTGGCTCATGGCGTTGTAGAGATGGGTGACCGCGCTCGCGCCGGCGTCGAAGACCGCCTGCGCCTCCTCGGCGCTCGCGTCCGAATGGCCGAGGCTGACGATGATCCCGGCTTTCGCCAGCCGCGCGATGAAGTCAATCGAGACCGAGGCCGGCGCGAGGGTCACGACCATCACGCCGGCATGGGCCGCCAACAGCGCCTCGGCGTCCTCCTTGAGCATCGGGCGGATGAATTCGGGCGGATGCACGCCCTTGCGCCTGGGGTCGATGAACGGCCCTTCGACATGGATTCCGAGCACGCCCGGCACGCGGTCGCGCGCCTCCCGCGCCGCCGCGAGCGCCTCGGCAAGCACGCGCGGGGCGTCGGTCACCACTGTGGGCAGGAAGGCGGTGACGCCAGCGCGGCGATGCGCAGCGGCGATCGCCGAGATTCCCTCGACGGTCGGATTGGCGTTGAACAGCACGCCGCCGCCGCCGTTGATCTGCCAATCGATGAAGCCGGGGCTTAAGATCCCGCCGCCGAGATCGACCTGCTCGCCGCCGCGGGGGCGGTCGGCGAAGGCAGTGAGCGCCTGAATCGACTGGCCTTCAAGAACCAGCGCGCGATCGTCGTGCAGCCGCTCGCCGTCGAAGATGCGCGCGCCGTAGAGAACCTTCATTGCGCCGCTTCCCTTTGAGGCGCGACGGCGCCGCCAACAAGCAGGATCGCGCCATCGGTCGGATCGTAAAGCGGCGGCGAGAGCCGTGCGGCGATGTCGGGCTCGAAATAGGGCCGCATGGCGTCGCCCACGCCTCCGACCAGCGCGACCCGCTCCGCGCCCAGCGCAACCACGCCGCGGATCAACGCGCCGACGGCGCGGGCCGCGGTGTTCACGATTCCCGCCGCAATCGGATCATGCGCTCCCGCATGCTCGAACACGCGCGGCGCGAATGCGCCAAAATCTCCCGGTTTCGCCTCAAGCGCCCAATTCATCATCGCGACCGGATCGCCGCCAAACCCGGCCAGGATGTCGTCGGTCAGCGCGCTTGCCGGCTGAAGGCCGTCAAAGGCGCGCATTGCGGAACGCAGCGCCTCGAGGCCCATATGGGAGCCCGATCCGTCATCGCCGAGCGCGAACCCGCGTCCGCCAATGATGGTTTCCGTAGGCCCAACGCGCGCGATTGCCGCCGAGCCGGTGCCGGCGATCACCAGCCCGCCGTCCGCGCCGGCGTGCGCGCCGATGCAGGCGGTGGTCGCGTCGTTCGCCGCGCACACCAGCCGAAAGCCGGGAAAAGCGGCGGCCACCCGCGTCTGGTCGCTTCCCTGCTTGAACCCGGCGAGCCCGAGCCCGACCGAAATCGTTCCCCGATGAAGGTTGGCGAGCCCGGCGTTTCGCAGAGTCTCATCGACGACCGCGCGCATAGCCGCGACCGCGGCGGCGAAATCGACATGAATGTTCGCCGCCGCGCCGTTCGCCTCGGCAAGCGCTCTTCCTTCGGCGTCGCGCAGCCGCGCGCGGCAGCGGGTCGCGCCACCGTCGACTCCGAGAAAGAGCGGCGCGCTGGTCACGCCACGCCGCCCACTTTCAATTCGTCGAGCATCGCCGCGGCAGCCGCCCGAAGCGCGTCCGCGGCTTCGGTCGGCGTGAGCCGCTTTGCGCTCGCCCCCTGCGGCGTCTGCTCGGGCGTCACTGGCAAATGCACGAAGACGGCAGGGATCGGCGACTTCTTGTCGCCAAGGTATTGCAAGGCCGCGAAATAGAGGTGGTTGCAGACAAACGCGCCGGCATTCCGCGACATCCGCGCTGGAATTCCCGCTTCCTTGATGGCGCGCGCTATTGTCCTTACCGACGCTGCCGCCTCCAGCCAATCGGGCGCGCCGCGGGAAATCCTGAGCCCCCTTCGCAGGACGCCGTCGTTATCCGGCCTTGTGGCGTCATCAAGATTATGCGCGAACCGTTCGACGCAGACGACACCGCGGCGCGCAGCCTGACCGGCCATCAGAAGCGCATTCGGCCGAAGCGTCTCGATCGCACTGATGAGCTTCTTGACCGAGGCGTCGTAGGCGCAGGGCAGCAAGCGCGCCACCGCCACGGTGTCCCCATGGCGCCAACCCTCGAGCTTTTGCGCCGCTTCCCACGAGGCGTTGATGGTCTCGCCGCCAAAGGGCTCGAACCCGGTGACGAGGATTGTGTGCGCCTTGCTCAACGAGGGTCAGCGAACAGGCTGCTGCGGTCGGCCAAGCGGCGCACATGAACGTCCGCGTCGCCGTAGGCCGTATCGATCATCGTCAGGCGCTTGAACAGATGGCCGGCCTTGTACTCATAGGTCATCGCGATGCCGCCGTGCATTTGCACCGCCTGCTGGCCGATGAACTTGGCCGACCGGCCGATTTGCGCTTTTACCGCCGACATTGTCTTGGCGCGCTCCTCCGCGTCGTCCTCATCCGCTATCATCGCCGCCAGATACATCATGCTGCGCGCTTGTTCGAGCGCGACCGTCATATCGGCGGCGCGATGCTGCAGCGCCTGGAACGAGCCGATCGCGACGCCGAACTGCTTGCGGGTTTTAAGGTAGTCAACCGTCATCGTCAGCGCTTCGGACATTGCGCCGACGGCTTCCGCAGCAAGCGCCGCGATCGCCTCGTCGATCGCCCGCTCGATGACGGGCAGCGCGCTATCCGTGCCCCCCAGAAGGTCATTCACCGCGACGCGGACATCGGCGAAGCCAATCTCCGCCGCCCGCTGTCCGTCCTGGGTCGGATAGCCACGCCGGCTCACGCCTGGAGCGTTGGCGTCGACAAGGAAAAGGGCGATCCCATCTCGGTCACGGCGATCACCGCTGACGCGCGCCGAGACGATGAGTTTGTCGGCCCTGTCACCCTGGCCGACGAGCGTCTTTTCTCCGTTCAGCAAGAATCCGCGGGCGGCGTCCTTGACCGCGCTCAGAGCCACATCATTGAGATCGAAGCCGGACTGCTTCTCCATATGCGCGAAGCTCAACCTGAGCTCGCCCGCCGCGATCGCGGCGATCAGTTCGGCTCGCTGCGTGTCGCTCGCCCCGTGCTTCAACAACGCTCCGCACAGGACGACAGTCTGAAGGTAGGGCTCGAGCGCCAACGCCTTGCCGAATTGCTCCATCACGATCATGGTCTCGACAGCGCCGCCCCCGTAGCCGCCGTCGGCTTCGGCAAAAGGCGCGCCGAGCAGGCCCATCTCCGCGTAGTCGCGCCACAGGGCCTCGCTCCAACCGTGTGGGCTTGCTTGATAGGTCTTGCGAGCCTCGAACCCGTAGCGGTCCTTCATCAGCCGCGCGACATTATCGCGCAATAGCTCCTGTTCGGGATTGAGCTCGAAGTCCATCTGTCTCAGAGCCCCAGTATCGCCTTGGCGATGATGCTGCGCTGGATTTCATTCGAGCCGCCGTAGATCGAGACCTTGCGGTTGTTAAAATAGATCGGCGCGAGCGGCGACGCCCAATCCGGACCCACCGGCGGCTCATTGCTCATGTCCTCGGACTCTCGATACGGCAGCGCGTAAGGCCCGACGACCTCCATCAACAGATCGGTGGTCGCCTGCTGGATCTCCGAGCCCTTGATCTTGAGCACCGAAGAGGCGGGATCTGGCTTGCCCGTGCGGGGAGCCGAGATTACCCGCATCTGCGTCATTTCCAGCGCCTTCAACTCCACTTCGACCTCGGCCAGCTTGGCGCGGAAGAAGGGGTCCTCGATCTTGGGCCCAGAGCCATAGACCGGGATCGAGGCGAGCTGGCGCACCCGGTCGAGACGCGCTTTCGAAACCCCGACGCGGGCAATGCCGTTGCGCTCGTTGGCGAGCAGAAACTTGGCGTAGTCCCACCCCCTGTTCTCTTCGCCGACAAGCGCGTCGGCCGGAACCCGAACGTCATCGAGAAAGACCTCGTTGACCTCGTGACCGCCGTCAATCGTCTGGATCGGCTTCACCGTAATCCCGGGAGTCTTCATGTCGACCAGGAAGAACGAAATGCCCTCCTGCTTTTTTGCCTGCGCGTTGGTGCGCGCGAGGACGAAGATCCAGTCCGCGTATTGGGCCATGGTGGTCCAGGTCTTCTGGCCCGAGATCACCCAGTCGTCGGCGTCGCAGCGGGCGGTTGTTCGTAAGCTTGCAAGGTCGGATCCCGCGTCCGGCTCCGAGAAGCCCTGGCACCACCAGTCGCTGAGATCGATAATGCGTGGCAGAAACCGCTGTTTCTGCGCCTTGGAGCCAAAGGTATAGATGACCGGGCCGACCATGCTGACGCCGAACGCGACCAGCTCCGGCGCGTTGCCACGCTGCGTCTCATCGAGAAAGATCGACAGTTTGACCGGGCTCCATCCGGGGCCGCCCCATTCCTGCGGCCAGTGCGGGGCTCCCCAGCCTTTGGCGGCGAGAATGCGCGTCCAGCGCACATAGTCGTCCTTGGAAAGGCGCCGGCCGGCGACCGTCTTCTCGCGGATAGAGGCGGGCAGGTTATCGCGTACGAAGGCGCGAACCTCGGCGCGAAACGCGATCTCGTCTTCGGTCAATCGAAGGTCCATGGGTCGCCTCCCATATCACAGCGCGCCCCGAAGCGGGTTTTGGCGCGGGACTTGCGCCGCCCAATGTCGGGCCTTAGCCCAATGCCGTCAACCATTCGCAAAAGCGAAGCGGCGGCTGCGAGGGTCGCCAAAGGACATAAGCTAACGGTTATCTCCTGGCCTTGGGTAGCCGGGGCGTGTCGATTTTCGTTGCACAATCGTTCGCATGAACCGCAGGAAGCCGCTTTTGTTGTCAAGGTCATACTTTCGCGGCATTTTGAACAGCGATGGTCGCCGAATCGTTCTTGCGACAGTTCGTCCAAGTGGAGTGGAAGTCATTTCCTCGTGCGCTATATCCTGACCATCGTCGCGGTCGCGCTCGTCGCGGTGATGTCGATTGCGCTCGTCGCGCCGTACCTCATCGACTGGTCTGCGCAGCGCAGTGAGATCGAGGCGCGGCTCAGCGCAATCACGGGCGCCAACGTCTCCCTGACCGGGCCGGTCGAACTCAGGGTGCTGCCGACGCCTTATCTCGCGTTGGGCGAAGGTTTGGTCAGCGCACCAGGTCCGGACGGGGCGAAGCTGTCGTTCGCATCGGCGCGGCTCGAACTCGCCCTCGTCAAACTCGCGAGCGGGCAGCTCCGGTTCTCCGACATCCGTCTCGAGAAGCCGGTCCTGACCCTCACGCGCGGGCCTGACGGCGCGCTCAAATTGCCGCCGGTACAGATGGCGGGCCTCCACTCGACCGGGTTCGACCGCCTGCGCATGCGGGACGGGCGCGTGAAGATCGTCGGGGCCGCCGCCGGAGCCGAGATTTCCGGGGTCGAGATCGATGCGGCCGCGCCGTCGCTCGACGGGCCCGCGCGTCTCAACGGCCAATTTTCCGGGCCGGACAATGCTCCCGTTGTCTTCAGGCTGGCCTCGGAGAAACCGGGACCGGAAGGAACGCCGCTCCGCCTCGAAGTGAACGACGGTCCGAGCTGGCCTGCCGCGCAATTCGACGGCGCGCTCCAAGGCGACCCCGCGGCGGGGATGGGCGGCCTTCGCTTCGCCGGAGCAGTCACGTTAACAGGAGCGGCGCCCGGCGAGGATGCGCTCATCCCGTGGCGGATCGCCGGGCCTGTGACCCTCGATCAGGACCAGGCGACCCTTCGACAGGCGGAATTTCGCCTGGGACCAGAGGAACGAGGGATCCGAGCGGATGGCGACGCCAAATTGGTTTTCGGCTCGCCCGCCCGAATCAGCGTCGCGTTGAGGGCCAAGCAGGTCAACATAGACTCGCTCCTGCGTCGCAAGGGCGAGGACGGGGTCGCGCCCACGCGCGCCGTGAGCCTGATCACCCGCATTGTATCGGCGGCGCTTCGGGGGCACGAGAGCTCGGCGGCGATCGACGCACAGGTCTTGGCTCAGCCGATCATCCTTGGGGCGCAGACGCTGCCCGACGCAAGCGCGACGCTGAAAACCTCTCCCGGCGCGCCGCTCAATCTCACTTTGAACCTCGGCCTTCCAGGGCAAAGCCGCCTGCGCGCGGACGGGGCTCTGGAGGCCGGCGCGCAGGCCAAGTTCCGTGGCGACGTTGCCTTCATAAGCGCCGACTTCGCTCTGCTGCGCGCTTGGGCGGCTCTCGGCGCGCCGCCGGCCGTGGCCAAAGTCGCCGCTTTTGCCGATGCTCTCCCTTATCGCAGCGCCTCGTTATCGGGTGCGGTGGAAGCGTCGCCGACTGGATTTTCGGGGCGCAATCTCAAGTTGGCGCTGGACCGCTCGACGCTAACCGGCGCCCTTGCCTTCAAGGGGCCTGACAGCGGTCAAGCAGGCCGCCTCGATGTCGATCTCGCCAGCGATTCGCTCGACGTCGACGGGTTGCCGAGCCTCGCGGTAGCGAATTTGATCGGCGACCTCGACCTCTCGCTTTCGCTCAGGGCTGGTTCGCTGCATATCGCCCGCGTCGGCGAAGCGCAGATCGACAGCGGCTCGCTCGCGCTGAATGTCGCCAAGAGCGGGCCGAACATCACCCTCAAGCGACTGAGCGTGGCCGGCCTGGATGGGGCCTCTTTCGAGATCGAGGGCGCAACCGGTCCCGACTCGACTGCAGCGACGGGTCACTTGCGAGCCGACCGCTTGCATGATTTCGCAGTGCTGGTTTCGCGTGTGGCGCCCAGCGATTGGAGCCGGATGCTGGTCGCGCGCGCGGGTGAGCTTTCGCCGGCAGCGCTAACCTTCGGCGCTCATGGCGGAGCAACCGAGGTTGGCGACGTTCCCGTCGTCGATTCCCTCAGAGCCAACGGATCAGCGGGGGAAACGCACTTCTCGGTCACCCTCGATCCTCGGCCGAACGACACCGGGCGCGCGCTCACTGTCAGTCTCGATTCGCCAAACTCGGGCGCCCTGTTGCGTCAGCTTGGCGTGCACACGCCCACGTCGGGAGGCGGCCGCGCCCACATCGCGCTCAACGCCGCCGGGGGATGGGAGAAGGGTTACGACGTCGATGCGACTTCGCAGCTTGCCGGAGCGGACCTCGCGTGGCGCGGCCGCTTCAGGCCTACGGCGGAGAGTGACGAGGCGAAGCTGTTTGGTTCCGCTAAGGCCAAATCGCCGAACCTCGCCCCGCTTGCCATCGCTCTTGGCCTTGCCCCCGCCAACGGCGGCGTGCTCGGTCCCGCCGATATCGGATTCGATGCAACCTTGCGCGGGGCTCGATGGGGTTTCTCACGGCTTCAAGCGACAATTGCCGGGGTCAAGGCGAGCGGCGACCTCACATATCAACCTGCCAAGCCGCTCGAGGCCGCGCCTGAGGCCAACGCCGACGTTGCACGCGCCGAGGAGGCGATTTCTGGGGCTCCCCCCGGGAAGTCGCGGGCGCCTGCGCCGGCAGAGATCGAGGGGCAACTTTCGGTCGAACGCATGCCGCTCGGCGGAGTCCTGGCGCTCGCGCTCGGACCGCCCCAGCCGAGGCGGACGGGAGCGCGCTGGTCCGACGTCAGATTTGCGCCCGTGCCGCTGCGCCCCCCGTCCGCGGCGGTAAAGCTCATGGTCGGAACTCTCGATTTGGCGGACGCCCTGACAGCGCGCGAGTTCGCGACGACGCTCCGTTTTGATAGGGGCCGGCTCGATCTTGACGACTTCGCGATGCGGATCGCAGGAGGCGGAGCGTCCGGCCATGCGACGCTGCGTCGCGATGCGGACAATGTGACGCTGACCGGCGCGCTGGCCCTCGATTCGGTCGCGCTCGACCGAACCGAATTCTCTGGCCACATCGGGGCTGCGCTCGATTTCGCTTCGACCGGACGAAGCCCCAGCGCGCTGATCAACGGGCTCGCCGGCTCAGGGACTGTGACCTTCGCCGGCGCAGCTTTAGCCCGAAGCGATCCAACGGCTCTCGATCGCGTGCTCGCCAAGGCGCAGACCCCTGACGCGCCATTGGATGAGACCAATATCGCCTTCGCCTTCGGCAACGAACTCGATCGGGCGCCGCTCGCGATCGCCGATGGGTCTGCGCCGCTTTCGCTCAGCGCCGGCGTTGCGAAGATCGGTCCGATCAAAATCCCCCAGGGACAAGGGGACGAGGCGCTGAACGCGGATGTCGATCTGCGCACGTTAACGACACAGGCGCGCTTTACGCTCACTTCCTCGGCTAGCGGTTTGAAATTCTGGTCCGGATCGCCGCCGAGCGCCGCGGTGACGGTCGACGATGCGTTGGAGGCGCCGAAGCGACAGATCGACGTCAGCTCCCTTTCCGCCGCGCTCGCCGCGCAGGCGATCGCGCGCGAAACCGACCGCATCTCCACGATGGAAGCCGACATCCGCGAGCGCGCCTTCTTCAACC
This sequence comes from Roseiarcus sp., assembly GCA_036521435.1. GTDB lineage: Bacteria > Pseudomonadota > Alphaproteobacteria > Rhizobiales > Beijerinckiaceae > Roseiarcus. Next base: position 9,074 of record DATDHT010000462.1, read on the forward strand.
GGCGTCTCAAGGGCGAGCGATCGATGGATCGAAGGCAGCAGGAAATCCAGGACTGGGAGGTCGAACAAGCGCGGCTGAAAGGGCAAGCAGAACGCTTGCGCTCGCTCGAGGAAGCGCAGAAAGCGGCCGAGGCCGAAGCGACGAGGAAGGCGACAGAAGCCGCCGCGGTTCAGAAAGCCGATGAAGACAAGCGCGCGGTGGACGGCGTCGATCCAGCGAAGGACGGCGAAGGGGGACAATCGAGAAAGGCGCCGTTCGCGCCCGCGCCGAAGAGCGACCAGGTCGGCGCCAATGGGCCCGGTCCCGCGGCTCCGACGCCGCCGCCCAGGCCCAAGGCGCGCCCGGCGCAAGTCGATCCGGAGCCAGGCAAGCTCTACTGATCGGCAAACTCTACTGATCGTGAGGAGCGGCGCCGTCTCCC
>DATDHT010000463.1:0-2528 GCA_036521435.1 Roseiarcus sp.
ACGTCGCGCAGCTCGGGGCCGACGGTGGCGAGCTGAGCGAATTTGTCGTGGTTGGTGGAATCGGTCGCTTTGAGGTCCGAAAGGTCGATGACCGTCGCGCCCAGCGACGCGAGTTCAGCAACATCGGGGTTGTCGCCGACCCGCGTGACGCCGCCCGCGATGGTTCTGGACAGAAACAGCGCTCGATCATCCGTGGAAAGGATGATGTAGAACGGCTTGCGCGGCTTGCCGAAGCGGCGCATTTCGGACTTGAACACGTCAATGTCGATATCGGGGGCAGCGAGGTAGACGGTGCCGATCTTGTTGGCGTGACTGAGGTCGCCCGAAATCTTGATCTGCCGGAACGCCTCGACCGTCACCCAATTGCCCATCGAGTGGGCAAGCACATTCACCTCTTCCGCGTTGCTGGCGAGCAGCAGACGGAGCGTGTGCTCGAGGCTGTCGCGGGCGGCGGTCGCGCTGTTGAGGTCGTAGACATAGGCCGTTGGCTTGCCGCGCGACGCCCAGGTGAACAGCACCGGGACACCCGGAGCTTTGGAATCGTGGGCAAGCTGCGCGAGGCGATAGACCCCCTCGGCGAACATCGTGTTGAAGCCGTGGATGAACAGGAGCACCTTGCGGCTTCCCGGCGGCCTGAGCGCAAGTTGCGCATTCAGCGCCTGAACGAACGCCTTGTCGCCGTCGAGATATTTTTCGTCGCGCACGACGAAATCGACATTCGGATCGCCGGGCGGCGTGCTCGCCCATTCGATTTGGCCCTGCTTGTGGTTCGGCGGAATCGAGACGGTGATCTCGGCGTAATCGGTGGCGCTCGCCCGGTCGCCGTTGAAAAGCGTGCCCGGCCGATCGTCGCGTTCGCGCGTCGTCGCAACAAGCAGGGTATGGTCGACGGCGCCAGGGGGGCTCAAGGCCACGGCGCTGAGAAAACCGGTCTCCGGCCGCGAGGCGCAGGCGACGAGGGAGAACGCGACAAATACGAGCGCGAAAACGGAAAACGGCCGTTTCAACGACCCGCCGCGCCTCGAAGGCGAGGCGGTCGGCCACACTGCAAGATTGTCCACCGCTTGCCCCAGCCCAGGCCCGTCGCCAGTGTCAGACGATTCCGGGTTTGCCCCCACGTATCCTTAAGATAGCGGCGTCTCAATTGAAAATGAAAATACGGCTTTGCCTCGTTTTCCTTGGCGTTAGTGGATTTCAGGTCACGGTTGGCGACGTCGCTTCGCCAACCGTCCACCGACGGCGAGGCGCGCTTCGCTAGAGGCATTCCGACGCTTGCAACGAGGCTCGGGGCCAAAGGCCGCTTTCGGGAAGGCGGTGGATTCGGGTATCACCACGCGATGGCCGAGAATCATGATCTCACCCAAGCGATGGCCCGCCTCGACGCGCTCACCGACTGGGAGCGACGCCCACGCTCGACGATGCGCGTCGGCCTCGAGCCGATGCGCGATCTTGCCGCGCGCCTCGGCGACCCGCAAAATTCGTTTCGCGCGATCCATGTGGCAGGCACCAAAGGCAAAGGGTCGGTCTCGGCCCTCATCGAGGCGGCGCTGGCGCATGCCGGCCTTCGTGTCGGGCGCTACGCCTCCCCCCATGTCGAGCGCATCAATGAGCGGGTGAGCGTTCAGGGCCACGATGTCGACGAGCCCGCGCTTGCGGGGGCGCTCGATAAGGCGCTCGACGCCTACGAGGCCGCACGCAACGCCAGCACGGCCGCGGCCAATGCGACCTGGTTCGACCTTCTAACCGCCGCCGCCTTTCTCATCTTCCGCGAAGCGGGTGTCGAGTGGGCGGTGATCGAAGTCGGCTTGGGCGGCCGGCTCGATTCGACCAATATCGTCGATGGCGAAATCGCAATCGTCACCAACATCGCGCTCGAGCATACGGAAATCCTTGGGCACACACGCGCCGCGATCGCCGGCGAAAAGGTCGGAATCCTCAAGCCTGGAGCCGTCCTCGTCACGACGCTCGGCGCGGATGACGAAGCTGGCCGCGTCCTGCAAGTCCGGGCCGGTGAGCTTGGCTCGCGGGTGAAGCGTACGCGCCTCGACGCTTCGGCGCCGATCGATGAGGTCAATTTCGCGCTCGCCGCCACCGTCCTCGGCGAGCTTCGCCGCAAGGGAGTGAGCGGCCGTTTTGGAGAGCCGGTCGGCGCGGCCCTCCTCGACGCCGGCACGCGCGCCGCGGCGCGCCTCCCCGGGCGCATGGAGCGCTTCGACGTTGCAATTGGGCTGCGACTCCTGCCGGTCGTCATGGACGGGGCGCACGTGCCGTTCAACATCGGGGCGGTGCTGCGCGATCTTGCGCTAACGCCCGACCTCGCCGGCCCGTGCGTGGCGATCGTTGCGCTCGCCGCCGACAAGGATGCCGAGGGTTTCCTGGCCGAACTCGCCGGGCGCGCCTCGACCATCGTCTTCACGGACTTGCCGGGCTCGAGCCGGGGCCGCTCGCCAGCCGAATTGCACGCGCTTGCGAGTTCGCTTGGGCTCACGAGCGAGGTCGAGCCGGACGCAAAACTGGCGCTCAAGCGC
>DATDHT010000464.1:0-4818 GCA_036521435.1 Roseiarcus sp.
GGCGCTGCTCGACGCCTATCCCTGTCTGACAATTATCGGCCATGACGAATATTGGACGCGCGAGATGCGTCTCGCGATCGAGGCCTACGTCGAACGCGGCGGCAAACTTGCGCGGTTCGGCGCAAACTTTCTCTGGCAGATCCGGCTCGAGGACGAAGGCAGGCGGCAGGTCTGCTATAAATTCGACGCGATCAACACCGACCCCATCGCGGGGACGGGCAAGGACCACCTGCTTTCCAGCGCATGGGAAGACAGACATGTCCGCTGGCCAGGCGCGTCGACCGTCGGCGTGAACGGCATGAACGGCCTCTACGCCTCGTGGGGTGGATTCGCGCCGCACGGCCAGAAGGGTTTCACGGTTTACCGCCCGGAACATTGGGCCTTCGCCGGGACCGGCCTGCACTACGCAGACATCTTCGGCGATGCGGCGCGCATCTTCGCCTATGAGGTCGACGGGCTCGACTACACGTTCCGACAGGGCCTCCCGTATCCGGTTCCGGCGGAAGGCCAGCCGGAGACGATCCAGATCCTCGCCATGGCGCCAGCCGTGCTCGCCGAAGACGAACCCAACGGCGAGGGTTTTCGATATTTCGTGCGCAGCAGCGATCTCGAGGGCTTGGTCAAGTGCGTGACCGGAGAAGTCACGCCCGAAGGGCTCGCCCGCTACAGATACGGCAGCGGCATGATGGTGCACATGACGCGCGGCAAGGGCGAAGTCCTGACCGCTGCGACCTGCGAATGGGTGATGGGCCTGAAGCGCGGCGATCCGTTCACGCAGAGGATCACGCGCAACGTCCTCGACCGGTTCACTTCGGGGTGAAACCCTTGGAGCGCCCGCCAAACGTGTGGGATCGGCCCGGCGCAGCGCAGGGCGGCGGCATGCGTAGCCGCCATTTTACCGGCACCCTATAATGTTTTCAGCGGGTTACGACCCCGTTTAGTTCCGCGCTCAAAATGGGACTGTTTGCCCGACTGTGATTTGTATAACATATTGAGTATGTTTTACGTGGGCCCCACCCGAAAATCCTTGCCCTCGGGCAGCGTCTGTCCGCCGTCGACGACGATGGTCGTTCCGGTGATGTAGGCCGCTTCATCCGAGGCGAGGAAGAGCGTCGCCTGCGCGACATCGCGCGGCGTGCCGAGACGACCGAGCGGAATGGACTCCACCATGCTTTGAATGAAGGCCGGGCTGCGCTGCTTCTCGATGCTTTCGGTCATGATGTTACCCGGCTCGACGCCATTCACGGTGATGGCGTAGCCGGAGAATTCCAGCGCCGCCGATTTGATGAAGCCGTTGATGCCGGCCTTGGAGGCTGAATAGTGACCGTGGCCGGGGCTGGTGACGCGGGGGCCGGTGATCGAGGAGGTGAACACGAACCGCCCGTAGCGTTTCGCCTTCATATGCGGCAATGCGGCGCGGGCGATCAGGAACGCGCCCCGGAGATTGACGCCCAGCACCATGTCCCACTCTTCGGGCGAAATGTTCTCGATCAGCGACCAGGGGTAGATGCCGGCGTTCTGGACCACGATGTGAAGATCGCCATAGGCCGCGAGCGCGGCTGCGACGGCGCCCTCGGCGTCGGCGACTTTCGATATGTCGGTCGCGACGAACTTTCCCTTCAGGCGCTCGGCCGTCGCGACGCCCGCTTCGACTTCCGTATCGGCGATGACGACCTGAGCGCCCTCTTCTTGGAAGCGCTCGGCGATCCCGGCGCCAATGCCGCGCGCGGCGCCAATGATCAGCGCGACCTTGCCCGCGAGACGTCCACTGCCATTCGTCAAAGCGAGGCTCCTCCGAGAAATTCGTCATTGCGAGGAGCGCAGCGACGAAGCATCCATTTATCGCAGATGTGCGTCGTGCAAGGGATGGATCGCTTCCCCCCGGGTCCCAAAGCCCGGGGGTCGCAATGACGGTAGTGACTTCATCAAAGCACAAAAAGCTCTACAGGATCGCCGCAGGCAAGGCGGGCTTGCCGAGAATCATATCGGACGCCTTCTCCGCAACCATGATTGTCGGCGCGTTGGTGTTGCTCGATGGAACATACGGCATGACGGAAGCGTCGACCACGCGAATGCCAAGAAGTCCGCGCAGCTTCAGATCGGGCGTGACGACAGCGTCGGCGGTCGAACCCATGGCGCAGGTTCCGGCGGGATGGTGGTCCGTTTTGCAGGTGCGATAGGCGTATTCGGCGAGTTGCTCATCGGTGCGAACATCGTCGCCCGGCATCCGTTCAGCCATGACGAAAGGCTTCAACGCTGGCTGCCGCAGGATGTCCCGCGCCATCCGCAGGCCCTTGATTGAGCACTCGCGGTCATAAGAATCGGCCCAGTAATTCGGATCGATGAGCGGCGCCGCCTTCGGATCCGCGCTCGCGATCCGCACGGTCCCTCGCGATCGAGGATGCAGGAAGGCCGAATTCAACGTCACGCCCGGATTCTTCATGGCAGCGACGCCAGCCTCGATACCGGAACCGAGGCCAAGGTGGAACTGGATATCGGGCGATCGCGCTTGGCTGTCAGCGTACCAGAATCCGCCGGTTTCAAACAGCGTGGAGGTCACGGGACCGGTCTTGAAAGCGAGATATTGGAGACCTGCCCAGGCGGTGCGATGCGGCTGTGCGATCCGATCGTAGGTGTGCTCGCCCGTGCATTCGGAGATTGCGTACAAGTCCAGGTGATCCTGCATGTTAGAGCCCACGCCGGGCAGGTCATGGACGACGTCCACTCCGGCCGCCTTCAAGGCATCTGCGGGCCCAATGCCGGACAGTTGGAGGAGGCGCGGCGAGCCGATAGCGCCGCAGCTGACGATGATCTCCCGGTCTGCGTTCAGGGTCTCGGTCCCGGTTCCCGAGACGACCGTCATCCCAATGGCGCGGCCGTTCTGGACTTCGATCTTCAGCGTCTGGGCGTTGAGGCGAACAGTAAGATTCTTCCGGCCCTCTATCGGCTTCACGAATGCCGTCGATGCTGAAGAGCGCTCGGCGTTGCGAGTGGAGAGCTGGTAGTGACCGATCCCGTCCTGGACGGCGCCGTTGAAATCGTCGTTGAAGGGAATGCCGAGTTCCTGCGCGGCGCGCAGAAATGCATAGCTGATCGGGGGCGGATTGATCGGATAGGACACTCCCAGCGGCCCGCCATAGCTGTGATAGGCGTTGTGGAGCTTCTGGTTGTCCTCGCTGCGCTTGAAATAGGGAAGAATTTCGCGATAGCTCCAGCCGGTCGCGCCTGCCTCGCTTGCCCAGGCATCGTAGTCCTTCGCGTTGCCGCGCGTGTAGAGCTGAGCGTTGATCGACGAGCCGCCCCCGATCACCTTGGCCTGGGTGTACCAAATGACGCGGTCATTGAGATGCTTCTGCGGGACTGTGCTCCAGCCCCAGCTCGCGACCCCTTTGGTCATTTTGGCGAAGCCCGCCGGCATTCTGAACAGAGGGTTCCAGTCGGAGCCGCCCGCCTCGAGGAGGAGAACCTTGATCGACGGATCGGTGCTCAAACGATTGGCCAGGACGCAGCCCGCTGAACCGCCGCCGACAATGATGTAGTCGAACGCCATCGTCGAATCCTTAAATCCCTCGAAGGTCTGTCTTGGCGATATGGTCGGCGACGCGGAGCGCCTGGGCAGCGATCGTCAACGAGGGATTGACCGCTGCCGACGTCGGCAGAAATGAAGCGTCGACGATAAAGAGATTCGGGTGGTCCCAGGCGCGGCAATAGGGATCGAGCGGCGAGGTCGCGGGGTTCGACCCTATGCGCGCGGTGCCGCATTGATGCGAGGGCGTTCGTCGGTCGAACGGCTTCGTGAGAACGATCGGATAGCCGGCAGCGCGCAGTCGCTCCTTGAAGGCCTTGACGAGTCCCTCGTGAGCGCTCCAGTTGCTGCGCCGCCAGTCGAGTTTTATCTGCCCGCCCTTCACCGTCACGCGACTTTCCGGGTTCGGCAGGTCTTCGCTCATCGCGTACCAGTCGACAGAGCGTCGGCTCATGAGAGTGAGAGCCCACTCCGGCGCTCGCGGAATGCTTGCCTTCAGGATTGGCGCGGTAACCCTGCCGAGCAGCTGGATGTTGCCGAGCGGGGGTCCGCCGCGCCCGTCATTTAAATAGAAATCGTTGACGCCGAGCGTCTTCTGGTAGACGGAATCGTTAATCGTACGCGGATCGATCGCCAGCACCACCGAGCAATTGTGATTCATGAAATGTCGTCCGACCGCGCCCGAGCGATTGGCGACGCCGGTTTCGCTGGAAGTTAGAAGCAGAGCGGCGGAGTTCACCGCCCCCGCCGCGAGGATGACGATCCCAGCCGATATCGTCTTGCGTTCCCCGGCAATCGAAACATCCACCCCCCTGACCCGTTTGCCGTCTGGATCCATAAGCAGCCGCTCGACGCGAGCATTCTCGCGCAGCTCGACGTTGCGATAGGCAAGGGCTTTGTCGAGACCGCAGGTCTCCGCATCCATCTTGCCAGTGCCGGTGTCGGGGAAGGCGTCCCACGGGGTTTTCGCACGGGCGAGCCATTTGTCGATGTCGATTCCGAGCGGCAGAGGAGAGGGGTGCAGCCCCACGCGCTTCAGGCGCTCGCGGACTTTGCCGATCGCCGGCTCATCCGGCACGGGGTCGAAAGGGTAGGGGGCCGAATGCGCGGGCTCCGTGGGGTCGAAGCCGATCGCGCCGCGGACGTTGTAGAGCCTTTCCGCAAGGCCATACCAGGGCTCGAGATCCTCGTACGAAAATGGCCAGCCCGGCGTGGCGCCATCGCGATAGGCAACGGGCTCGAAGTCTCGCGCCCGGTAGCGAAACAGTACGGCGCCGTAGAGCTTGGAATTG
>DATDHT010000465.1:0-4598 GCA_036521435.1 Roseiarcus sp.
TCCTCGAGGCGCGGTGTGAAGACGCGCGGTTTGGGGTGCGCATCGCCCGTTTCCAGTTGTCTCCCTTCCTTGATCCATCTCGGCAGGCCGCCGTCGAGGATGCGCACGTGGTCGATTCCGTAAGCGCGCAGCGTCCACCAGACCCGCGCCGCGGCATAGAGGCCAAGCGCGTCATAGACGACGAAGCGCATGCCATCGCCCAGCCCAAGCGCTGTCATCGCCTTCGCGAGCGCATCAGGCTTCGGCAGCATGTGCGGCAGGTCCTGATCGTGATCGGCGATCTGGTCGATGTCGAAGAAGACGGCGCCCGGAATGTGCTTCATGCGGAATTCGGTCGCGCCGATGCGCCCGGCATTGGGCAGATGCCAGGAGGCGTCGATCACGCTTAGATCGGGGTCGCCGAGCTCGGCCGCGAGTTCGGCGGTGGTGAGGAAGTTGCGGGAAGGCATGGGACCTCGATCCGCTTAGGCAGAGCCGAGCGCGATGCGCACGCGGCGGTTGATCTTGCCTTTCTTCTCGATGCCGGTCACCGAGGCGCGGCCGATTTCGCCGGTGCGCGCCACATGCGTTCCCCCGCATGGCTGGAGATCGAGGCCCTCGATGGCGACCAGGCGGACCTGGCCCGTGCCCATCGGCGGCTTGACCGACATGGTCTTGATGAGACTCGGGTTGGCCTCGAGTTCGGCGTCGGCGATCCAGCGATGGCTCACCGCCGCGTCGCGCGTGATCAGCGCGTTGAGCCGGCGCTCGATGTCCGCTTTGTCAAGCGCCGCCTCGCCCGAATCGAAATCGAGCCGCCCCTCGGCATCGCCGACCGATCCGCCCGTCACCGGATAGGGCGCCACGACCGACAGCAGATGCAACGCGGTATGGGCGCGCATGCGTTTGTATCGCAGCTCCCAGTCGACGCGAGCGATCACGCGCGTGGCCAGCCGGGGCACGGCGGCTCCGTCGGCAAGCACATGGAGAATCGTCGCGCGATCCGAGTCGTAGACCGTGTTGACGATCGGAAGCACCGTCCCGTCTTCGAGCTCGAGCGTCCCTCGATCGCCGCTCTGTCCCCCGCCTTGCGGATAAAAGACCGTGCGATCGAGCGCAACGCCACGCGGTTCCGATGAGAGCACAGTCGCTTCCGTCTCAGCTCGATACGCGTCCTCGCGAAACAAAGCTTCGGTCATTGCACGAACACCCGGGGCGCGCTTCCTTTGGCTTCCAGCCAATCGGGAACGGGGAGAGCCTTCGAGCGCAGGAAGGCCGGATTGAAAAGCTTGGAGGCGTAGCGGACGCCGGAATCGCAGAGCAGCGTCACGATCGTGTGGCCGGGACCAAGCTCGCGGGCGAGATGAATGGCGCCAGCGATGTTGATCCCCGACGAGCCGCCGAGCAGGAGCCCCTCCTGAATCACCAGATCGAACACGATCGGCAGCGCCTCCTCGTCGGGAATCTGGTAGGCGAAATCGACCGGCGCGCCTTCGAGGTTGGCGGTGATGCGGTTCTGGCCAATGCCCTCGGTGATGGAGGAGCCGGAACTCGTCAGTTCGCCCGTCGTGTAGAAGGAGTACAGCGCCGCGCCCAAAGGGTCTGCGATCGCGATTTTGATGTTCGGGTTGCGCTCTTTCAGCGCGATGCCGACGCCGGCCAGCGTCCCGCCCGTGCCGACCGCGCTGACGAAGCCGTCAACGGCTCCGTTGAGATCGCCGTAGATCTCCGGGCCTGTCGTTTCAATGTGGCCTTGCCGATTGGCGACATTGTCGAACTGGTTCGCCCAGACGGCGCCGTTGGGTTCGGTCTTGGCGAGCGCCTCGGCGAGCCGCCCCGAGTAGCGCACGTAATTGTTGGGGTTGGAGTACGGGACTGCGGGAACCTCGATCAGCTCGGCGCCGGCAAGGCGCAGCATGTCCTTCTTTTCCTGCGCCTGGGTGTCGGGGATGACGATCACGGCGCGGTAGCCGAGCGCGCTCGCCACCATCGCAATGCCGATGCCCGTATTGCCGGCCGTGCCTTCGACGATGACGCCGCCAGGGCGCAATGCGCCGCGCGCGACCGCGTCATTGATGATCGCCATCGCTGCGCGGTCCTTGACCGACCCGCCTGGATTCATGAACTCCGCCTTGCCGAGAATTGTGCATCCCGTGGCTTCGGAGGCGGCGCGAAGCTTGATGAGCGGCGTGCGGCCGATCGCTGCGACAACATCGCTTACGGGCTTCATCGCGATCCTTTGGAGTTGAAAGCCTGGGAGGGTAGGCGACGGCGCGTCTTGCGACAAGCCTCCGCCCTTGCCATGAAGCGGCGCGATCATGGGGTCTGGCGGTCGGTGTTCTTCTTCGTCTCGAAAATATTCTGGATGGTCGCGTCGCCGATCAACCTCTTGTTGTTCGCCGCGCTCATTGGCGTCTTGCTCAGCTATGGCCGGCGCCCCCGCTTCGGGCGCGGACTGGCGCTGGCCGCGATCCTCGTTTTGGTCGCCGCGGCGACCTTGCCGGTGGGCAAGCTTCTGATCGCGCCGCTGGAGGACCGCTTTCCTCTACCGCCCGATCTGCCGCCCCCGGAGGGTATTATCGTGCTCGGCGGGGCAATCGACGACGGGATAAGCAAGGCCCGCCATGAGACTGTGTTCGACGAGGGCGGCGAACGGCTGACCGAGGCCGTGGTCCTGGCCAAGCGGTATCCAGAGGCGCAGGTCGTCTACACCAGCGGCAGTTCGTCGTTTGCGGGCGCGACGTCCACGGAAGCGCTGCAAGCCAGAACATTCATGTCGCAAATGGGGATCGCGCCGGAACGGGTGACGATCGAGGACAAATCGCGCAACACCGATGAGAACGCCCGTTTCACCGCGGCGATCGTCCATCCGCAATCTTCCCAGCGCTGGATCATCGTCACCTCCGCCTTTCATATGCCGCGAGCGATGGGGGTGTTCGAGAAAGCCGGATTTCATCCCATCGCTTATCCGGTGGCTTTTCGCACCCGCGGTTATTGGCCCGATGATCTGAGGCTGACGTTCGAGCCGGTTCGAAACCTGCGGATCTCCGAGATCGCCGTGCATGAATGGATCGGGCTTGCGGCCTATTGGGTGAGCGGCCGCATCGACCATCTCTTTCCCGGCCCCGGCGACAACCAGTGAATCCTCATTGTTTTGCGGCGCACACCACTTGCCTTCGCAGTGCAACTGACTACAGTGTAGGCAGAATGAGTAGCGCCCAAAATTTAGGCGTCTTCCCGACGATCGACATTGGACCGATCCGGCTCGAGGGGCGGGCGCTGCTTGCGCCGATGTCGGGGATCAGCGATCTGGCTATGCGTCGGATCGCGCGCCGCTTTGGGGCTGCGCTGGTCTTTTCGGAGATGGTCGCGGCCGAAACGTTTCTCCGCGGCGACACGGAAGCTTCGGTGCGCGCCGAGGGCGAGGGCTTGGCTCCTCACGCAGTTCAGATCGTTGGCTGCGAAGCGGGGGCTTTGGCCGAAACTGCGCGCAGGGTGGTCGACGCGGGCGCCGTCCTGGTCGACATCAACATGGGTTGCCCGTCGCGGCGGGTATCGGGGGCTCTGGCCGGCGCGGCCCTGATGCGCGATCTCGATAACGCCGAACGCCTAATCGCCATGGTGGTCGAGGCGGTCTCGGTCCCGGTCACCGTCAAGATGCGCTTAGGCTGGGACGAAAGCTCCCTGAACGCGCCGGAACTCGCGCGGCGGGCCGAACGGGCAGGCGCGCAGATGGCGACCGTTCACGGCCGGACGCGCTGCCAATTCTATGACGGTCGCGCCGACTGGGCCGCCGTTCGAGCGGTCGTCACTTCGGTCGCCATCCCGGTGGTCGTCAACGGCGATTGCGCGACGGCGGAAGACGCACGGATCATGCTCGCCCTCTCCGGCGCAGCGGGCGTGATGATTGGGCGCGCGGCGGTCGGCGCGCCCTGGCTGGTCGGCGCCCTAGCGCGCGCGCTCGATGATGGCTCCCCGGTGCGCGAGCCTTCCGGAGATGAGCGCCGCGAGGCCGCGCTTGAACATCTGGATTGGCTGGTTGGCAAGTTCGGGCCCCGCGCTGGCCTTCGCCATGCCCGAAAACATCTAGCGGCCTATGCTGATCAGGCCGGAACTGACCAGACGCTTCGGCGTGAACTGGTGACCACCGAGGACGTGGTTCAGGCCGGGCGGCTGCTCGCCCGCGCCTTTGACCGCGATTGGGCAAGGGCGGCGGCATGACCGCGCACCCGGCTCAACGGCGTCCGGACGCCGCGAAGGTATTGAACGCGCTCGCCCAACCACTACTCACGGTGGACGTGCAGGGCATGGTGGTCGACGTCAACGCAGCGGCCGAAACCTTCTTCGACATGGGGCGCGGGACGTTGCTGCGCTCGCGTCTCACGGACCTCTTTCCGTCCGACTCCCCCATTTTGGCTCTCGTCGCCGACGCGCTGAGCAACCGGGCGACCGTTAATGGTTATAAAATCGACGTTTCCACGCCTCGGATCGGTAATCGGGATGTCGATGTTTTCGTCGCGCCGTTGTCGCACACGGACGATTCCGTCGCGATTATGCTGCAAGAACGAGCAATTGCCGAAAAAATAGATAGACAACTGACGCATCGCAGCGCCGCGCGC
>DATDHT010000466.1:0-5481 GCA_036521435.1 Roseiarcus sp.
GTCGACATGGTCTGGGACGATCTGAAGCCCTCGGATTTGATCACGGAGGATGCGATCCACAATTCCGTTTCCGCCGTTCTGGCGATCGGGGGCTCGACCAACGCGGTCGTGCATCTGATCGCGCTCGCGCGCCGCGCGGGCCTCGAACTCGATATGGAGGCGTTCGACAGAATTGCGCGGGAGACGCCGCTGCTCGCGAACATCCGCCCCTCCGGCGCCTATCTCATGGAGGATTTTTACTACGCCGGCGGCTTGCCTGCGGTCCTCAAGCAATTGTCGCTCGGAGGCAGGCTGAAGACCGGCGCCCGCACGGTGAACGGGGCGACGATCGGCGAGAATGTCGAGCGAGCCGCGATCTACAACGAGGACGTCATTCGGCCGCTGAACGACCCGCTGGTCGCGTCCGACAGTCTTGCCGTCCTGCGCGGCAACCTCGCTCCGGACGGGGCGATCATCAAGCCGCCGGCGGCTGAAACCCACCTGCACAAACACTCGGGTAAGGCCGTCGTATTCGAAGATTACAACGACATGGCCGCGCGCATCGACGATCCGGATCTCGATGTCGACGAGAATTCGGTCCTGGTGCTCAAGAACGCCGGACCGATCGGAGCGCCGGGCATGCCGGAATGGGGCCAATTGCCGATCCCCAAGAAGGTGCTGGCCAAAGGCGTCCGGGACATGGTTCGGGTCTCCGATGCGCGCATGAGCGGCACCAGCTACGGCGCCTGTGTCCTGCACGTAGCGCCGGAATCCTTCATCGGCGGCCCGCTCGCGCTCGTCCGTGACGGCGACGTCATCGAACTGGATATCCCCGGCCGCCGCCTGAGCATGCGAGTCAGCGACGAGGAGCTCGACCGGCGCCGCGCGGCCTGGAAGCGGCCTGCCCCTCGCTACGGCCGTGGCTACGGGCGCCTGTTCTCGGAGCATGTAAGCCAGGCGAACGAGGGGTGCGATTTCGATTTTCTGGAGCGGGGCGCGCCGACGGCGGACCCAGAGATCCACTAGGCGCCCTTCGGGGCGTTTTGATCGGCGCTGGGGCCTGCGCCTGCCCGAGAATTCTCGCGGGAGGGCCGTGATCAGTTCTGGACGCCTCGAAGCGTTTTCATTGACTTAGGCGCCTTTTTCTGTCCACGAACCCGGAATGGACTTTATTACCTAACTAACGTGTTATTACGTCTGTGAGCTGAGGCCTTGGCGATGCCGGAACTGCCCGAAGTCGAGACTGTACGGCGCGGCCTCACGCCCGCAATGCTTGGCGCCCGGATCGCCAGGGTCGAACTGCGCCGGGCGGACATTCGCTTCCCATTTCCCCCTTCGTTCGCGAAGCGGCTCACCGGCCGGCGCATCCTCGACGTCAGGCGTCGGGCCAAATATCTCCTGTTCGAGCTGGACAGCAGCGAGACCCTCATTGCGCATCTGGGCATGTCCGGTTCTTTCCGCATGGAAAAGACCGCGGTTTCAACGCCCGGCAAATTCCATCACCAGCGGTCAAAAGACCCGAAGCACGATCACGTCGTTCTCGTCCTCGATAATGATTGGGTCGTCACCTATAACGACCCCCGGCGCTTCGGTTTCATGGATCTCGCGCCGACCAAGGCGCTCGACCAGCATCCGAGGATGCGCGGACTCGGGGCCGAGCCGCTGGCGCCTGAATTCGATGCCGCGCGGCTCGCTGCGCTGTTTGCCGGCTCCCGCGCCCCGTTGAAATCAGCTCTGCTCGACCAGAAGCGCATCGCTGGGCTGGGCAATATCTATGTGTCCGAGGCTCTGTTTCGCGCCGGTCTCTCGCCGTCGAAGCCGGCGGGCGTCCTGGCGAACGCGCGTGGCGCTCCCACCCGGGCCGCGACGGCGGTCGCCAAGGCGATCCGCGACGTGCTCGAGGAAGCCGTCGAGGCTGGAGGATCGACTTTGCGCGATCATCGGCAGGCCAACGGCGAACTGGGCTATTTCCAGCACGTCTTCAAGGTCTACGATCGCGAAGGACTGCCGTGCGCGCGGGAAAATTGTCGCGGAATCGTCGCCAGGATCACCCAGTCCGGGCGCTCGACGTTCTACTGTTCGAAATGCCAGCACTAACCTGCGTCTTGCGGAGAAACCACGATCATTGACAAGGCGGAGCGCGGCTCCTATCTCACGAAGAATTCCGTTTAGCTTGCGCGAAAATGGGCGGTTTTTGCCTTTTTCGCGCTTTTTATTGTTGCCGCCATCGTCCGCCCCGCTTTCGCTCGTATCCGGCCGGGCAAGGAGCGGAAGGCCCCCTTCTGCGGGGTGGGTAGGAAAGGTCGAAAATGCTCGGCGCGCTTAAGTTCGACACCGTGATGAAGCGGGTCTTTGGCTCGTCCAACGACCGCCGCCTCAAGGGTTACCGGCCCATGGTCGCCGCCATCAATGCGCTGGAATCCGAATTCGAGGCCCTGACCAACGAGCAACTGCGTGGGAAGACCGAAGAGTTGCGGGCTGAATTCAAGGCCGGCAAGACGCTCGACGATCTCATTCCGCCCGCTTTCGCCGCCGTGCGCGAAGCCGCCAAGCGGACGCTCAAGCAGCGCCACTTCGATGTTCAGCTTATTGGCGGGCTGGTGCTGCACGAGGGCGCGATCGCCGAAATGCGCACCGGCGAGGGCAAGACGCTGGTCGCGACGAGCGCGGTTTACCTGAACGCGCTCGCCGGAGAAGGCGTTCACGTCATTACGGTGAATGATTACCTCGCAGGCCGCGACTCCGAATGGATGGGTCAGATTTACCGGTTCCTCGGCATGACTGTCGGCGTCATCGTGCATGGGCTTGACGACGATCAGCGCCGGCAGGCCTACGCGGCGGACGTGACCTACGGCACCAACAACGAGTTCGGCTTCGACTATCTGCGCGACAACATGAAGTACGACATGGCGCAGATGGTGCAGCGTGGCCACGCATTCGCCATCGTCGACGAGGTCGACTCGATCCTGGTTGACGAGGCGCGGACGCCGCTCATCATCTCGGGACCCTCCGAAGACCGCTCCGGTCTTTACGTTTCGGTCAACGCGATCATTCCCGAACTCGCCCGCGAGGAATTTGAGCTCGACGAGAAGCAACGCACGGTCAACCTGACTGACTCGGGGAACGAGCACGCCGAAGCCCTGCTGCGCGAGGCAGGCGTGATGAAGGAAGGGTCGCTCTACGAGGCGACAAACGCGACCCTCGTCCACCATCTCAATCAGGCGGCCAGGGCTCACAAGCTTTTTCAACGCGACAAGGATTACATCGTTCGTAACGACGAAGTCGTGATCGTCGACGAGTTCACGGGCCGAATGATGCCCGGGCGGCGCTACTCCGAGGGGCTGCATCAGGCGCTCGAGGCCAAGGAGGGCGTGACGGTCCAGCCCGAGAACGTCACGCTTGCCTCGATTACTTTCCAAAACTATTTCCGCCTCTACAAGAAGCTCGCCGGAATGACCGGCACCGCTGCGACGGAAGCCGACGAGTTCGCGGAAATCTACAAGCTCGTCGTCGTCGAGATTCCAACCAATCTGCCGATCAAGCGTGGCGACGAGGACGACGAGGTCTACCGGACCACGGAAGAGAAAATGCGCGCCGTTGTGCGCGAGATCGAAGACGCGAACGCCAAGCTGCAGCCGATGCTGGTCGGCACGACGTCCATCGAGAAGTCGGAAGTTCTGGCCGAGGTGCTTGAGCGTCAGGGTTACAAGAAGATTGACTTTGCTCAATCCGACGCGCTGAAGCCGCTGTACGCAGCCGCGCGCTCAGGCAAACCGTCGAAGACCTTCGCGGTGCTCAATGCGCGCTTTCATGAGCAGGAAGCCTTCATCATCGCCGAGGCGGGCGTTCCGGGCGCGATCACGATCGCGACCAATATGGCGGGACGCGGCACCGACATCCAACTCGGCGGCAATGTCGACATGCGCATCCGCCAGGAGATCGATCCGAACGCTACTCCTGAGGAGCACGCGGCGAAGGAAGTGGAAATTCGCGCCGAGGTGGCCGAGCTAAAACGGAAGGCGATCGACGCCGGCGGGCTCTATATTGTCGGCACTGAGCGGCACGAAAGCCGCCGCATCGACAACCAGTTGCGCGGGCGATCCGGCCGCCAGGGGGATCCGGGCAAGTCGAAGTTCTATCTCTCCCTGCAGGACGATCTCATGCGCATTTTCGGCGCGGAGCGCATGGACGCGATGCTCAAGCGGCTCGGCCTTAAAGAGGACGAGGCGATTGTCCACCCTTGGATCAACAAAGCGCTCGAGAAAGCGCAGCAGAAGGTCGAGGCGCGCAACTTCGACATGCGCAAAAACATTCTCAAGTTCGACAATGTGATGAACGACCAGCGCAAGGTCATATTCGAAGACCGGCGCAGGATGATGGCGTCGGAATCGCTCGAGTCGACGATCGAGGATATGCGCACGGGTGTCATCGACGACATCGTCGCCAAACACATTCCGCACGACGCTTACCCCGAGGCCTGGGATATCGCAGGGCTAAAGAGTGAGGTTACGAATAAGCTGAGCCTCGACCTCCCGGTCGACGGATGGGCCAAGGAGGAGGGCATTGCCGACGAAGAGGTCGCGGCCAGGCTCCATAAGGCGGCCGAGGATGCCTATGCGCAGCGGATTGAGCGCAACACGCCCGACGTCATGCGATACATCGAGAAGCAGGTTATCTTGCAGTCGCTCGACCATTTGTGGCGCGAGCATCTCGTCACGCTCGATCATCTACGCCAGGTCATCGGCTGGCGCGGCATGGCGCAGCGCGATCCCTTGAACGAGTACAAATCTGAAGCTTTCGAGCTGTTCCGGGAATTGATTACCCAATGGCACGAGGGCGTGATCGCGCAAATCTCGCGGGTGGAGGTGCGGTTCCAGCAACCGGAACCGGAGCCGCCGCCCATGCAATATCAACACATCGATCCCGCCACCGGCGAAAACGAATACTCGTTCGCTCCTTTGTCCGCGTCAGCGGATGTGGGACTCCTGGCGGCGCCGTCCTCGGTCGACGTGGTCGATCGTGACCCGAAAAATCCCGCGACCTGGGGCAGGGTCGGTCGAAATGAACAGTGCCCATGCGGCTCAGGCAAGAAATACAAACACTGCCACGGCCAGGTCGCTTGACGAACGGCCTCAGTCTTGAGGCTTCCACCGCTCGCTCCGAGGCGCTAGCGAGCCTTGAGAAAACATTCCAGATCTGCGGAATTGAAAACCCGGCGCGAGAGGCGCGCGTCAGCCTTTGCGCCGCCTCGGGGATCTCGCCTGTCGCATTGATTGTCGACCCGCGGGAGCCGCTCGGGTCTGCGGCTTCGAAAGTTGAAGAAGTCGCTGCGCGGCGAGCGGTCGGTGAACCCTTGTCGAGGATCGTCGGCAAGCGCGAATTCTGGGGCCTCTCGCTCGCCGTTACGCCACATGTGCTGGATCCGCGACCCGAAACGGAAACGATCGTCGAAGCCGCGCTCTCGATTTTGAGCAATCGTCGGAAAGACCCTTTGCGTATCCT
>DATDHT010000467.1:0-3681 GCA_036521435.1 Roseiarcus sp.
CCTATGATCAGGGGCGCCATCCGCTCCCAAGCCACGTCGCTCAAAACCAAACGATCCATCACACCCAAGGCCGCCTCCCCAAAAGAAGCCTTGAATCTGATTTGCTGATAAAAGGGAATCCTTAGAGTCCACAGGACCTAAGGCCTCCGGAAAAATTTCCTCTCCGAGCTTGCGTCTACAAGAGCATTGCCTCCAGCCAAGAGAAATACTGTCAGTTCATCGGGCGTGTGGACGAAGCAGTACGGGAAGTTTAGATTCTTCCAGAGATCGGCAAATTTCGCATAGACAAGTCGGCTTTTCCGGATTTCGTGTCGGCCATCCTCGGTCCAGCCTACCCATTGACTCTGCGTTCCGAAGGTGACCCTGAGATCGTCGTCGGCTGTTAACGTGATCGCGTGATACAAGCAGTCAGGATCGGAAGAAGGCTCCTGCATTGAAGCGAGTCTGGCGTCCAGATTACTTTTGGGTTGGTCGCTCATAAAGGCCCACAGGCTACTCCGCCGCCTCGCTCGCCCCGCTCTTGCGCGACTTGCCCGCCTTCTTCAGCACCGGCGCCAGGAATTTGCCGGTATAGCTGCGCGGCGCTTTCACGATATCTTCCGGCGGACCCCAGGCGACGATTTCGCCGCCGCCGTCGCCGCCCTCCGGACCAAGGTCGATCACCCAATCGGCGGTCTTGATGACTTCGAGATTGTGCTCGATCACGACTACCGTGTTTCCCTGCGACACCAGCTCATGCAGCACTTCGAGCAATTTCTTCACGTCGTGGAAATGCAATCCCGTGGTCGGCTCGTCCAGGATATAGAGCGTGCGGCCGGTGGCGCGCTTGGATAGTTCCTTGGCGAGCTTGACGCGCTGGGCTTCGCCGCCCGACAGCGTCGTCGCCTGCTGGCCGACATGGATGTAGTCCAGCCCAACGCGGTGTAGCGTCTTGAAAGTTTCGCGCACGCGCGGCACCGCCTTGAAGAATTCGGCGGCTTCCTCGACCGTCATGTCGAGCACGTCCGCGATCGACTTGCCCTTGAACAGCACTTCCAGCGTTTCGCGGTTGTAGCGCTTGCCCTTGCAGACGTCGCAGGTGACGTAGACGTCGGGCAAAAAGTGCATCTCGATCTTGATGACGCCGTCGCCCTCGCAGGCCTCGCAGCGGCCGCCCTTGACGTTGAACGAAAACCGCCCGGGCTCGTAGCCGCGCGCTTTTGCCTCGGGCAAGCCTGCGAACCATTCGCGGATCGGCGTGAACGCGCCGGTATAGGTCGCCGGATTTGAGCGCGGGGTGCGGCCGATCGGCGACTGGTCGATGTCGATGATCTTGTCGATATGCTCCAGCCCCTCGATGCGGTCGTGGGGTGCGGCGCCTTCGCTGGCATTGTTGAGCTTGCGCGCGATCGCCTTGTAGAGCGTGTCGATCAATAACGTCGATTTGCCGCCGCCGGAAACGCCGGCCACGCAGGTGAACAACCCCAGTGGAAGTTCCGCCGAGACGTTCTTCAACTTATTGCCGCGGGCGTTGACCACCTTGATGGTGCGGCGATGGTTCGGCGGGCGGCGCTCCGGGATCTCCACCGACAATTCGCCGGTGAGATATTTTCCGGTCAGCGAGTTCGGATTGTTCATGATGTCGGCGGGCGTGCCCTGGGCGACGATATGGCCGCCATGCATGCCGGCGCCGGGGCCGATGTCGAGCACATGATCCGCCAGACGTATGGCGTCCTCGTCATGCTCGACCACGATCACGGTGTTGCCGAGGTCGCGCAGCCGTTTCAGGGTCTCCAGCAGCCGCGCATTATCGCGCTGGTGCAGGCCGATCGAGGGCTCGTCGAGCACATAGAGCACGCCGGTCAGCCCCGAGCCGATCTGCGAGGCGAGCCGAATGCGCTGGCTTTCACCGCCGGACAGCGTGCCGGAGGAGCGTGACAGGGTTAGGTAATTCAGGCCGACGTCGAGCAGGAAGGAGAGACGCTCGCGGATTTCCTTGAGCACGCGGGCGGCGATCTCGTTCTGCTGCGTGTTCAGCGCCTTCGGTACGGTCTCGAACCATTCGCCGGCGCGGCGCACCGACATTTCGGAGATTTCGCCGATATGCTTGCCAGCGATTTTGACGCATAAGGCCTCCGGCTTGAGCCGGTAGCCGTGACAGGCCTCGCAGGGCACGTCGGAGAAATATTTCGCCAGTTCCTCGCGCGCCCATTCGCTTTCGGTCTCGCGGAAGCGGCGGTTGAGATTGGTGATGACGCCCTCGAACGGCTTCTTGGTGTCGTAGGAGCGTACGCCGTCCTCGTAGGAGAACTTGATTTCGTCCTCGCCGGAGCCGTGCAGGATCGCCGCTTGCGTTTTCTTCGGCAGGTCCTTCCACTTGGTGTCGAGGGTGAACTTGTAGAACTTGGCCAGCGCGGTCAGCGTTTGAATGTAAAAGGGCGAGGAGGATTTGGCCCACGGCGCGATCGCGCCCTTTCGCAGCGTCATCTCCTTGTCGGGAATGACGAGGTCCTCGTCGATATGCTGCTCGATGCCGAGCCCGCCGCAGGCAGGACACGCGCCGTAAGGGTTGTTGAACGAGAACAGCCGCGGCTCGATTTCCGGAATCGTGAAGCCGGAGATCGGGCAGGCGAACTTTTCCGAAAACAGGATACGTTCGGGCCCGCTCTTGTCGTGGATTTTGGCGATTTTTTTCTTCTCACCCTCCCCGGCAAGGGGAGGGTCGGCGCTCCGCGCCGGGGAGGGGTCATTTGCATTGGCCTGACCCCCACCCGCCTGCTTCGCAGTCGACCTCCCCCTTTCAGGGGGAGGTGAAGAAGGCACATCGGCATATTCGATCACCGCAAGCCCCTCGGCGAGCTTCAGCGCGGTCTCGAAACTTTCCGCGAGCCGCTGGCCGATATCGCTCCGCACCACGATGCGGTCGACCACGACGTCGATGTCATGCGGGAATTTCTTGTCGAGCGTGGGCGCTTCGGCGAGTTCATGGAAGGTGCCGTCGATCTTGACGCGCTGAAAACCCTTCTTGAGATATTCGGCGAGCTCTTTCTTGTATTCGCCCTTGCGGCCGCGGACGACCGGCGCCAGCAGATAAAGCCGCGTTCCTTCCGGCAGCGCCAGCACGCGATCGACCATTTGCGAGACGATCTGGCTTTCGATCGGCAGGCCCGTGGCCGGCGAATACGGCACGCCGACGCGCGCCCATAGCAGGCGCATGTAGTCGTAGATCTCGGTGACGGTACCGACGGTCGAGCGCGGATTTTTCGAGGTGGTCTTCTGCTCGATCGAGATCGCCGGCGAAAGCCCGTCGATCTGGTCGACATCGGGCTTCTGCATCATCTCCAGGAACTGGCGCGCATAAGCCGACAGCGACTCGACATAACGCCGCTGGCCCTCGGCATAGATGGTGTCGAAGGCGAGCGAGGATTTGCCCGAGCCCGACAGCCCCGTGAACACCACGAGCTTGTCCCTGGGCACCTCGACGTCGATGTTCTTGAGATTGTGTTCGCGCGCGCCGCGAATCGTAATCGCGCGCGTGGCTGAGCCGGTGTGTTGGCGCTTGGCCCTGATCACTTCATCCATATCGGCATTTCCAGGCGCGTCGGAGGCGCCGCGTTCGGGCGCGCTTCTTCCGACAAAAAAGCCGGGATCGAACGCCAACGGGTGAACTCGGAACGTAGGAAGAACGGGGCTGGATTTCCA
>DATDHT010000468.1:0-2788 GCA_036521435.1 Roseiarcus sp.
CAGGGCGGCTAGGTTGAAATCGCAGTCGGCCAGTCGCAGGCCGCATGCAACAGAATCCGCGCCGTCGTCTGCTCCCTCCCTAGGGCGTCGCTCCTCTTGGAGCTGGATGCGGCCTCCTGTCTCGTGGCTTGTTGGGTCTAATACATACCGTACATGAGGTTGCTGCTCTCCGGCGTCGGAGGAGACCCTTCGCTGGTGATTCGTGAGCAACGAATGGAGAGCAGCGATGAGGATGTATGCAGGGTTGGATATCGGCGGCAAGCGAACGGCGATCTGCGTGATCGACGGGTCGGGCAAGGCGGTGTGGCGAGGAACCGTCGATACGCATCCGGAAATGATCGACGGCGCCTTGCAGCGGTTTAAGGGATCGCTGGATAAGGTCGGGCTCGAGAGCGGCCCATTCACGCCGCACGGTCGCTTGAAGCGATCGGCTATCCGATGATCTGCATGGACGCGCGCCGCGCGGCGGATGCCATCAAAAGCCGACGGATCAAGAGCGACAAGGGCGACGCCTGGGCGCTGGCCGAGATGTTGCGGACCGGCTGGTTTTCCTCGGTCTACGTCAAGTCGGTCGACACGCATCGGTTAAAGGCGCTGTTGGGCGCGCGCGATCAGTTGGTGAAGCTGAAGCGCTCTCTGGGCAATCAGGTGCGTGGCCTCCTTCGCCCGTTCGGCATCAAGCTGCCGTCGCGGGCTGGCGGGAAGAAATTCGACGAGGGGGCCTATCTTGCGACGCGGAATGATCCGATTCTGCACACGGCGATCAGAGCTCTCCTGGAATCCTTGGCCTCGATCGAAGGCCAGCAGGCGCGGCTGGACGATGAGCTCGACGAGCTTGCAAAGCGCAACGAAATCGCCTGGCGGCTGATGAGCGTGCCCGGCGTAGGCCGAATAACCGCTCTGGCCTCTATGGCGGCGATCGAGAACGTCGAGCGGTTTCGCAGGACACGTGACATCGGCGCGTACCTGGGCTTGACCGAGCGACGATATCAGTCGGCCGAAACGGATGTCGGCATGGGCATTTCCAAGCAGGGCGACGCGATGGCGCGGCACTATCTCTATGAGGCCGCCAATGTGCTTTTGACGACGGTCAAGAAGCGCTTCGCCCTGCGGAACTGGGGTCTGAGGCTGGTCAAGACGATCGGCCCGAAGCGCGCCCGAGTGGCGGTCGCGAGAAAGCTGGCTGTGCTGCTTGGACGACTGTGGAAAGATGGCGCGCACTTTGAAGTGGCCGTTGCAGCGTAAGCCGCGAACGAGCCGGTCGATGAACAGGAGGATTTAAAAGAGATCTAGCGTTCCGCCCCTCGGCAATGCAGCGGGTGCGGATCCATGAGGGTGAGCGCGCGACCTTTGGTTGCAGGTAGAGCCTGCGTTTAATACATTGCGCCGCCCGAAGGGTCAGTGCCAGCGTCGCCCCGGACTGTTGACGCCGGCCTCGGCCGGACGTCGAAAAGAACCATCGATGCGGGCCAGGCTGAAGGGTGACTGCGAACAAACCACTTGACGCAGCAACCTCATGTAAAGAACCAAAGGCCCCTCTGACTGACTCATGGAGGGGATTCCCACAAGGCGAGATTTCTGACTCCTTTGGGCGCGGGAGATTCGCGCCATGCCATCAGCGGTGAGATTGCGAGAAGACTATTCGGCGGAAGAGCTTCGCACGCTCGCTCGCCGATCGAAGGACGTCAGCCAGAGCCGTCGTCTTCTGTCGCTGGCGGCGGTTCGCGATGGAATGGACCGGGCGGCGGCGGCGAAGATTGGCGGCATGGATCGCCAGACGCTGCGCGACTGGGTTCATCGCTTCAACGTTTCGGGGCCGGAGGGCCTCATCGACAACCGGACGGAAGGTCCCAAGCCACGCCTGTCGGAGGAACAGTTGGCTCAGTTTGCGAAGATCGTTGAGGCCGGCCCGGACCATGAGAAAGATGGCATCGTCCGCTGGCGGCGCGTCGATCTCAAGCGTGTCATTGCCGAAAGGTTCGGCGTCGACTTTCATCCGCGCTATGTCGGAAAGCTCCTGAAGAAGCTTGGCTTCTCGCACATCAGCGCCCGGCCGCGTCATCCGGCTCAGGACGAGCGGATCGTCGAAGGGTTTAAAAAAACTTCCCGCGCGCGCTGAAAGCTCATCTCGCAGGGTTGTCCGAGACGACGCCGATCGAAATCTGGTTCCAGGACGAAGCCCGGATCGGCCAGAAGAACGGCCTCGTCCGCCAGTGGGCCAGGCGCGGAACGAGACCAAGACAGCCCGCCGATCAGCGCTACGACAACGCCTATCTGTTCGGCGCGATCTGCCCAGCGCGGGGCGTCGGAGCGGCCTTGGCGCTTCCCTATGCCGACACCGACATGATGCAACTTCACCTCGACGAAATCTCGAGCAACGTCGCCAAGGGCGCACACGCCGTGGTGCTTCTCGACAGGGCCGGGTGGCACATCACCAGCAAGCTCGACATGCCCGAAAACATCACACCGATCTTCCTGCCTTCGCGGGCCCCGGAGTTGAACCCGGTCGAGAACGTCTGGCAGTATCTCCGTCAGAACTGGATCTCAAACACCGTCTTCGAAAATTACGACGCAATTGTCGACGCTGCCTGCGACGCATGGCGGAAACTAACCGCGCAGCCCGAAACCATCACCTCCATCGGAATGCGCGACTGGGCTCACGTCGGTCAGTCGCTATGACCTTTGGTATGAGGCCGCACGGATCAAGCGTCGCGGGCTCGCGGCGGGGAAGGGCGGCGGCGAGCCTGTGTTAGAGCCTTTCGCCCTGTCCAAGGACGGGCGTCCTTCG
>DATDHT010000469.1:0-2348 GCA_036521435.1 Roseiarcus sp.
TTGGCTTCGAGATCCTTGTGGAAGACCAGTTCGCCGCTTTCGGGGCACTTGACCCAAAGATTTTCGGGCGTGTCGCGACGCAGCAACGAACGAATCTTCGGCGGCACGACGTTCGAGATCCAATTCATGCGCGGCTTTGGCTCCGGTGGGTTGGTCTTTGACAGACGTTCATTTCTGCGCGGCGCGCACGCCTTGCGCCAATTTGCTGACAAGTTCGGTCGCCGCGACGACGGTGGACGAGGTCGCCGCTCCGCCGTCCAGCGAGAGTCTGATCGCCTCGACAATGGACGAGCCGACCACCACGCCGTCCGCACTCCCCGCGATCGCCCGGGCGCTCTCGGGGTTCTTGACGCCGAACCCGACGGCGACCGGCAGCTCCGTCCGCCGCTTGAGGCGCGCCACGGCCTCGCCCACCAGCTTGACGTCCGGCGCAGCCGCTCCGGTGATTCCCGTGATCGAAACGAAATAGACGAAGCCACCGGTGTTCGCGAGAACCTCCGGCAGACGATCGTCGGTTGTGGTCGGCGCCACCAGGCGAACAAAGGCGAGCCCCGCTCGGCGCGTAGGCAGGCAGATCTCGTCGTCTTCTTCCGGGGGACAGTCGACGACAATCAGTCCGTCGACGCCTGCGGCTTTCGCATCGGCCAGGAACGTTTCGACCCCATAGATGTAAATGGGATTGTAATAGCCCATGAGGATGAGCGGTGTGTCCGGATCCTGGCCACGAAATTGCTTCACCATTTTGAGGGTCGCCGGCAGCGTCTGCTTGGCCTCGAGCGCCCGGCGGCCGGCGCCCTGAATCGCGGGACCGTCCGCAATCGGGTCGCTAAACGGCATTCCAAGTTCGACAATATCCGCGCCGGCCGCTGGCAGAGCCGCAAGGATCGCCGATGAGGTCTCGGTATCCGGATCGCCGGCCATGATGAAAGTCAAAAGCGCGGCCCGGCCTTCGGCGGCGACCCGTTGAAAGCGCAAATCGAGGCGTGCGGTCATGGGCTGCTCGTTACCACGATGACCATCGGCGCGAAAGCCAAGCCGATAGGCTGCGATCGATGCGCGTCGTCGCCAGCGGTCCGAAAAGCGCCCTCTCGACGGGCGTTAGGAATTTCGATAGATGGACCCAAGACATCATGTCAGCGGCGCTGCTGATGGCGCGTTCGCTGATCCTTAGGGGGGACAATGAAGTTTTTTCTGTTGCTTGTTCCCTGTATTCTGGCGCTCTGGGTCCCGCTCTACAATTCGATCCCGCCTGCCCTTTTCGGCATTCCCTTTTTCTTCTGGTTTCAGCTTGTTCTGGTTCCGATTTCCGCCCTCACAATTCTTGCCGCGGACCGGGTTGGTAAGAACTGAGCATGTTCGACCACCTGAACGTCGTCGCCACCGCCGTGTTCGTCTTCTTTTTTGGCCTGGTGTCGGCGCTGGGGTTCGTCGCGGCGCGTTGGAAGGCGGCCGATCTCGACCACATCCACGAATGGGGCCTTGGCGGCCGCCGCTTTGGCCGTTGGATCACCTGGTTCCTGCTCGGTGGCGATCTCTACACCGCCTATACCGTCATCGCGATTCCGGCGGTGGTCTTCGCCATAGGCGCGTTTGGCTTCTTCGCCGTGCCTTATACGATCATCGTCTATCCGTTCCTCTACCTGACATTGCCGCGACTGTGGGCGGTTTCGCAAAAGCATGGCTACATCACCGCCGCCGATTTTGTGCTTGGCCGCTACGGCCACAAAGGATTGGAGCTTGCGGTTGCGGCGACCGGCATCCTGGCGACGATGCCCTACATCGCGCTCCAGCTCGTCGGCCTCGAGAAGGTCATTTCGGCGCTCGGCTTCTCTGGCCAGGGGATCATGGCGCACGCGCCGATCACCCTCGCCTTCGTCATTCTGGCGCTCTTCACCTACAAGAGCGGACTGCGCGCGCCGGCGATGATCGCCTTCGTCAAGGACGCGATGATTTATATTTTCATCATCGCCGCCATCATTGTGATTCCTTACGAGCTCGGCGGCTTCGGAGCGATTTTCGAAGCGGCGGGCAAAGCGTTTGACGCCAAGGTCGCGGCGAACCCCAACCTGGCTGCCGGGCTGACGCTGAAGCCCTCGCAGGTCGGTCCTTACATCACGCTGGCGATCGGTTCGGCGATGGCGTTGTTCATGTATCCGCACGCGCTGACGGGATCGCTCGCGGCCTCGAGCGGAAGCGCCATCCGCTTTAATACGATGGCCCTGCCCGCCTATTCACTGGTGCTCGGCTTGATCGCCTTGCTTGGGCTGATGGCGATCGCGGCCGGGGTTAAGGTCAACACTCCGCAGGACGCCGTGCCGCAACTTGTGCTCTGGGCGTTCCCGGATTGG
>DATDHT010000470.1:0-13790 GCA_036521435.1 Roseiarcus sp.
ATTTCGAGGAAGTTGAGCGCATCTGCCATCGTGCGCTCGTCTTCAGTCGCGGTCGCGTCGTGGCGGAGATTCCGCGCGAACGTCTGACGGTCGCCGCCCTCACGCAGGCGGCGTCCGGCGGAGCGTCGGCGCGTCGCCATGTGCCGCTCTCATGAGTCCCGGCGAGCGCTCGGTCGGCGCCGTCCTGACGCGAGCGATCTCGGTCTGGGGACTGCTTCTGCTGTTCGTTCTGCTCCTGGCCGTATTCTCGCTTTTGAAACCCGACACGTTCCTCACCTACTTCAATATCCGCTCGATTCTTAGCAACAAGTCGGTGCAGCTCCTTGTCGCCCTGTCGGTGTTCATCCCGATGGTGGCGAACCAGTTCGATCTTTCGGCTGGGTTCAATGTCGGCATCTCGCAAGTGCTGGCGATCGGCCTGCAGGGGCAGGGGTGGCCGTGGCAGGCCGCGGTCTGCGCGGTGCTCCTGATGGGCGCCGCCGTTGGTTTCGCCAACGGACTGCTGGTCACGCGGGTCAAGATCGACTCATTCATCGCGACGCTCGGAACGGGCACGATTCTCTACGGACTCAACGCCTGGTACACGGGCGGCCAGCAGGTGCTCGCCTCCTTGCCGCCGGCGTTCCTGGCCATTTCTGGCAGCGTCTGGATCGTGCCTGCGCCGGCGATCTACGCGTTGATCGTCAGTCTCACGTTGTGGGTCGTGTTCGAGTATTTGCCGCTCGGCCGCTATCTCTATGTGCTCGGCGCCAGCCCGCGCACCGCCGAACTCAACGGCATCTCGGCCAAGCGCTACATCACGCTGGCGTTCGTCGCGGCGGGAACGATCGCCTCGTTCGCCGGCGTCGTGCTGCAGTCGCAGCTCCAGGTCGGCCAGAGCTCAGTCGGTCAGGAATATCTGCTGCCGGCCTTCACGGCTGCGCTCCTCGGCGCGACCTCGATCCGCCCGGGCCGGGTGAACGTGTGGGGGACCGTGCTCGCGGTCGCGGTGCTCGCGGTGACGGTCGCCGGGCTCAATCAGCTCGGCGCGCCGTTCTTCGTCGAGCCTCTCTTCAACGGGTCGATGCTGATCCTCGCGGTCGGGCTTGCGGTGCAGGCGGCGCAGCGGCGCCAGCGCCGCGGCACGCAAGCCGATCGGGCGGCCGCTGCCGCCTCGGCCGCGCCGGTCGTGGAATAGGAGCGAAGGCGATGAACGACGAGACCGCTGAGCCGGCGAGCCTCAGTCCTGTTCTGGCTGAGGATTGGTTCAACTCGCGCTGGGGCCGCGAGGATCAGCGCGGCAACGGCAATCTGATGACCCCGCAAAAGGTGATTGAGGCGGTCGGCCTCATCAAGACCGGAGAGATCGTCAGCCTGGTCATGCCGTACGATTCCCGGATGCCGCTTGCGCCCGGTCGGACCTATGCGTTGCGGATGCCGGGCGGCCCCACCGGCGGACCTTACGGGACGAGGAGCAGGACCATCTGGAACGACGAGTTCCTTGCGACCGAGATCGGCCAGATCGGCACGCAGATGGACGCGCTCGGCCACCTCGGCTGTATGTGCGGGGCGCGCGGCGACCAGACCAACATGCTCTTCTATAACGGCAACAAGCTTTCGGACATGTGGTCTCCCTACGGGCTGAAGAAGCTCGGGATAGAAAATGCGCAGCCGTTCTTCACCCGCGGCGTGCTGTTCGACGTGCAAGGCCTCAAAGGCCGGGTGCTCGATGTCGGCGAGGAGATCACGCTCGCCGACTTGAAGGCCTGCCTCGAGCGCCAGGGCGTGGCCGAAGACGTCATTCGGCCGGGCGATGCGGCGTTCGTGCGGACCGGGCACGGATCGCGGTGGTACACTGAGACGAGCACTTTCTATGACGGCGCGCCCGGCATCGGCCTCGAATGCGCGCGCTGGCTCTCGAGCCTCGAGGTGTGTATCGTTGGCGCGGACAATTTCGCCGTCGAGGTCGTTCCGCCTGCCGATCCTGAGGTTTTTCACCCCTGCCACCAGCATCTCATTATGGAGAACGGCATTCATCTCCAGGAAGGGATGACCTTCGAGGGGCTCGTGGAGCGCAGGGCGTGGGTGTTCGCCTACGTCTTTGCTCCCCTCCCGCTCGTCGGCGCGACGGGCTCGCCCGGAAACCCGATCGCGGTGCTGTAGCTGACCCCCTATTGCAATCAGCAGTCGATAGGAGGCTCGTCGGCGCCCGGTTCACCTTACGATCCATGCTGCGCTTTCGGCCGTGCCAATCCCGCGTGCGACGAGCAGCGAAGCATCAAGCTCACGGATGCCGAATTCTGCACAACTGACGTCCGCTTCCACCGTGCTCTGATCGAGGCGACGCACAACGAACTCCTCAGTTTTCTGATGACGGCGGCATTATCGCGATACGCTCGATGTCATAGCTTACCGCGGCCAGTGGGCCTTCGCGCCTGAGCTGTGGGAGATCGACTCGACGACAGGTTTTTCCCTCGAAAGTCCGGACACGCCAGCAACGAATGCCCGCGTGACGAAAGCCTGGGGGCGGAATCCAAAGATCACGCTGTCTCCGGGCGCGGGCATGGTTGGACCCGCAGCGTCAATCATGCCGTAGTAATCGATGGCGTCGGGCGGAGGAATCTCGACGGCGCGAAGCGCGGCGCCGTCCGTTCTTGGCTCCCTGGCGACGATCGCTTTCACCTGATAGTTGGGAAAGACCGGGTCGATGTAGAGACCGCCGCCGAAGCAGAAAGCTTCGCCTCCCGAGAGGTGCGAAACCTCGGTCAGATAGACAACCGCCGGCGCCTCAGGCAGATCGTCGCTCACATGCAACGGGGTCGTTCCTGTCAGCCCGTGTCCGGGCTCGACCTGGGTCGCGCCGGCTTCCGCGAGCGCTTCGAGGGTTATGCTCGAGGTTGTGCCCGGGGCATTAATTTCGATTCCCTTGTACCCCAGGCGCGCCAAGGTCTCAGACGCCCGTCGCAGAGTCTCAAGATTGGGCGTCGTCTTGAACGTGCGGCGCGCGGCGTCAAAGAGCAATGCCGGAAAAGTCGTGATCCCAGCGAAGCGGCCGCCCGGAAGCTTATCCAGAGCCTCCGCCACGGCCACGACGTCTGAAGCCGCGAACCCGCCTTCGTGCCCGCGATAGAATTGATCGTTCTCGCCGCGAATGCGGGCGAGGAACGGCTGCTCGCGCCCCTGCCTCTCTGAAGCCGCCGCCGCCTCCGAAGCTTTCTCGGCATTGAACACCGTCCACCACGTCGGAGAGAGCCGCGCCGCGCTGTCGGCCTCCCATTTCGGAATCTGGACCAGGTGGCCGATATGCCCAAGCTCCATGCCTGCGCGCTTCGTGGCCAACGCGCATTCCAGATCGACCGCAACGCTGCACGCGATTCCTCCCCGCATCACCGCGCGGCAGAAGGAATCGTTACGTCCCATCTGCTTGGTCATCGCCATCACGGTCAGGCCGAGCGACCCCGCCTTGGACGAGATCGCGCGAGCGTTATTCTCGACGGCGTCAAGATCGATGACATAGGTGTTCGCCGGTAATTGACCGCTTTGATGCAGCGCAATCGCAGCCTCGATCAGTCGCGGGTTGCGCCGTCGAATCACGTCGAGAAACATTGCGATCTCCCTTTAGCGCCGCCCTTCTTGGGCCGCGCGGGCTGGCTCAGGCGCCCGACAGAAACGCAGCGAGGGCGACGATGCTGTCGTAATAGTCCTTGAGGCTGACGTTCTCCTCCGTCGTGTGGCAGATCCGAATATCCCCCGGCGCAAAATAAACGCCTGGAACGCCGAGCCCCGCGAATATCGGCAACTCGGACCAATAGGGAGCCGCTTCAACATTTCCCCGCTGAGGCCGAACGGCGCGGACAGCGGAAATCAGGCGCTCCAAGCGAGCTTCGTCAATGCCGCTCTCGAACGGCTCGCCGCCGATCGTATGATCGCGAGGCGCCGGGTAGGAAAACTGCAATTCGATGCGGCTGTCCATGGGGGCCGCCTTCGCCGCCGTTTCAAGACCAGCACGCACGTCATCCAAGCGAACGCCCGGCGGAATCTTCGCGATCAGGCTGATCGTGCACTCGCCGGGAACCGCGATATAGCCGCCGCCCTGAATGCCGGTCGGCAGAACGAACCCGGATCCGACCAGTGCATGATTCGCGCTGGCGCCGAACTCGGCGGAATAGCGCCAAAGAGCTTCGAGAACGGCGTGGGCGCCTTTGAGCGCATCGACACCAAGTTCAGGCACGCCAAAGTAGGCAGACTTGCCTACGACTCGGATGTCGCAAAGAATGAAACCCATATGCGCCACATAGACGTCGAGCATAGTCGGCTCGACGTAGATCGCCATGTCCGGTCGCGGGACAGCCCCACTCGCAATAAGCGCGCCGAAGGCGCGGGCTCCCGCGCTGACCCCGCTGCCCGGCTCGCCGCTTTCTTCGTCTCCGACAAAGGCAAAAAGCAGAGTGGGATCGATTGCGATTCCCGCACGATCGAGGGTGCGGACAGCCTCGAGCGTCATGCATAGACCCGCCTTCAGATCGCTCGCCCCGCGGCCCCAGACGGCGCCCTCCGCCACGGCGCCAGAAAACGGGCTCTCCCGCTCGCTCCCCGCCCATCGCTCCTTCCAGCCGCGGGTATGGACGGTGTCGGTGTGACCGATCAGCAAGAGCGTATCGGCGCCGGCCCTCCCCTGTCGAACGCCCCACACGTTCGGGCGCCCTTCCGCAAACTCGGCGGATGAGGCCTCGATCCCCAGCGCTGCGAGCTCTCCCTTGAGCCATCCTGCAAACTTGGCCTCATCTCCTGTCACGCTCGGGATCGATATGGCTTTCTGGAGCAGGCCGAGAGCATGGCCCGCGTCAAATGCCTCCCTGATCCTCACCATGCTGGTCGACGAATGGGACATGTCTTGGCGCCCGGAAATCGCGCCCGTCACGCGATGTGAGACAGAAGAGCGCTACGGATTCTCATATCGAGTTTCCGCGAGCACGCGCTGCAGCCGCGCCTGACGAGCGGCGCCGCTCGGCCGTTCCGTTTCGAGCGCTCCGCAGGCTTCGACAACATACGACGCCGACACGGTCCCCATCGCCGCGCATTCGGCAAGCGGCCGGCCGGACGCGAGACCCGCGACGAACCCGCCGCAATAGCCATCCCCGGCCCCGGTCGTATCGGCGACTTTGACGGGGTGCGCTGGCGTATGGATCAGGGCGCCGCTCCCGGCGTCGCAGACGAGGGACCCGCGCTCGCCGAGCTTCGCAACCATGTGGCATTTCAGGCGTGACGCGGTCTCGCGCAGCCATATGCCAATGTCCGGCGGCCCCCAGATCCGCACAATCTCCGCCTCGCTCGGCAGGAAAGCGGACGCGCCGCGCAGGAAGCCAAGATCGGAGTACAGGCGGCGGTCGATCAATTCGTCAGAAAGAATGTCCACCGTGACAACAGGCCGGTGCGGCAACTCGGACAGCGTACGCACGTTCTCCGCCGTGCCCGCCGGGCTTTGCGGCGCAACGTGAAAGCCACGCGCTCGCCGATAGGTCTCGGGCAGCGGACCTCGGCCGCGATCCGTTTCTTCGGCAGTCGACGAATTAAGCTTGGGCACTTGTCGCTTGAACGTCTCGCTCTCGTGCAGCAGCCAAAGTTGCAGTCCGCGGCCATCAATTGCGGCGACGCCGTCAGCGTCAAGCCCGCACGAGGCGATCCGGGCCCGCACGTCGTCGTGGACTTCGCGACCCGTGACGGAATGAACGCCCACACTATCGCACCAGATCTGGGCGCCGATGGCTGAATACAGCGCGCCGCCGCCCAGCACGCCGGGTCGACAGGAATGATCGAGGAGAACAATATCGTCCAACGTGAGCCATCCGACGGTCGCGATGTCGATCATCGCGAGTCCCGAAGCATCGCGACGCGCCGGTGCTCGAAAATGGAGCCCAGGACCGAGGCGTAGACCACGGTTTTCGCAAGATTCATCACATCGTCGAGATGCGCGCGCGGCAAACCCCGATCGAAATGCCGGTTGAACCCCGGATAGCCGAGAAGGAGCACGTTGGGCGTTCTCATCATCACGCTCACGTCGTCGCTGCGCGAGGAATAGGCGTTGTTCGATTCCTGCACCCGCACGCCAAATCCGGCGATCACATCAGCCATGCGCCGCGCCAACCCATAGAGGCCGAGAGGCGTGACCGCGCCGCGCGCGAGGCTGGAGAACTCGGAAAGAACGGCGCCCCCGCCCAGCCGGGTTGAGTTTTCGACGCCTCCCCTCGTGTCGGCGTCCGGGTCGCCCCCGCCCTGCTGGACATCCGCGACAATCGCGAGCTTCGGCGGCGGAAGAAGGCTGGCGATGCGGGCGCTGCCGCGACACATCGTTTGGTTGCCCGCTCCCACCGGCCCTTCCTCCTCGTCGGGAAAGGCGAGCATGGCTTCGACGCCCGCTTCGGCAAGAACGGGCGCGGCGACCGCGAGCGCCGCAACGCCGCCCGCGTTGTCCATGAGGCCGGTGAAGAGGCCGCCCTGCCCCAGGTCGTTAAAGGCAGACAAGGGCGCAATCCGGTCGCCGGGCCGAAGCTGGACGCCTGGAGTCATGGCGCGAAAGAACGGCGACCCCGCGGACGACTCAATCCTGCCCTCGACGACCATGCGATAGCGGTTCGATTCAACATCATAGCGGTAAGCGTTGGCGGGGCACTCGCCGTCAAGCATGAGGTGCATGCAATATGGAACAAGCGGAACGCGTCCGCCCTGCTCCGGCTGCACAAGGTAGCTGATCGTGTCAAGATGCGCGAAGGCCCAGAACGGCTTTTCGATTCCCCCGCCGCCGGTGAAGATGACTGGACTCCCAACGTCGCCAAAATCCGGATCGAGGCGAAGGCGCCCGGAATCGAAAGCGCCGTCCGCCGTGAGCAGCCGCTTCAAGACGGGAACACGCATGGCGCCTGCCACCGTTGACGGCGCGGGTGAGTCCACAAGCGCCGACAGATATTTTCGCACGCGATTGGGGGTGATGTGGTGGTCCACTCGAGGACGCAGAGCGCTCAGCGCCGCCTCGAGGCTCATGGCGTCGCTCATCATCTCTTCGTTCGGCTCATGATGAAGACCGCCGCGACGATGAGCGCTCCCTTGAAAAGCTGCTGAACGAAGGGATCGACGCCGGTCAGATTGAGAATGTTCGCGAGCACGCCAATGATCAGCGTGCCGAGAAAGGTGCCGGCCACCGACCCCTTGCCGCCGAACAGCGACGTGCCGCCGACGACGACCGCCGCGATTGCGTCCAGCTCGTAGCCCTGCCCTGCGATGGGCGTGCCGATGCTGAGCTGCGACGCGTATACGAGGCCCGCGAGCCCGGACAGAAAGCCAGAGATGACATAAACGATCGTCGTGTAGGCTTTGACGGGAACGCCTGAAAGCCTGGCCGCTTCATCGTTGGAGCCGATGGCGTAGACAGACCGCCCGAACGGCGTCAGTTGAAGGACGAAGCCGCTGACGATGAGAGTCGCAATTAGAATAAGGGACGGGATTGGAACTCCGACGAAATAACCGTTGCCGAAGGCGTAGAAGCTTTCGTTGTTGATCGGTACCGGCGTGCCTCCGGTGTAGATGAAGGCGAGGCCGCGCGCGAACGAGAGCATGCCCAGCGTCATGATGAAGGGTGGGAGTCCCCCATAGGCGACGCCGACGCCATTGACGAGGCCCGCCAACGCCGCCGCGCCCATTCCGAGCGGAATGGCTACGAGCATCCCCCGGCTGTCCATCGAACCTGCAAACAGGACCACCGCGACGCCGAGAATCGATCCGACGGAGAGATCGATGCCGCGCGCGAGGATGACGAACGTCATTCCGATCGCGAGAATGCCCACGATCGACACCTGCCGCAGCACGTTCATAAGATTGGGGACCGTCAGGAAGCGATGCGACAGCAATGACGCGGCAATGACAAGCAGCGCCAGCGCTGCGAGCACGCCCAGGCGCTGCCATGTCCGCGCGATGGCCGTTGCGCCCAGCGCGATGCGCGATTTAGGCTGCAAGCGCTGCGGCCCGCATGATCGCCGTCTCCGAGGCTTCGGCTCGTGAGAGCGTCGCGGCGATCCGCCCGCGACGGAGGACCACGACCCGATCCGAAAGCCGCAATATCTCCTCCAGGTCGGAGGAGATGAGCATGACCGCCATTCCGTCCGCGACAAGGCGTTCGATCGCCGCGTAAATCTCCTGCTTCGCGCCGATGTCGACGCCGCGCGTGGGCTCATCCAGGAGGAGAATCCGCGGCTCGATGGCCAGCGCCCGACCGATCAGCACCTTCTGCTGGTTGCCGCCGCTCAGCGTGCGTATCTCCGCGCCGGGGCTTGCGAGCCTCACGTCCAACCGCTTCACCATGTCTCGTGTATAATGGGCCTCATTGGCCAAACGCAGAATTCCCCAACGGGCGAACCGACGCAAATTTGCGATCGTGGCATTCTCTCGGACAGAGCGATTGGGGAGCAGACCTTGCGCCTTCCGATCCTCGGTAACATAGGCGATGCCGAGTCGGGCGGCGGCGTTTGGGTTTCCTATTCTCACGGTCCGGCCAAACACCTCGATCGCTCCCGACACAGAACGGCTGAGCCCTATGACCGAGCGCGCCAGCTCCGTGCGTCCCGCCCCCACCAGGCCGGCCAAGCCGACAATCTCGCCCTCGCTCACCGTGAGGGTAATATCTGACACCTCCCCCGGAACCGACAGGTTCCGGATTGCGAGAGCCGGCTCGCGGACTCTCCTCGCATGCGGCTCGTGGGCCACGAAACTGCGCCCAATCATTCTCGCGACGAGCCAGTCCTGATCGACGTCCGCAACCTTCGCAAACCCTGTTACGCGGCCGTCTCGAAGCACTGTCACCCTGTCTGCGATACGGAAGATTTCCTCGAGGTGGTGCGAAATGAAGACGATTCCGATTCCCTTCGCTCGCAACCTTTCCACCGTTGCGAAGAGTACGTCGACCCGGTTCTCATCGAGTACGGCGGTTGGTTCGTCGAGAACGAGAATGCGCGCGTCGGCAAGGATCGCTTTGGCGATCTCCACCATCTGTTGCTGAGCGATGCTGAGGGTCGCGACGATGGCTTGCGGCGCGACCGTAATGCCCAGCTGCTCGAACACCTGCCGCGTATGAGCTCGCATCAGGCCACGATCGAC
The DNA here is from genome assembly GCA_036521435.1 of Roseiarcus sp. Classification (GTDB taxonomy): domain Bacteria; phylum Pseudomonadota; class Alphaproteobacteria; order Rhizobiales; family Beijerinckiaceae; genus Roseiarcus. The sequence continues at coordinate 9,124 of DATDHT010000470.1, forward strand.
GACGCCGAAAGCGTTTCGGGGAAATCGGCCGAGGAAAATATTCTCTTCCGCCGAAAGGCTTGGAGCGAGCGACAATTCCTGATGGATGACGACGACGCCGGATGCGAGCGCTTCGCGCGGCGAACGAAACCGGCGGCCTTCGCCGTCGACGACGAGTTGGCCGTCGTCCGGCTGATAAACCCCGCCCAGGATCTTTATGAGCGTCGACTTGCCCGCGCCATTCTCCCCGACGATTGCGTGCACTTCGCCAGGCAGGACATCGAGGTCAACGCCATCGAGAACGCGGTTGCCGACGAACGCTTTGCCAATTCCCACCGCACGGAGCAGCGGCCGGAGGCGTTCGCCGAGTTCTCCCGCTCCTTCAGGCACGACTCGTAGAGCTTGCTACTTCTTGCAGGGGTCGGGGGTTGGCTCGAAATCGCCCCAGCCGCGGCCGATCCACTCGTCAGCGTTCGCCTGAACGACAGTCGGGCTATCCGGAAGGACGAGCTCTTTACCGGGAAACTGGTACGCCTGCTCGCCCGGGATATCCTTGCCCATGAGTTTGTAGATCGCCGCTCTCAGGCCGATATCGGCGATGTAGGGCGTGTAGTTCCCGTCCGCCTGGAACGTCCCGGCTTTCACGGCCTTGAAGCCGGCGTTCGAGCCGTCGAACGTATAATGCTTGATGTCGTCCTTGCAGTGGTTGCCACGAGCAACGGCGAGCTGGGCTCCCCAGGCCGATTCCTCGGCGTGCGAGAAGACGGCGTCGATCTTCGGATAGGCGGTGAGAAAGTCTTCCATGATCGGCACGGACGGGTCGCGAATCCACTGTCCGTCGCCAGTCGCCAGGACCTTGATGTCGGGGTATTTGGCGAGGACGTTCTTCATGCCCTTGTCGCGATCGACCGCCGCGGACGAGCCTTTGAGGCCGGTGATGACGACGATGTTGCCCTTGCCTCCTAGGTCCTTCGCCATTTTCTCCGCGACGCCTTCCGCCATTGTCACGTTGCTCTGCCCGATGAACAAAGTCTTGTCGGTCGGGACGTCGCGATCCATGACAATAAGCGGGAGGCCGGCCGACATGACTGCGCGTGCGGCGGGAACGAGCGCCCCCGATTCAACAGGACTCATGAGAACCGCGTCGACGCCGCGCGCGAGAAGATCGCGCACGTCATTGTTCTGCTTGGCGACATCGACGTTGCCGTCGACGACGACGAGTTTGATGTTCGGATGGCGACAGGCCTCCGCTTGAAGGGCAGCCAGCATCGCTGTGCGCCAGGGATGATTGAAGCCAGTCTGCGAAAATCCAATTGTGATGTCTCCTGTCTTTCCGGGGATGGAGACCGGCCCATCGGGCAAGGGCAGGATTGATGTAAAAGGCAGGTTCTTATAGAAGGCGAGGAGGTCAGAGCACGTCTTTCCGGTCACCGGCAACTTGTCCTCGGCCCAGGCCGAAGACAGCGCAGCCAAAGAGATCGCGGTGGTCAGTATCAAGGCCTTCAACATGCTGGCTCTCCCATGTTTATCTCGATAGCCCCGGTGATGCGCCTCTGCCTGGGACTACGCTCCCGCGCAGATTGATGGACGGCGCTGGATCCACGGCCTCGCCTGCTCGAGTTGCGCGGAGAGGTGAAGAATCGTGGCTTCATCCCCGTAGCGTCCCACGAGTTGGACGCCGATCGGAATGTCGTCGCTGGTCCAGGCCGCCGGCACGGACACCGCCGGCAGGCCGGAAACATTGAAGGGAAAGAGGAACGCCGCGTCCGTCCATGTCGCGATATATTTCTCATAATCGGGCTCGTTCAGGTCCCAGTAGCCGACCGGCCTGGGCAGCTGGGTCAGGGTCGGGGTGAGAAACACGTCGAACGGCGCCAGTTCGGCCTGAACGAGCTGATTGGCCTTGCGAACCGCCGCAACGCTTCTTGCGTAGTCGCGAGCCGAAAGCCCGCGCCCGCGCCCAAGCCAGGCCCGGTTGAACGCGATTAGTTCCGACTCCGGGATCGGCCGCCCGAGCGCCTTCGCCATCTCGTCGAATTCAAGGACGGTCTGGACGGAGTTCATCTGATTATAGTCGCGCCACGCGGTCTCGATGTCAGTGATCATCGCATGCTCTTCGAGGACATGGCCAAGATCCTGAAGGAGGGACAAAGTCTGCGTCATCGCATCGGTCACTTCGGCGGCGAACGGCGCGCCCCAGGGCGGCGTCAATGCGAAGCCGATTTTGAGCGGCTTCACTGGCTCGCGAAGACAATCGAGCCAGCTCTGTGCTGGCGTCGGAGGCGTATAAGGGTCGCCCGGCATGATCACGGCCGTCGCGTCCAGAAGCGCCGCAGTATCTCTCACCGAGCGGGTGACCGCGAATGTCGACACGCTCCCGAACCAGACATCGACGTCGTCCGGTCCATAGGTGATCCGTCCGCGCGACGGCTTGAGCCCGACGACCGCGCAGCACGAGGCAGGCGCGCGTATCGATCCACCGCCATCGCTTGCTTCCGCCATCGGAATCATGCGGGATGCGACCGCGGAGACGGCGCCGCCGCTCGAGCCGCCGGCGGTGACGGCCGTATTCCAGGGGTTCAGCGTCGGGCCGTACATGCGAGGCTCGGTCGCGATGCACCACCCCTGCTCAGGCACATTGGTGCGCCCCAGGATGTTCAGGCCGGACGCCTTGATCCGCCGCACCATCTCGGAGTCGGACGGACTGACGTAGTCCTTCCGGAACGGCAGACTGTTGGTCAGAGGAAGTCCTTCGCAACCGGACCCGATGTTCTTGAGAAGATAAGGGACGCCGGCGAAAGGAGTCTCCGCGGAAGTCTCGGCCGCACGCGCGATCGCACGATCGAAATCCCGGATGACGACCGCGTTCAGCTCCGGATCGAGGGTCTCGATCAGGCGGATCGCGGTCTCCGTCAATTCCGCCGGCGTCACCTCTTTTTGTCGGACAAGCTCTGCCAGACGAAGCGCGTCGCTCTCGACAAAAAGGCTGGTAAGGTCGGCTGTCGCGGTCGGCATGGTGGAACGCGTCCTGATGCGGCTCAGTAGCTCAGCGAACAATCGCTTTTGTATTCATAACGGTCCGCCTTGGCCGTGTCGCCGCTCATGACCGGCACCGTTTCGGCTAGCCTCTGTTTCTCCACGGGCTGGCCGTCGAGGACTTTTTTGGCGATCTCGACCGACATCTCACCCTCTCGCTTGGGGTCTTGAGCGATAAGGACCGAGATCTGCTTGTTCTTGAAGGCGTTGACCTCCGCGGCCGCCGAATCGTAGGCGACAAGTTTCACGCGTCCAATCGCTCCGGCCTGACGCAAGCCTGTGATCGCGCCAGTCGCGCCCTGATCGTTGGTCGAGAAAATGCCCGCAAGATCGGGATGCGCGGCGAGCGTCGACGTGACGATCTCGGCCGCTTTCTGAGGATCGTCGTTCTGGTACTGCGGACCGAGATAGGTCACGCCCGAAGCCGACTTCAGGCCTTCCTCGAACCCCTTGGCGCGTTCGTCCTGAGCCACTGAGCCAGGCGGGTTGGTGATGACCAGCACCGGCCCCTTTCCGCCGATCGCCTCGATCATCGCTGCAGCCGCAGTCTTCCCTCCCTCGATATTCGAGGTGATGACTTCGCTTGCGACGAAGGACGGATCACCGACGACGGTGTCGACCGTTATGATCTTTGTTCCGCGGTCGGCCATCTGCCTCAGGGGTCGGGTCACGCCGTTTGCGTCAGCAGGAGAGATGATCGTGATCGTGGGCTTTCGCGCGGTCACCGCGTCCACGACCGGCGCCTGCGATTCTCCGGTGAAATGGTCCGGCGCAAAAAGATCGATGTGCAGTCCGAGCGTCTTCGCCGCATCAAGCGCGCCGCAGGCGAGCGCGTCGTCGAACGGGCTTCCTTTGACGCCCAGGATCAGCGCTATCGTGGGATCGGCAGCTTGTGCGGAATGCAAGGAAAGTGCGGCGGCGAGCGCGCAGGTCGCGACCAATATGGTGCAGCTGGCCCTCTGAGGAATAGTGTCCACGAGCTGCTCCTGATTAGATTGCTGGGAAGACCCTAGGGAACGAGTTAATCGTTTCACAAGACGAGCATGCTGGCAAGTGGGATCGGTGCCTCTCATTACCTCGTTGGTATGATGACATTTTTTGCATTGGCCACAAGTTTGTGCAACTTGATCTCGCTGCCTCACTGGACGAAACGCCATAACGTTCGTACAATTGAATTATGTCGTGGAACGAAGGAAACCTATCGCTTGACGCGTCACCGCTCTGGCGTCAGATCGCCGACCGGTTGCGCCGCTCCATTGCCACGGGCGAGTTTAGGCCCGGCGACGTGTTGCCTTCCGAGACTGAGATTAACGCGACCTTCCAGGTCAGCCGCGCGACAGCCCGCGCCTCTCTCGAGAGGCTACGGCAAGAGGGGCTGATCAGACGGCAGTCCGGTCGCGGCTCGATTGTGCTTACGCCAAAGGTCGAGCAGCCGGTCAACGAACTCGCAAGCTTCTCGGAGGATATGCGCAGGCGCGGCCTGCGCCCATCCTATTCCACGTTCAGCGCGGAAAGCGCGCCCGCGAGAGCGGAAGCCGCCGAGGCGCTTGAGATCGGAGACGGCGAGACCGCTTTTCACATCCGCAGGCTTCTGCTCGCGGACGACCAACCCATTGGCATGCTGGAGTCCTGGCTGGCTCCCTGGATCTTCA